>DATAVJ010000146.1:0-37339 GCA_036267795.1 Rudaea sp.
GGCGTCCGGAGAACAACACGGCATTCAACGCGGTGGCCGAGGATTTTCTGTCGAACAAGTGTCTGGGCGGCCGGGTTGAGCCCATCGGCGGAGATTTTGCGGGATCGACGATTACCGTGCCGGTTGGGGCGGAGTTGCTGCCGGGACTGGCATCTGCGCTGTCACCTAAGAAATAGCTCGCGTGCTGAAATCAACGTGTTACACCGCCGCATTGGTTGCCTGCCTGTTTGCGGTAACGGCGCATCCGGCACGCTCTGCATCCGCCGCCAACGCGCCGGCCGACGCAAGCGCAAATGAGCAAGAACATGCGCCATGGGAGGATGATCCGAAATTCATCGAATCCCGAAAGGTGATGGACGATGATGACGACGCGGTTGAGTGAATTATCGTCACCTCAATGGTCTGAAGCGCAAGAACGACTGGAACGGCTGGAACCGGAAAACGGCGCTGTCTGGCTAAATGCCTTAAGTGCTGCTTCCCGAAGCGCCAACGTTGCCGCGGTGGACGACTCGCTCGATCGATTCGCCAAAAGTACTCGATTCGACACATATCAAATGACACTGGCGAAAGAGATGATCGCCGCCTTTTCGCGCAAACCTATGCCGGACATGTATTACCCGAAAGCAGCGGGAATTCCAGAAATACAAAAAGAACTCATCGCCCCAACAGCTTCCTACCTTATCGCCAACGCTTTGCTGATTCCGCAAACGGAACCTCTTTCGAAAGAATGCGCGGCGGATAACGTGCACGGCGGCCGTGCGCTGAACTGCGACCTTTCGCTACGTCTTTTGCTTACCGCCGGCGACACGTTCTTTTCCAGGACTGTAGCGGCGAAGCAACTGTTCAGGCGTCACTCCTTGAACTACGACGACAACGAAACTATTCGCAAAAACGATTGGCTTTACGATCAATGGACGCATTCGGATGCGTCGGACCTCGGTGCGGAAGTGGAATTGAAAGCTCGAAAGATCAACGACGTCTTGGTGTACGGAAATGAGGCCGATGGAATGCGTAATTTCCTGCAGACGTCAAGCATGCGTGTGCTGCCGCCGGCAGACTGGATCGACAAATTCGCACCAAAACCCGACAAGTTAGGGTTGAATGACGACAAACCTCATTTGCCTCTGACGCACTGAACGATTAACGCCGCCACCGCGCCCACGCCCGCGTCGCGAACAAATCGACCCTATCCAGAATCCTCGCCGCGAACAAAGATTCGCCCGCGATCAGCGCTGCACCGATAGCGGCAACGATGAATCCCGGCCCCGGCGTTATCATCATGACGATGCCGAGCGCAAGCAGCAGAAGTCCCGCGCCGACGGCGAATAACGCGCGTAGAAACCCGGGCTTCGCACGCATCCGCTCGTAGTGCGCGCGAAAGCGTTGGCCGCTCGGCACGGTCATGAAGGCACGCACGTTTCGACGCAATTTCGCGAACATCGACCGATCGTCAAGGCAGTTGGTGTTCAATGTATGCTGAAACTGTGACTTCAAGAGGGCTTCGAATGAATCGGATTCTCGTTGCATCCGTTGCGTTGATCGCCGCCGTGTCCTCAAGTGCCGCCGATCGCATCACCGGAAAACCATTCGCCACGCGTTCGGAAGTGTTGGCGACGCACGGAATGGTCGCGACATCGGTGCCGTTGGCAACGCAGATCGGACTCGATGTGCTAAAAAAGGGCGGCACCGCGATGGATGCGGCGATCGCGGCGAATGCTGCGCTCGGCTTGATGGAGCCCGTATCGAACGGCGTCGGCGGCGATCTGTTCGCGATCGTGTGGGACGCGAAGACGAAAAAACTTTACGGCTACAACGGCTCCGGCCGTTCGCCGAAATCGTTGACGATGCAGTATTTCGTCGATCACGACATCAAGGAAATTCCTGCGCTCGGTCCGCTGCCCGTGAATGTGCCGGGCACCGTCGATGCATGGTTCGCGTTGCACGACAAATTCGGCAAATTGCCCATCGCGCAGGATCTCGCGCCCGCGATCGCGTATGCGCGCGAAGGATTTCCCGTCACGGAACTTATCGCGCATTACTGGAAAATATCGGTACCGCGACTGAGCAAATATCCCGGCTTCGCCGAACAGATGACCATCGATGGACGTGCGCCGGAAAAAGGGGAAATCTGGAAAAATGCAAATTTAGCCAACACGCTCGAAACGATTGCCAAAGGCGGCCGCGATGCGTTCTACAAAGGCAAGATCGCACACATCATCGGCGATTATTTCAAGGCGAACGGCGGGTTCCTTTCGTACGACGACATGGCCGCGCACAAGGGCGAATGGGTCGAGCCGATCAAGACGAATTATCGCGGCTACGACGTCTACGAATTGCCGCCGAACGGACAAGGCCTCGCCGCGCTGGAGATCCTCAATGTCCTCGAAGGCTACGATCTGAAGAAATACGGTTTCGGCAGTCCCGAGCACGTGCATTTGTTCGTCGAAGCGAAGAAGCTCGCGTGGGAAGACCGCGCGCATCTTTATGCCGATCCGGATTTCTTCAAGGCACCGCTCGACAAATTGTTGTCGAAGGAATACGCCGCTGATCAGCGCAAGAAAATCTCGATGGATCACGCGATGCTTTCCGTGCCGAGCTATGCGCCGCTGGAGCACGGCGACACGATCTACATGACCGCCGCCGACCAGTGGGGCAACATGGTGTCGCTGATCCAGTCGAACTATCGCGGCATGGGCTCGGGCATGACGCCGCCGGGACTCGGCTTCATCCTGCAGGATCGCGGACAATTGTTCGTGCTCAAGGACGGCCAAGCCAATTCGTATGCGCCGGGCAAGCGTCCGTTCCATACGATCATTCCATCGTTCATCACCAAGGACGACGGCACGCGCATCAGCTTCGGCGTGATGGGCGGCGGAATGCAGCCGCAAGGCCATGCGCAGATCGTGATGAATCTCGTCGACTTCGGCATGAGCCTGCAGGAAGCCGGCGACGCACCGCGCATCCAGCACGAAGGCGACACCGAGCCGGAAGGACAATTGACGCAAATGAAAGACGGCGGCGAAGTCGAACTCGAAACCGGCTACCCGTACGAAACGATCCGCGCGCTGATGGAAAAAGGTCATCACGTGACGTGGGCGGATGGCCCGTACGGCGGTTATCAAGCCATCGAGTGGGACCCGAAGAATCATTCGTACATCGGCGCGTCGGAAGGCCGCAAGGACGGCCAAGCCGCCGGTTATTAAGCTGGCGTCAATTGCCGAAAGGTACACTCGCGGCCTGTCCGGCAAGGAATGAGCCTCATGTCGCGTTTTATACTTTTTTTCCTCGCGCTGGCCGCGATGCCTGCCGTCGCGCAACCGCTGTTGCCGCAGGAACAACGGACGAAAGGCGCGGGCGAAATGACGGCGGAACAAATCATGACGCAGTTTCGCCGCGATCAGATCAATATCCTTGCGTTGCGCGGCGAAGCGCCGTCGCTCGTTTCGGCCGCGCTGCTCGCACAAACCGATGCGAAAGATCCGAATCGCCCCGCTGCGTTGAAAACGCCCGCGCTGCTCGCGCATGCGCAGCGCACGGCGCCGGACGACATTCTTCTTTGGTGGTCCGCCGCCGGCGTCGAATGCCGCGAGGACGCCAAAAATTGTCCGCAAGTTGAAACGCTGCAAAAACTCGAAGCGCTCGACGCACAGAACGCCGCGGTGTGGGCGCTGTCGTTGCTGCGCGCGCAATCGACCGGCGATACGCCCGGCGCACGCGCGGCTCTCACGAGCGCCGCACAAGCGCAACGCTATGAAGACTACTTCGGCAAAACGATGGCGATGCTCGACGACGCCGAACACATTCTTCCCGTCAGCGACGAAGTGATCCGCGCGAGCGGTCAACTCAACGCCAGCGTCGAGGGCTTTCAGCTGGTGAATGCCGCCGGCGTTGCCGCGCGCGCCATGCCGCCGATCGCCGCCGCCGTCACCGCCGCATGCCGCGATGCCGCCGCGCCGTCGGATCTCAATGCCGACTGCATTGCCGTCGCCAGGAAGATGGCGGCCAGCACCAGCCTCGCCGCCAAGAGCGCCGGGCTGAATCTGCTGGTGGCGCTTCTGCCGAGCGGCTCCGACCAGGACGCCGCCCGCGATCAGGAACGCGCGCTCAAATGGCAGACCGTACGTATCGGCGAACTCGCCGAACTGCTGGCCGACGACCAGCGCGTGACGCGCACTTATACGCAGGCGCTGCACGAATCCGGAACCGAAAGCGCCGCCGTGCTTGCCGTCCTGCGGTCGCAGGGGGCGGCATTGCAGCCGCCCGCGGACTGGCACCCGCCCGACAGCGAAGTCCCACCGCGACCTTAGCTGGCTTTCGCGCCGCGAGCATCCCGTTGTACTCTTGACCGCACTTTCGCCGACGCGGGGAGTGGTCTCATGCAAAAGGTTCTGATAGCCAGTTCCAAGGGCGGCTGCGGCAAAACAACGATAGCCACGACGATCGCCGGCTATTTCGCGCACGACGGCAAGCGCACGGTGCTGGTGGATGCCGACCGCCAAGGTTCCAGCCTGCGCTGGGCCGAGAAGCGCGCGAATCTCTCTGTCCCGGTGCTCGGCATCTCGGGCATGCGGCGCGACTGGCCCGAAAAAATTCCCGCCGACGCGCAGCGCGTTATCGTGGATGGCCCCGCCGGCATTCGCGCGGGCGAACTGACGGAGCTGGTCGAACAGGTCGATGCATTGCTCATTCCTGTATTGCCCTCGCGCATCGATCTGGACGCGACAGAATCGTTCCTGCAGGAAGTGGCGCAGATTCCACGCATAAAACGCGGCAAAGTCGCCGTGGGTCTTGTCGCCAACCGCCTCAAACCGTGGACGACGGCGTCGCAGGAAGCGGTCGACGAAATCAAGAAATCGCCATTCCCGTTGATCGCGCAATTGCGCGACACGCAGGGCTACATTGTCGTTGCGGGTCTCGGAAAGACTATTTTCGATTACAACTCCGAAACCATCCGTTCGCATCAGGAAGACTGGGAGAAGATTTTGCGCTGGCTGAAAAAGCACGGTTGAGCGAGCGCAGGATCCGGCACGCACCACGAAAGGAACGATATGAAACGCGAACTGATTCTGCTGCGGCACGCACATGCCGAAAACGCTGCGCCCGGACAAAACGACAGCGTTCGTCCACTCAGCGCGCGCGGCGTGGCCGAAGCCGAAGCAGCGGCGGCATGGTTGAAAACGCGCACGGTGTTGCCGGCGCGAATCCTTTGTTCGCCGGCGATGCGCGCGCGTCAAACCTTGAAGTACGCGCTGGGCAACGTCGACGCGCTGTTCGAACCGCGCATTTACGAAGCCACCGCCGGAGAACTCGACGCGTTGATCGACGAGAACTCCGATGCGCAGCGTCTCATGCTGGTCGGACACAATCCGGGTTTCGAAACGTTGGTCGCGCTGCTGGCCACCGGGCAATCCGGCGACTTCCGCGGCATTCCGCCGGCCGGCATTGCCTGGTTCGAACTCGATGGACCCGCCGAACCTGCGAGCGGCCGTTTGAAGGCCTTCTGGTCGCCCTGATCTGGTCCGCGCGTGCATCGGCTGCTGCCGCGTTTCGTCTTCGCAATCGCGGCGTTCATGGCCGTGCATGCGGCCAGTGCCGCTGAAGTTTTCGAAATCGATTCGGCGCGATCGCATGCCGAATTCGAAGTGAAAGTGATGTGGCTCGTCGGCATCCGCGGCGACTTCGGCGCGATCAAAGGCAATCTGACCATCGATCGCTTTCGCGGCACGGCGACAGTGGAAGCGGACATCGACGCAAACGACTTGCACATGCGCACCCGCAGCTACGAAGCGTGGGCGAAATCCAACGAATTCTTCGATACGCAGCATTTTCCAAAAATCCACTTTTTATCGGACAGCTTTCCGCTCGTGCGGCTCAATCGCGGCGGCGATATCGACGGAACGCTGACGCTGCGCGGAACCGTGCGGCCGGTTCATTTCGACCTCGATGCGGAAGACTGCCGCAATCCGCTGGACGGAAGCTGCGCGGTGGAGGCCTACGGCACGATACGCCGCAGCGATTTCGGCATGCAATCGCGGCGCGGCGCGTTGTCCGACAAAGTCCAGTTGCGGCTCTCCGCATTCGTCAGCGCACCGACGTCGGATAGCCTGCCGTGACAGGCGCGCGATTCTGCGCGATCGCGACCGCTTTCTCGATCGTCCTGCTGAACGGCTGCGCTGTCGACCGGTTGCACGCGCGCCGCGCGCTCGCGACAGCAACGGCGGCTCAAGATCAGACACTCGCATGCGTCGCTGCGGATGCGTGCGCGCAACCCTCGCCGTACCGCGATCTTGCGGAGCGAGCGCTGCGTGAATCGCGACCCGATGCGCCGGTGCACTATGTCAACCTGCTCGATCGCGGCGAAGACTCGCTGCTGCTGCGCATCCATCTGATCCGCTCTGCGCGCAAAAGTATCGATGTGCAAACGTATATCTTTGCCGAAGACGACGCGGGCTTTCTCATGCTCGACGAACTGGTGAAAGCCGCACGGCGCGGCGTGAAAGTGCGCGTCATCGTCGATCAGCTCTTTTCGCTCGACGACATCGAACTGTTGGCACAACTTGCGCGCGCACACGTGAATTTCGAACTGCGTATCTACAACCCGACGTTCCACAAGGCCAGCACGCAGCCCATCGAATTCGCCGCCGGCATCCTGTGCTGCTTTTTCGAATTCAATCAGCGCATGCACAACAAGCTGCTGCTGATCGACGGCGACATCGGCATCGCCGGCGGGCGCAATTATCAAAATCGCTATTTCGACTGGGACGACGATTTCGACTATCGCGACCGCGACGTGCTCGTGGCAGGTCCGTCAGGCAACGCGATGCGCGCCTCGTTCGACGCGTTCTGGGAAAACCGCAACAGCGTTCCGCTGAGCCGATTGCGCGATGTTTCGAGCCGCATTCTTTCCGATGGCATCGACGCGCCCGGCTATGCGTTGCATACATACGCGGATCGTGCGCGTGTCGCATCGCTGTCGGCGCGCGCGGACGATGCGGTCTATATCGACGCGCGTTTCGCGCGGCTGGCCTTCCGCGTCGGCGACGTCGAATATTTTTCCGACGCGCCGAACAAGCTCGGCGATCCGCACCCGCAAGACGCGCAACTGAGCCAGCACATTTTGCAATTGTTGCGCGATGCGCAGTCCGAAATCGTCATGCAGACGCCTTATCTCGTGCTCAGCAAGACGGCGCAAAAGGTCTTCGGCGAACAGCACAAGGAACGTCCGCAACTGCGCATTCTCGTGTCGACGAATTCCCTGGCGGCGACGGATGCGTTCGTCGTTTACGCGCTATCGTACAAATACAAGAAGCGCTATCTCAAATTGGGATTCGAGATTCACGAATTCAAACCATTGCCCGCCGAAGCATCGGAGTTGATCGCGAATTACGCCTCACTTGGAAAAAGAAGCGCACCTCCGAAGAAATCGAAATACGAACGCTACGGCAGCGCACCGCAGGCGGACGTCGGAGTCCGCGTCAATTTGCATGCGAAGACGATCTTGATCGACGGACAAATAACGCTGATCGGCTCGCACAATTTCGATCCGCGATCGGATCATTACAACACCGAAGCGGGTTTCGTCATCCATGATCGAGCGTTCACCGCGCTGGTCCGGGACGTGATCCTGCGCGACGCGGAACCGCGGAATTCGTGGACAATCGCACGGCGCGAACGGCGCAGTTGGCTAAGCCGGCTCAACGCACGGATCGGCAATGTCTCCGAAGCCCTGCCGATCTTCGATTTGTGGCCGTTCCGCTATGCGTCGAGTTTCGAATTGAAGGAGGGTTGCGCGCCGACGCGGCCGCAAGATCCAAGTTTTTATGCGTGCTACGACGACGTCGGCGATTTCCCCGGCGTCGACCTGCCGCTGAAATCCATCTACACGCGTATCGTTACCGCCTTCGGCGCGGGACTTCAGTCTATTCTCTGAAATAGTTCATTGAAGCGGGCCGATTGACGCGCCCGCCGCGGCTGGCTAGTCTGCACCACTCCCCTCTCGCTCAGCGGATCGGATCATGGCTCTCGAGTTCAATATCACCATCCAGGATGAGGATTTGCCGGTATTCATGGATGCCATGAAACGGGCCGAAGAGCGCGCGTCGAAAAAAACTGCGGCGCAGATTCTCGAAGAAGCCGAGACGACATTCGCGACCGCCAGCAAACAGCAGTTGCCGGAGTTCGTCCGTTCGCGGTTGGCCGGTGTGGAAAACCTGATCGCCATGGTGCGCGATACGGGTTGGGGGTTGTCGGATGAAGACCGCAGCCGCATCGTGGCCGCGCTCACGTATTTCGCCGATCCCGAAGATCTGATTCCGGACAACGTGCCGGTGCTCGGTTTCCTCGACGACGCGATCATGATCGAAGTCGTGCAGCGCATTCTCGCGCCGGAAATCGAAGCGTATGCGGACTTCTGTGCTTTCCGCGAACAGGAAGCGTCGCGACGCGGCGCGGATATGTCGACGCTCGATCGCGCCGAATGGCTCGAAGGCCGCCGTGCAGAATTGCAGGCACGCATGCGTTCGCGTCGGGGATCGTATGCGCCGAGCGGTTCGTGGGCGCCGGCGTTCAAGTTTTCGTAAGCTTTATTTACGGCCGTTCGACAATGGCCGTAACGCCCATGCCGCCGGCGGTGCAGATCGAAATCAGCCCACGGCCCGATCCTTTGTCTTCCAGCATTTTCGCCAGCGTGGCGACGATGCGCGTGCCCGTTGCCGCGAAGGGATGGCCGAGCGCAAGGCTCGATCCGTTGACGTTTAGCTTGGCCGGATCGATCGATCCGAATGGTTTGTCGAGACCGAGCCGGTTCTTGCAGTAATCCGCACTTTCCCATGCGCGCAGCGTGCACAGCACTTGGGCGGCGAAGGCTTCGTGGATTTCGAAAAAGTCGAAATCCTGCAGCGTGAGTCCTGCCGCGGCGAGCATGCGCGGTACCGCGATCGTCGGCGCCATCAGCAATCCTTCGCCATGCACGAAATCCACGGCGGCGACTTGTGCGCCCGTGAGATACGCCTGCGGTTTCACATTGCGTTTCGCTGCCCACGCTTCGCTCGCCAGCAGCACGGCCGACGCGCCGTCGGACAAACCCGTCGAATTGCCGGCGGTGAGCGTGCCCTGTCCGGATGTCTTGTCGAACGCAGGTTTCAGTGCGCCGAGTTTTTCCATCGTCGTGTCGGCGCGCAGAAAACCGTCGCGCTCCAGTCCGCGGAACGGAACGACGAGATCCTTGAAGAATCCGCGGTCGTAAGCGGCCGCTGCTTTCTGATGACTGCTCAGCGCGAGCTTGTCCTGATCCTCGCGCGCGATATGCCATTGCTTCGCCATCAATTCGCAGTGATCGCCCATCGACATACCCGTACGCGGTTCGGCCACGCCGGGAAAACTCGGTTTCAACTCGCCGAAGGAAAATCCACGGAATGCCGCCTTGATCCTGTCGACCGGCGTCTTCGCGCGATTGACGGAGAGCAAGCGCTGCTGCAACGCGCGGCCGTATACGATGGGCACATCGCTCGTCGTGTCGGAGCCGCCGGCGATACCGGCGTCGATCTGTCCCGTTGCGATCTTGTTGCCGATGATCATCGCGTTGTCCAGCGACGTACCGCAGGCGCGAGCCGTCGTGATACCCGGCGTCGTCGGCGCGAGTCCGGACGACAACGTCGCCTCGCGTGCGAGATTCCAGTCCGACGCATGCTTGATGACCGCGCCCCACGCCACTTCGCCGAGTTCAACGCCATGCAGATCGAATTTCTCGACAAGCGCTCCGAGCGTTTTCACCGACATGCCGAAGTTGCCGACATCCGTGTACGCCGTGTTGTTGCGGCAAAACGGGATGCGGGTTCCACCGAGAATGGCAACGCGTTGTGTCGTGCTCACTTTTGCACCTTTTGGCCGGTAATCGCGGGCGGGCTGATAGGGCGGGCTGATATTATTGGACGCTGCTTTTTAGTGCCCTATTGTATGCCTTACGTTTTCGATCTGGACAGACTGTCGGCGATCGCGCGTGAACGATCGCGCGAATACCGCGATGCCGACCCCTATCCTCACGTGGTGATCGACGATTTTCTTCCCGCCGACAACGCGCGCGCGCTGACCGCCGCGTTCCCGGACGCGGACGACGCGCAAACGTGGGATCGCTACGATGCGCCCGGCTACGAAGTGAAGCTCGGCTGCGGCGACGAGACGCGGTTTCCCGAACCGATCCGCGCGGCGATCCACGATCTGAATTGCGGACCTTTCATACGCATTCTCGAACAACTGACGGGCATCGAGCATCTGCTGCCCGACCCGCACTTGCTCGGCGGCGGCATGCACATGACGCTGCCGGGCGGCCATCTCGGTATTCATGCCGATTTCAATTGGCACAACGTCATCGAAGCGCATCGACGGTTGAATCTGCTGCTGTACCTGTCGCCCGAATGGCAACCGTCGTGGGCCGGCGAACTGGAATTGTGGGACACGACCGGCACGCGAATGGTGCGTCGTGTCGAACCACTCTTCAATCGAATGGTGTTGTTCTCGACGCGCTCCGATACGTTCCACGGCCACCCGACACCGTGGGCGGCGCCGGCGGGCGTGGGACGCAAGTCGATCGCTTTATACTATTATACTTCTACACGTCCGGAGGACGAGCTGCGCCCGGAACACAGCACGCTGTACAAGGGCTATAACGCCTGACCGGGTGCGTCGCGGATCGCGCTTGCGTCGACGATCCACTGCGGAAGTTCGGACCAGAAATGCCACGACGGCGGGCAGCCGCGGATTTGCTGATCCAGCAGGCCCGCGAGCGTTCGCAACGCTGCACTCTCGTCGGTCGGATCGATCGGCGTACCGATCCTGAATACTCGGGTGCCGTTTTCCAGATCGATCTCCGTCCAATACGGAACGAGCGGAGTCCCGAATTTCTGCGCGAGTTTGATGGTACCGTCGGGCAGACTGATATCGCAATCCAGAACGCGGACACGATGCTGCCCGCGCGGCGCGAGCCGCGGCGGCATATCGATCACGCCCACGACGACGTTGCCGGCGGACAGCACGCGCGCGAGCTGCTCGGCAACACCCGGCCGGTAAGCGACGGGCATTCCGCTCAAGCGTGCCGTATCGGCGCCGCGCAGACGGCCGTACCGATAGCGCAGCGGATAGCGCGAATGCTCTTCCCGACTCCAGCGCGCCGCGATCAGCGTGCTGTCGTGTCCCGCTTCGGCGAGCGTCTTGAAAACCCAATGGCCGGTACCGTGGTGAAAACTCACCGCAATAAAAGGGCCGGACACCGGCCACTCGCCTTCGCGGCGCACGTGCCACGGGCGCCATGCTCGATTTCTATGCAATCGCGAAAGAAAAAGATCGCAGCAATCGACAACGCGAATCGCGCGCGCATCGGCCGCAAATTTCGCGACATCCGGAATGGGAAGATACTTCGGCGCGACAGCCACCGCCGGCGCCGCCGATTCTTCGAACAGGCTTCCCTCTTTTCGCGTCCACCAATGTATCCAGCGCCATGCCAACCGCCACGGCATGAGCGCCGCGCAAAACGGAACAAAATAAAACTGGAGGAAATCTTTCCATTGCGCGCGAATGAAGTTCATCTCTTCACTTCGCCGCGATCCGCGGATCGAGATTTTTCGCGTATATCGAATAATCCGCCTCGTGCATGCCGAGCGATGTGTAGGTTTTTTGCGCACGGCGGTTTTCTTTTTCGACGTAAAGTCGCACCCCGACAACGCGCGGCGTCGATTGCGCCGCGCGCTCGATTTCGTCGTACAGCGCACGGAACACACCGCAGCGGCGAAATTCGGGCTTCACGTAGACGCTTTGCAACCACCACCAATCGCCGTTGCGCCAATCGCTCCATTCGAATGTGATCATCAAACAACCGGCGACGATGCCGTCGACTTCCGCCACGCGATAAAAACCACGGCGCGAATCGGCGAACACCGCCTCGACACCGGCACGCAGGATATCCGGCGGCAGCGTTTTCGACTCCGTCTCCATCGCCATCGCGGCGTTGAACGAGACGATGGTATCCGCGTCCGCGATAATCGCCGCTCTGACGACGACGCGATTGTTCGATAGGACCATGCGTTTCAGCCTTTCCGTTTCTTGCGCGAACTGCCGAGCTTGCGCGTGAGCGTGTTGCGGCCGAGGCCGAGTTTCTGTGCCGCGCGTCCGCGATGATTGTCATTTTCCGTCAGCGCGGCCGCCAATAACGTCTGATCGAATTCGTCGCGAAGTTTCGCATAGATGTCGGTATCGCCGTGCGCGAGATGTTCGCGGACCATACGTTGCAAAGGATCGCGCCATAGCGACGTGTCGACGTTTTCATCGCGCTGCACGGGCGGCAAATCCTGCACGCGGATTTCGCGTCCCGGCGCCATGACGGCGAGCCGCCGGCATAAGTTTTCCAACTGCCGCACGTTGCCGGGCCACGGCATTTCCGCGAGTGCGCCCAACGCGGCGGGCGAAAAACGTTTGGGCTCGAGCCGCATCTCCGCGGCCGCGCGAGCGAGAAAACGCGACGCCAGCAGCGGTGTGTCTTCGCGGCGTTCGCTCAATCGCGGCAGATGCAAGCGAACGACATCGAGACGATGCAGCAAGTCCGCGCGAAATTCGCCGCGTGCGACGTTGGCGTCGAGATCTTGATGCGTCGCCGCGATCAAGCGCACATCGGCGCGAATCAGTTCGCGTCCGCCGATCCGGTAAAACTCGCTCTCCGCAAGCACACGCAGAAGCCGCGTCTGCAACGTGAGCGGCATGTCGCCTATTTCATCGAGGAACAACGTGCCGCCTTGCGCCTGTTCGAAACGTCCGAAATGCCGCTTCACCGCGCCCGTGAATGCGCCGGATTCGTGGCCGAACAATTCCGATTCGAGCAACTCGGACGGGATCGCCGCCGTGTTCATCGCGATAAAAGGTTTCGCCGCACGCGCGCTGTGCCGATGCAGCGCGCGTGCGACGAGTTCTTTGCCGGTGCCTGTCGCGCCGGTGACGAGCACGTTGAGATTCGTCGCCGAGACACGGCCGATATTGCGGAACAGTTCGCGCATCATCGGCGATTGTCCGATCAGTTCGGAATCGGGCTCGTGAGTCGGCAGCGGCGGCGGCGGCGGACGCACTTCGGCCAGCGCACGGTCGATCGCCGCGAGCATCTGGTCGAGATCGAAAGGTTTCGGCAAATAGTCGAATGCTCCGTACCGATATGCCGCTGCCGTCGCGGCGACATCGGTAAACGCGCTCATCACGATGACCGGCGCGGCGACGCCCCGCGTCTTGAGTTGTTCCAGCAGTTTCAACCCGCCGGCGCCCGGCATGCGCACATCGGTGATCACGACGTCGGGCGTGTGTTCGCCCAGCGCCGCCATCAACGTTTCCGCATCGGCAAATTCGTGCACGTTCGCGCCGGAATCGTGCAGCGCGCGGCGCAAGACGAAACGGATCGCGTTGTCGTCGTCGGCGATCCAAATTTCAGACATCGCGCAGCTCCGTCGGCAAAATCAGCGAAAAAACCGTATGGCCGGGCCGGCTGCGAAACACGATTTGGCCGCCATGTTCGTGAGCGATCTCTTGGGCCAATGCCAGCCCGAGTCCGGTTCCATCCGTGTGGCCGGAGACGAGCGGCATGAATAACGATTCGCGTATTTCATCAGGCACGCCGTGGCCGTCGTCGATCACGTCGATCCGCAGCGCCCGCTTGAGCGGTTGTCCGCCGACGACAGCACCGGGTTCCGCGCGCGTGCGGACCGTGATGGTTTTCGCGCCGGCTTGCAGTGCATTGCGCATCAGATTGAGCAGAACCTGCAGGAGGCTGTCGGGCGCGCCGTTGACTTCGGGCAGACTCGGATCGTAATCGCGCTTCAGCGCAATATCGGCGCCCGCCTCGGCAACGATCAGCGCGCGTGCGCGCTCGGTGACTTCGTGAGGATTGACCGCACGCATCGCCGTCTTGCCGAGCGGATGCAGCAGGCGATCGGCCAATGCGCCGAGCCGGTCAGCTTCGGAAATGACGAGATCGGCCAGCAATTGCTGATCGGGATCACCGGTGCCGCGCTTAAGCAACTGCGCCGCTCCGCGCAATCCCGCGAGCGGGTTTTTCATTTCATGCGCGAGGCCGCGAAGGCTCTGCGAAACGCGCGGTACCGCGCCGTCTTCCAGTCGCGTACCGAGCGGATGTATTTCGACGAGGACATCGCCGCCATCGAGAACGCTGGCGGACATGTCGACTCTGCAAAGAGTCCCGCTGAACATCACATCGACACTGCGCGACACGATAGGTACGTTTACCTCGCGCGTACGCTCGATCAATTCCGCGACGACGGGCTCCGCTTCGCCGATGATCTTCAACGGCGCGCCGCGCCAGCCCGACGCACGCGCCAGTTCCACGAACGCCGGATTGGCGTAGACGAAGCAAAACGTGCGGTCGACGATCGCAACCGCCGTCCTCAGCTGACTCAGATGATCGGCCGCAACGTCGGGTGCGTACGAATGGGAGGCTGAGCGGCGAAGCATTGCACCATTGTAGTGCAATGCTTCCGGCGAATCAGTCTTTTATTGGCGTGGCGAGCGGTTTGCCCTTGTCGATGATCCACGTCGAGTACGCCATGCCGCCGTCGCCGCCCGGCGCGGCGATCAGGCTATGCGCCGAGCCGCGCGGGTTGAAGAAATGATCGCCGGCTTTCAACGTCTTGTCGGGCTGGCCTTTGACGCGCCAGACGAGTTCGCCCTTCAGCACGTAACCGGCTTCGTCGCCGTCGTGCGTGTGGTAGCCGATGGCGCCGCCCTTCGGAAATTCGGCGGTGCCGACGACGATTTCCTTGCCGTCGACACCGGATTGATCGTGCCTGTCGAGAATGTTGCGTTTCACTTCCGGCGCAGGCGCCTTGGCGTCCGCGCCTAGCGCGCCCGCAGCGAATGTCAGCGCCATTGCGGCGACGAGCAGTTTCATTCCACGCATGACTCTCTCCTGTGTTGAAGTGACAACGACATGTCGGCAGCGACGATGAGATCGCGCAATCGCGGCTCATCTTTCAGCGGCCAGCATACTCCGCGCGCCGCCATCCGGCGTTTAGCGGATGGTCGAGAGACGCGCTCTTCCCGACCGGGAAGAACGCGTCGTCGTCAGAACGAGTAGTACATCTGGAATTCGATCGGATGCGTCGCCGCGCGGAAACGCGTGACTTCGCTCATTTTCATTTCCATGTAGGCATCGATGAAGTCGTCGCTGAACACGCCGCCGGCCTTGAGGAATGCGCGATCCTTGTCGAGCGAATCCAGCGCCTGGTCGAGACTGCTGCACACCGTCGGAATGTTTTTTTCTTCTTCCGGCGGCAGATCGTACAGATCCTTGTCCATCGGCGCGCCGGGATCGATCTTGTTCAAGATGCCGTCGAGACCGGCCATCATGAGCGCGGTGAACGCGAGGTATCCCGAGTTCATCGGATCGGGAAAACGAACTTCGATGCGGCGACCTTTCGGCGAATGCACGAACGGAATGCGGCAACTGGCTGAACGATTGCGCGCGGAATACGCGAGCATCACCGGCGCTTCGAAGCCCGGCACAAGGCGCTTGTAGCTGTTCGTCGTCGAGTTGGTGAACGCATTGATCGCGCGCGCGTGCTTGAAGATACCGCCGATGTAGTACAGCGCGGTTTGCGAAAGCCCGCCGTACAGATCGCCCGCGAACAAGTTCGTGCCGCCCTTCGCCAGCGACTGGTGCACGTGCATGCCCGAACCGTTGTCGCCGACGATGGGTTTCGGCATGAACGTCGCGGTTTTGTTGTGCGCGTGCGCGACATTCTTGATCACGTATTTCATCGTGAGCAGTTCGTCGGCTTTATGCACGAGCGTGTTGAAACGCGTGCCGATCTCGCACTGGCCGGCCGTCGCCACTTCGTGGTGATGCACTTCGACGGTAAGGCCCATGGCTTCGAGCGTCTTGCACATTTCGCTGCGCAGGTCGCCCAGCGAATCCACCGGTGCGACGGGAAAATAGCCGCCCTTGACGCCGGGACGATGACCCGAGTTGCGTTCTTCGAAGCGCTTGTTGGAACTCCACGACGCCTCTTCGGATTCGATCTCGAACGACGCGCCGTGCATGCCATTGTGCCAGCGCACGGAATCGAAAATGAAGAATTCCGGCTCGGGTCCGAAGAACGCCGTGTCGGCGACGCCGGTCGATTTGAGGAACGCTTCCGCACGTTTCGCGATTGAGCGCGGGCACCGCGAGTACGCCTGCATCGTGCTCGGTTCGAGAACATCGCAACTGAGGATCATCGTCGGATGCGCAGTGAACGGATCGATCACGGCGGTGGCCGCGTCGGGCATCAGCACCATGTCCGAATCGTTGATGCCTTTCCAGCCGGTGATCGACGAACCGTCGAACATCTTGCCGTCTTCGAACGTCGATGCGTCGACGGCGTGCGCGGGAAACGTAACGTGATGCTGCTTGCCGAGCATGTCGGCGAAACGCAAATCGACGAACTCGACATTGTGTTTCTTGATCAGGTCGAAAACTTTGTCGGACATGACGAACCTCGCTGTAGGGACGGGAATCCCAGAGCAATGCCGATGCCATCAGGTTTTTCGATTCAAATCAGGGCGTTATCTATTCTCGCGTCCGCCGTTTGCACACAATCGGTGCAAATATCTCGCGAGACGCAGCAAATCGGTGCAAGCCGCTCTCAATCGGTGAGCACGCCGCTCGACCGATTGAATGACCGGATCGCCTCGATCAGTGCCGTGACCGCGCCCTTTTCAATGTCGGTCAAGTACGGATTCCACACATCCATGATCAACACGGTCCGCGTCTGATCGCTGCGGTTCCAGGCTTCGTGTTCGAATGTGTCGTCGAACGTGATGCACCGTCCTTCTTCCCACGCGTGCAATTCGCCGCCGACCTTGATCGCGCAATCCGGCGGCACCACCAGCGGCAAATGCGTGACCAGACGCGTATTCGTCGAGCCGTGATGCGGCAGGATGTGCGTACCGGGCGTCAGCACGGAAAAACAGACTTCCGGCGCATGCTCGGCGATTCGCACCAGCGGCAGGCTCTCGAGAATTTCCGTCGTGCGCGGACATTGTGCGCAATTCTCGTCATAGCGACGGCCGTGACGATAGAAGAAGAACGCATCCCAATTCGGCTTTTCGCCGCCGAGATAATTCGGCACCTGTTCTGGCGATGGAATATTGAGAAATGGTTCGAAATTTTTCTTTTCACCGAGCAACGCCAGCAATTCGGCGCTGATGATGTCCGTGTTTTTTTCGAGTTCCGCGTACCATGGAAACAGAGCGCCGGCAAAATACGCGCTGGTCGGCAGCCCGGGAAAATGCAGGAATTTGGCACGCTGCGCAGAGTTTTGATAATCCGGTACGCGGTCGCCGAGATAAATCTGCAGGCACTGTTCGACGCGCGCCAGCTCTTCCGGCGGATTCGCTGCGCGGAATGGCGCGAGGACAGATCCGAAGATGCGTTCGCGCCCTGCGTCGACGTAGTTCATCGCGTATTTGACCAACTCGCGAATCACAGGCGCCGTCGTTTCTTCGTTGCGCCAGCGACCTTTCGTCTGTGCGTCGTTCAGTGCGCGGAAATAATTGCGCAGCGCCTCGTCGTTGCGTTCTGCCAACTCCAGCACACGCGCGTACTGCAGCCGGCCGACGAAAAAATCCGGCTTCGTTTGCAGCGCGCGTTCAAAGAGAGGAAGCGCTTCCGCCGGACGATCCTGTTCGACCAACGCATGTGCCGCAATCAAGTCGGCGTCGATGCCCGGTGCGACGGTGGCGTTCATGTGCCGGCGGCGCGAACTTGCGCGGCTTCATCGGTGCGGCCCAGCGTATTCAGCAACTTCGCCAAGGTCTCACGCAATTCCTCGGCCTCGGGCACGCGCTGCAAACCCTGCTCGAGATACTCCGCCGCGGCCGCGGCGTCGCCCAGACTTTCCATGCACCACGCGCAGGCGTTGATGGCGCCGGGATGATTCGGATCGAGTTCCAGCGCGCGTTTGTAATATTTCAGCGCGCGAACCACGTGGCCTTGCCGGCGCGCGACATCGCCCAATCCCGCATTCGCGCCGAACTCCTGTTGCTTGTCGTCCAGCAGCTCGGAAAATACGACGCGTGCCTCTTCGAGTTTTTCCTGACGCATTTTCGCGCGCGCCAGATAAAGTTTAGACAGCGTGAGATCGGACCGGATTTTCAGAGCGTTGATAAATGCCTGTTCGGCGATCGCGAACGCGCCTTGTTGAAATAACGCGCGGCCGAAACTTTGCTGAATCGCCGCGTCGTCCGGTTTGCGCTCGGCGGCGCGGGCGAGAAACTTCGCGGCGTTCACCGCATCGTCGCGTTCGAGATACACGTTGCCGAGCCCGAGCAGCATCAGCGGATCATCGTCATCCACGCGCCGGCCGATCTTGAAGCGATCCTCGGCGGCGCGAGAATCGCCTCGCAAAAACGCCAGATGGCCCAGCGTGGAATGCGCATCGGCACTATTCGGATCGAGCGACAACGCCGTTTCGAAACTGGCGCGCGCCGCATTCTCTTCGCCGCGGTGCATCTGCACTCCGCCGAGCGCCAAGTGATAACGCGCCGTTTCGGGAGCACGCGCGATGGCGCGCCGGATCAGCGTTTCGGCATCGCCGTCGTCGCCGCGCTGATGCCGCAGCACGCCAAGCATGTACGCGGCTTCCGCATCGTCGGCCTCGGTGAGAATTTCGCGATAAGCGGTTTCGGCCGATTCGAGCTGGCCGTCGCGGTGCATTTGGAGCGCTGTTTCAAACGACATATTGGAGATCGGCGAAGTGACGAAAGCGAATTATGCCGCAGCCACTCCGCGCGCGCTGGGATTCAGCCGTAGGACCGCGCCGGTTCGGGATATGCCGCCGACGCGGCCGTGCGCGCGATCACGTCATCGAGGTGCTCAACGACGAAATCCTCGGCCCAGCTGCGCAGGCTCATGTCGCGGATGAAAGCGCAATGTCCGCCGTGCGGAACGATCACGAGTTCGGTATCGCGTGCCAACTTAAGTTCGCGAAATTCGGCAACGGGAATCACCGGATCGTCCGCGGCGGTGAGAATCGTCGCGGGAATGCGCAGATCGGCCAGCGTGTCGCCGGCGATCGAATAGCCGTCCAGATAATTTTCCAGCGTGCCGAAGTCGGTATGCCTCAGCACCATGTTGCGCGTCAGTTCGCGCATGTTGCCGCGCAATTGCTCCATCGAGAATAGTTCATTGTGCGGAAACAAGCGCTGCTTGCGGCGCAGCGAATCGCGCCACTTCAGCATGAAATAGTGTTCGTAGAACCATGGCGCATCTTCGATGGACGCCAGCCCGGCGCGCGGACTGATCACCGGACAAACCGCGAACGCCCACGTCAGCGGAATGTTCGCCGCCGGTGCGCGAAACGCAACGCGCAACGCGAAATTTCCGCCGAGCGAAAAACCGCCGATGACAAGTGGGTGTTCGTTGAATAGGTTCGCGATCTGCTTCACCGCACCGACGACTTCATCGATACGGCACGAGTGGAACAACTCGGTATTCAGATGGTGCGTTTCGCCGTGATCGCGAAAATTCAGGCGAAATACATCGCACCCGCTATCGAGCAATCGGTTTGTCGTGTCCAGGATGTAGCTCGATTGTGCGCTGCCTTCCCAGCCGTGCAAAAGAACCGCGAATGCCCGTGTTTTTTCGGCGACCCGCTGCTTCGAGTGAAAACCCTGCAACCGCACGCCGCCGCCGCAGTCGAGAATGTATTCGATCGATTCTCTCTTCAGCGCGGCATGACGCCGCCCCGTCAGCATGCGCCGCACGCCGCTTGACGCCAGCACCGATTGCACGTGCGGATTGCGCAGCAGGCCGCGCGGATGAAAGTCGGACGGCATCGTCAAGGCGCCGGCAACTGCAACGCGTCCGCGATGCGCAGGCGTGCGGCTTCCGCCGTCTGTCGACGGCCTGCATCGCTCACCGGCACCGGTTCGAGAAAATAGACGCTGGCCTCGAGCGACGGTCCGCCGAGAAGACGCAGAAAATTCGCGAGGAAATTTTCCTTCGGCGCGAACGGCACGCTCAGGTCCATCCGATTGCCGCGTCCGTAGCACAACGCCACCGGTTGAACGGGAACGTTCGCGTCGGTCGCGGCCTGAAAGATTCGCGCGTGGAAGGTGCGCACTCGGTCGCCGGTGCCGGTGCCGCCTTCCGGAAAAATGCCGACGGCCATGCCTTCGTGCAAGCGCACGACCATGCGTTCCATTACCGCACCGAGTGAATGCGTGCTGCCGCGCTGGTGGTAGATCGTCCCGGCGCGTGTGGCGAGCCATCCGACGAGTGGCCAGCGCGCGATTTCCGCTTTCGCCACGAAACTCATGACGCGCTGGCTGTGCATCAGCTCGATGTCGAGCCAGGAAACGTGGTTCGCCACGAACAGCACCGCGCCCGCCAGGGGTTCGCCGATGCGCCGGATTCGAAATCCGAAACATCGGACCAGCGCGCGCGACCACCGGCGTTGCATCCAGTAATCGAGCGGTTCGCCGCGAATAGTGAGGCGCCTGGCCAGCGGATTGAATACGCAAAGCGCGAGCGGAATCGCAATGATCGCGAGCAGCAGCAACCGCGGCGCGCGCCAAAGGTAACGCAGCGGCCGCATCCAGTCGCGGCGCGGCGTGTGAGCGGTGTCGGCCCGGGCGTTCATTGCGCCGATGGTAGCCAGCGCGGCGGATCGCTGCAACGCAGCAGAGCGTGCGGTCGGAAAACTCTGGTCAATCGGGATTCACCATCGATTCGAGCGCTTCGCGCAAATCGCTCACGTGCTGTTCCCACCAGCGCGGCTCGGCGGCGAACGGAAACGCCAGCGGAAACGCGGGATCGTCCCAGCGCTGCGCGATCCAGCCGGCGTAATGAATCTGCCGCATGATGCGCAGCGATTCGATCAACCCAAGTTCGCGCCGATCGAAATCGCGAAATTCGGCGTAGCCTTCCAGTAACGCGTCCATCGCACGGGGCGTCGAGGCGAGCATCCACAAATCCTGCACGGCTGAGCCCATGCGCGCGTCGTCGAGATCGACGAAATGCGGGCCGGCGTCGGTCCACAACACATTGCCCTGATGGCAATCGCCGTGAAGTCGAATTGCCGTGAAATCGATGCTTGCCATTTCGCCGGCGACGGCGTCGCCCAAATCACGGACAAGCTGCGCATAGCGATCGCGAACGGCGGATGGCATCAACGGCGACGCCAACACTGCTTTCGATGGTGCGTCGATGAGCGTGGCGCGGTCGATCGAACCGCGCGCCGTAAAACGTCCGCGCGAGCCGATGCCGTGCATGCGCGCCAGCAAACGTCCGACCCACGCCAAATTTTCGGACGACTCCAACTCCGGTGCACGGCCACCCTGGCGCGGATAAATCGCGAAGCGGAATTTCTCAAAATGCTGCAAAGTGGATTTTTCCACTTCGAGCGGCGCGACGACGGGCAGTTCCACCTCGGACAATTCTTGCGCGAACGCGTGTTCTTCGAGAATCGCGGCGTCGGACCAGCGTCCGTTCCGATAGAACTTCGCGACCAAAGGCGTGCCGTCTTCCACCCCGACCTGATAGACGCGATTCTCGAAACTGTTGAGCGCGAGCAGGCGTCCATCCACGCGCACATCCAACGATTCCACCGCCGCAAGCACCGTTTCCGGACTTAGCCGCGCATACGGCGCGTGTGCCGTCATGCGGGTTTCGGCACGACGGCCAACGTCAACCGCGAGATGCAGACGAGACGCTGCTTCTCGTCTTCGATGCGGATTTCCCACACCTGCGTCATACGTCCGATGTGCAGCGCACGCGCCGTGCCCGCTACGGTACCTTGCGTGATCGCGCGAATGTGATTGGCGTTGATGTCGAGACCGACCGCGACGTCGCGCGTCGAGTCCAGACAAAGATTGCCAGCCAGACTGCCGAGCGTTTCCGCCAGCGCGACCGACGCGCCGCCATGCAGCAATCCGAACGGCTGACGCGTGCGCGCATCGACGGGCATGCTGCCTCGGATGAAATCGTCACCGATTTCCGTAACGCGCATGCCAAGCCTGTCGACCAGCGTATTGCTGCTCGATGCGTTGATCTGGTCGATGGACGGAGTCTGTTTCCAGATGGCCATGGGCGATGCTCGGACGGCGGCGGACGACTATATCAATCCACGCCGCATCGGCGACAATACAAACATCGTGTCGTACAGCGTGACTCTACAAACCAACGGCCGCCGTTTTGCGGTCGAAGCGGGCGAAAGCGTGCTCGATGCCGCGCGGCGGGCAGGTCTGGCGCTGCCCTACAGTTGCCTGTCGGGCGTGTGCGGCAGTTGCAAGGCGACATTGATTTCCGGCGAATGCCACTACCCGCGTAACCCGCCGAGCGCGCTGAACGCGGCCGAAGTGGCGCGGCATCAGGTGCTTCTTTGCCAGGCCGAACCATTGTCGGATTTGGTGATCGCGGCGCGCGAAGTCGCCTCCGTCGCCGACATGCCGCGTCGGACGATGGCGCTGAAACTCGTCGAAAAAAATCAGTTGGCGCCCGATGTGATGCAACTCATTTTGCGCCCGCCGCGCAACGAACGGTTGACGCGGCTGGCCGGACAATATGTCGATCTGCTGCTCGCCGAAGGCAAGCGGCGCGCCTTCTCGATCGCCAACGCGCCGCACACGGGCGCGGAAATCGAATTGCACGTGCGCCACGTGGCCGGCGGCGATTTCACGCATCACGTGTTCACCGATCTCGCCGTCGGAGCGATCCTGCGCGCGGAAGGTCCGCTCGGCACGTTCGTTCCGCGCGAGGATTCGGAACGTCCGATGATTTTCGTCGCGGGCGGCACGGGATTCGCGCCGATCAAAGCGATCATCGAACATTTTCTGCATCTGGGAACACTGCGCGCAATGCAGTTGTACTGGGGTGCGCGTGCGCCTGTGGAGTTGTATCAGCGTGCGCTGCCTGAGCATTGGTCGCGTACGTCGGCGCTGGCATTCCAGCCGGTGATTTCCGATATGGAATTCGCCGCCGATTTGCGCGGCGGCTTCGTGCATGAGGCGGTGCTCGAGGATCATCCGGATTTATCGGGCTTCGATGTCTACATGAGCGGACCGCCCGCGTTGATCGATGCCGGCCGGCGCAGTTTCGTGCAGGCGGGATTGCCTGAAGAACGCCTTTACTATGATTCGTTCGATTACGCGCCGGACGTGCTGGCACAAATCCTGCGCGGCCGCGCCGGCATTCAGGACACGTGATCGTATTCGTACAGTTTTATACTTCGCTACTCGCGCACCGTTCGAACAGGCGCTCCCGACGACACCGCCAGCAACGGAACGCCGTGCGCGCTGCGTTGTTCGAGCGCGCTCGCGCGTGTGTCCATGAGACCGTGCGATTGCGCGACGGATTCGACCGGTTCGTCACGCGCGAAGCGCAAGGCGTTGCGGAAACAACGTGTCGCGTCGTTCGTGTCGCCTTGTCCCAGACGGCATTCGCCCAGCGCTTCCCATAACGCGGCCGATGGTTCGATGGCCAAACCGCGTTCGAGATAGTCGCGCGCTTTGCCCCATACATTCGCGTGATTGCACAAACGGCCGAGCGTAAGCAGCAAACCGGGGCTGTTCGGTTGCCCGGCGAGCCAGCCTTCCGCGCGGCGCAGCCGTGTGTCGGCTTCCGCTTCGCCGACTTCGCCGTACGCTCGGATCAAGCGTTCCGACCATTGCCGGCGCAGCGCCGATTCCAGTTCGTCGAGCGCGGGCAGGATCAATCCGAATTCCGCCGCGCGCCGTGCATAAGCATCGATCGCTTCCGGCGTGCCGCGTTGCGCGCGCGTCAATCCCGACCACAACGCATTCAATTGGTCGCCGCTCGGCGACGCTGATAACGTCGCGGCCAATACGCGCGCCTGCAGGGAAGCGTAGGTTTCGGCAGACAACTGTCCATCGCGTCCGAGCGCATTGACGGCGTCCAGCGCGGTTTGATGATCGCCGCAGAGCAACGCCGCTTCAACGAGCAAACGGCGCGAACTCGGCGCAAGACCTTCTGCCGTTTTCGCCGCCGTCGTGAGCAAATCCAATGCGATATCCGGTTTGCCTTGTTCGATGAGGAATCGCGCGCGCAATGCGAGCGCCGCTGCGGGCTCGGTGGCGGCGGCTTCGTCGAGCGAAGCGTCCGCGCGCGCCGGTTCGCCGCTCGCGTGCGCGGCGCGTGCGGCCGCGAGCAGCGCGGGCGCGCGCAAACCGGTTTGGTGCGAGGCGCGTTCGAGATCGCGCATCGCTTTGCCGTAGCGCCCTTCGGCGAGCGCAGTGAGGCCGGCGGCGATGCGCTCGCGTCCGCGACGCTGCGTGCGGTGCGACCACGTTCGAAACGGCCAGCGCGCCACGCGCAACACGGCGCTGACGACTCCCCACAAGACGAGCAGCGCGACGACGGCGAAAATGAACGTCGTCTCGATGCGCGTGTTGCCGAGGCGTATCAAGACATAGCCGGGATCCGAGGCGAGCATCTGCCAGCCGAATGCCGCGACGCACGCGACGATCAGCAAACCCAGCAGCAAAATCCACAATTTCACTTTTTATCGCCTTCGGCGTTCAGCGCTTCGGGCGGAATCGCCGTGCCCGACGACGCGCGCAAAGCATGCGATGCGCGCAGATTGCGCAACTCCTTGAGCGAGGCGCCGATCAACGAAGGCGGCGACGGCGCCAGCGGTGCTTTTTCCAGCGTGTCGATTTGCGCCAATGCTGCGACGACATCCGGCGATTGCGCATCGAATGCGGCCGCGATCTGATCTTTCGCGGCACTCAATCCCTGTTTATAGCGATCCGTATCGCGCGTGAGCGATGCCGCTTGCGCGTCGCGCAAATCGAGAATCGCCAGTGAGCGGGCCAGCGACGCATCGGTGAGCGCGGCGAGCTTGTGCGCATCGTCGTCGTGATGGATTTGCACGAATCCGCCGAGCACACGCATCAGCCGCGAATCGCTCTCGGGCGCCGTGTTCGCGTCCGCCAAGCGTCGCACGGCCGGCAGCTTTTCGATGCGCGCGCGCAATTGATCGATTTGCGCGGCGACGAGCGATGTATCGGCCGTCGATGTCGCATTCAGAGCCGCGATCTCCGCGTTTATACTTTGACGCACTGTGGAAAATGCGGCATCTTCCACTTCGCTGAGCGCGGTATCGGCGGCTCGGTAAGCTGCGACTGCGCCCGCCGTGTCGCGGAACAGCGAGAACCGTTCGCCGCCCAATGTGAGCAGCAATTCCGCCTCGTCGAGGGCGAGCACATCGTGTCCCGACAACCGCTTGTTCGCCAGATTCGCCACCGCGTCTTCGAGCAGACGCGTGCGTTCGCTCAGCGAAAGCATTTGCTGGCGCACCGACGCGTCGACTTTGTCGCCATCGTCGAGCCGCGCGCGCAACGTGTCGGTGGCGCCGCGGATCTGCGCGACGGAGTGCATCAGCGAATCGACTTGCGAACTGAGCTGTTGCGCAGGATCGGCCGCCGCTTCGCCGGCGGTTTTCGCACCGCGCGATGTCCACCAGAACATGAAGGCGACGCCGGCGAGTAAAAACAACGCCAACATCCACTTGAGCGCGCCGCCGGCACGCATGCGGGGTTCGTCGGCGACGGCCACTTCCCGGCCGGATACGCTGGTTTCGTCCATGCGTACATGCTAACCAAATCCGGGCTTCGTTGCGCAGGAATCGCGGCGGGGTTTTTCTTACAGGCGATGCTGCGCAAGCGCTCCGCAGGCGGTAGCGACGAGATCGTCCGGTGCCGGCGAGGCGGCAATATGAACGGATGTGAAAAGACTCGAACGCGCCGCCATCGCAAGACGCAGGCTGCTGACGATCAGCTCACCCGCCGCGAGTTTTCCGAACAGCGGCAACGGCAGCGTGGCGCGCAGGTTTCCCAGAATTTCCTGACTGGTCAGCAGCGTGATGAGCGGCGTGGGTGCTTGTTCGAGGGCTTCGAGTTGGTCGCGACGAAAACGCGGCGATTCGCGACGGTAAACGTGAATGGGCGTCACCCGTGCTTTGCGCGCCTGCATCGCCTGGACGAGCAGTTCGCGGCCGCCCGGCGCGCCGACGATCGCGACGCGCTTGCCGCGCAAGCGCTGCAGTTCGGGCAAAGCAAGCAGCCCTTCGCTCGTTTGCGATTGCGTCGGCCGCAAGACGTTCTTGACGCCTTTTCGCAGCAACGCGTATTCGGTCGCCGTGCCGAGCGTGCAGACACGTGCCGTCTTCGGAAAGCGCAAGTTCGGATGAATCGCGAAGGCGTAACGCACCGCTGCCGGGCTGACGAATATCACGATGTCGCTGAGCCGCGCACGTGTGAGGGCCGTCTTGACGGCCGACCTGTCGGCGACACCGCGCAAATGAACGCCCGGCAAGCCGATGAAGTTACCGCCACTCTGGCGGACGCGGCGTTTTATCGCCAATGCGCCGGCACCCGGCCGCGTCACGACGACGCTCGCGCCCAACAATCCCAAGTGCGCATCGTTCGCTCTATTTTTTCGCCGCATCGCCGAATCGTACTCCTCCGCGCAGCTTGAACGATCCCGCCGACCTGCGCACACTGGTCCGATGAATATCGAAAACGCTATCGCCGAACTCGAACGATCGATCCTCGCGGAAATTCCGCTGACGCGCGCCATGCAGCTTGAACTGCGCGATTACGACGGCGAACGTCTGACGTTTGCGGCACCGCTGCCGCCCAACATCAACGACAAAGGCTGCGCATTCGGCGGCAGTTTGGTCAGCGTGATGACGCTGGCGGGCTGGGGACTTGTCGTGTTGAAGTTGCGCGAAATCGGCACTGAGTGCGACGTCTACGTGCAAGACAGCGCGGTGCGCTATCTCGCGCCGGTGTGGTCGGATTTCGTCGCGTGCGCGCAGTTGGCCGATGGCGAGTCGTGGGAAAACTTTGCGGCGACGCTCAACCAGAAAGGCCGATCGCGCGCGACGGTGGATTGCCGCGTGCCGCTGGCCGAAAACGGCGATGCGTGCACGATGCGCGCGCGCTTCGTGGCCGTGATGCGCTGAATTGCCGCGCGATTTGGAGCAGAATCGGCGCGTTGCCTCGGGAGCCTCGTATGCTGCGTTTAGGTTTTTTGTTTTTTCTGGTTTCGTTGTGCGCCGGTTGCGGAACTCTCAGCACGCAGACGGAAGGCGACGCGCTGCAAGTCACACTCACCGCTTACGCCAATGCGTTGCGCTGGGGAGGTTTCGATCAGGCGTTGAAATACGTCGATCCCGAAACGCTGAAACAGCATCCGATCACACAACTGGATCTCGAGCGTTATAAGCAAGTGAGTGTCGTCTCTTATTCGGAACGGCCCATCGTTCCGGTGGGCAAGCACGAAGTATCGCAGATCGTCGAGATCGGCGTGATGAACGTCAACACGCAAACGGAGCGCTCGATCGTCGATCGCCAACTGTGGCGATACGACGAAACGACCAAGCACTGGCACATCGTGTCGGGACTGCCCGATATCACCCAGCATTAACGGGGATGCGTGCTGCAGCGTGAAATTTTGCGCGGAGCGGCGCGGTAGCGGATAATCCGCGCCCTTTCGCAGCGCTTTCGATATGTCCGACATCCTTCAACACTTTCCGGAATATTTTTCGCATCACATGATGTTGGTGATGCTGATCGTCGTGCTGGTGCTGGTGCTCGCCGGCAACGAATTCGCGCGGTTCTTTCGCGGCTACCGCGAACTGACGCCGGGCGGATTGACGCTGCTGATCAATCGCGAAACGCCGCTCATCGTCGATCTTTCGAGCATTCAGGATTTCGACAAAGGACATATTCCCGGCGCGCGTCATGTCGCGATGAGCCAGTTCGATCCGGAAAACAAGGATCTGGCCAAGGCGAAAGACATGGCGGTGGCGGTGTACTGCAAAAATGGGCAGGCCTCGTCGCAAGCGGCCTCTCGCCTCGTGAAAGCCGGTTTCAAGCACGTGTACTGGCTGGGCGGCGGGCTCGCCTCCTGGAAACAGGCCGATTTGCCGACATCGCGTGGAAAATAAGATGGTGAGAAATACACGGCGGAAAGTAAACGCCGTAAATAGCGCCGCATCGCCGGTCGTGCGATAATTTCCGGTCTTCCCTTTCGCACAGTTTTTGGAGCAGTTTTATGGCCGACGAAGCCAACCAAACCAACGGTAGCGTCCCTGCCGGCCCGCAATTGTCGTTGCAGAAAGTCTATTTGAAAGACGCCTCGTTCGAAGTGCCGGGCGCGCCGCATATCTTTCAGGAACAAGGTCAGCCGCAGATTCAGTTGAATCTTTCGCAGCAAGTGGGCTCCCTTGCCGACAGCGTGTACGAAGTCGTTCTTACCGTCACCGTCACGTGCAAAGTCGCGGAGAAAACCGCGTACCTCGCCGAAGTGCAGCAGGCCGGTGTGTTCAGTCTTGCCGGATTCGACAATCCGAATCGCGAAGCGGTGTTGTCGACGTACTGCCCGAACGTTCTGTTTCCGTACGCGCGCCAAGCCGTGTCCGATCTCATCCAGAACGGCGGCTTTCCGCCTTTCCTGATGCAGCCGATCAATTTCGAGCAGCTCTACGCCGAACAGGTTCGCCGCCGCGCTGAAGGCGCAACGCCGAACGCCTGATCAATCACGATGTTTGCAGGCTCGCGCGCAACGCCGGTTGCGCGCTGATTGATTGCGGCTGTCTGAAGTGCCCGGCGGTATTCACGACGATGCCGAGACACATGATCTCCATTACCGGGAACGGATGCAGGTAACGAAACGAGATGATGTGCGAACAGAGAATCTCCCCAATCACCAGCCCGATACCGACCAGTCCCAGCAGCAAACCTTCCCGCGAACAACGCCGGCGACAGGCCACAATGACGAGCATCGACAGCGGCATCAGCGAAAACAGACAGCACACAAGCCATACGCTGGCATTCTCGAAATAGCGGTAGACGGGCGAAGGCGTTGGCGCGACAGGATTTACGTCGTAATTGAAATGCGTCCGCAGCAATTCAAGTGTCTTCGCATCGGGCACCCGATCGTCGGCGAGATCGCTCGCGAGGCGCGTGCGGTAGTAATTGGCGTCGAAGTATTCGCGCAGCGTTTGCAGACCCAAACGAGCGACGCCGATGGGATCGTTCCTGATGGCGTTCGAGGCCAGCCGGGCGGCGACGCGATAAGCGCGCGGGCCGCCATGCTGTTTCAGCACATCGATCAACCCACCGGGCTGCCAGATCTGCGCTTCGCGCAGATGCGGATCGCCGAGTGGAATCGTGACGTCGTCGAGTAGCGACGCGTCCAACCCGGTGCCGTCGAAACTGGCGGGATTGACCAGCGGCGCAACGAGGCCGAGACGAAAAAATCCGCCGTCGCGAATGTAGCCGGGGTGGCTGTGCGTAATCCGCCCGTACTCGTGCTGATAAGCGCTGTGACACGCCCACGTCGCGACCACCGCGAACAGGAGCGGCCGCGCGCACGCGCGCAGCGATGTGCGATTCGCCAACAGAACGGCCGCCGGACCGAGCGCCCACGCGAGCGGCACCAATCCGACGCGCAAGCTGGCCAGCGCCACACCGAACAAAATACACAGCGCGAGATAGCGCAGTTGTCGACAACGCAGGTATGTCAACGCAGCGCAAAGGCTTGCGACGAGCACGCAGGTGCTGACCGATTCGGTCATCACCATGCGTTCGTAGAAAAGCTGCGACGGATCGAGCGCTATTAGCAATGCCGCAGCGGCCGCGATCCACGGCCGCACTGCAAACGAGCGGCGAAGGAGCCGGTAGACCATCAAGGATGTCGCCACGCCGCACAACGACTGCACCCAAAGCAGCATCGTGATCGAACCGCTCGCGCCCGCCGTCAGGCGAATCAGCAACGGATACGTGAACGATCGATCCAGCGGAGCCTGCAAGGAGACGGCGCTCCACAGGTAGGTGGCCGAGTCGCCCATGAACAATCGCATGCGGTCGTCGAGCACCAAAATGCCGAGCTTTGCGATAAGGCATGCCGCCGCGACCGCACACACAAACGTGCGCGTCGCGGCCGGTTCGCCGGGTGCCGACACTTGCGTTGAAGACTGCAAACTGGACGATTCCCACGCGCCAAAAAAGCGCCATCGTCCCGAAGAGTATTCTTCTCACGCGCACGCTAAGGATCAGGATGCGGACACCATACGGACATCGGGGTCAGCCACGTTCCGTCGTCGCAGAGAGCCTTCCGCGCGCGCATCGGGTAATCTTCCGTTTTTGAACGACTGCGCGAAGGTAATTTTCGGATGAATTCCACCACGACGGTTTCCGTACTTGGCGCCGGATCGTGGGGCACGGCACTCGCGTGCGTGCTCGCGCGCAACGACGTCGCGACGACGCTGTGGGGCCGCGACGATCACGCCATCGCCGCGATGGCGCAATCGCGCCGCAACGTGCGCTATCTGCCGGATCTCGAATTGCCGGCCCCGCTGAATGTCACGTCGGATTTAGCGGGCGCCGTGCGCGGCGCGGACGTGCTGCTGATCGTGACGCCGAGCCACGCATTCGCCGAATTGCTGGGACGCATCCGTCCGGATTTTCGCGACGGCGCCGCGCTGGCGTGGGCAACAAAAGGTTTCGATCCGGGTTCCGGAAAATTCCTGCACGAAATCGTCGCCGAACGCTTTCCGGATGCGCCATCCGCCATCGTGACGGGTCCGTCCTTTGCGCGTGAAGTCGCACAAGGCTTGCCGACCGCCGTCACCGTGCATTCGGCGTGGCCCGAGTTCGCGCAACAAATGGCGCATTTGCTGCATAGTACACTTTTTCGCGCCTACACCGGCAGCGACATGATCGGCGCTGAACTCGGCGGCGCAATGAAGAACGTGCTCGCCGTCGCCACCGGCGTCGCCGACGGCATGCATCTGGGCCTCAATGCGCGCGCGGGCATGATCACGCGCGGTTTGAACGAGATGCTGCGTCTCGGCGCAGCCATCGGCGCACGTGCCGAAACGCTGATGGGTCTGGCGGGTCTTGGCGATCTCGTGCTCACGTGCACGGGCGACCTGTCGCGCAATCGACGCTTGGGTATCGCGTTAGGTCGCGGCGTGCCGCTGAAGGAAGCGGTCGCGCAAATCGGGCAAGTCGTCGAAAGCGTGGAGACGGCCGACACGATCATGCGGCTCGCACATCGCTACAACCTCGATTTGCCGATCGCCTTCGGCGTGCAGCGCGTGCTGCGCGAGGAAATCACGCCGGCGGAAGGATTGCGTCAATTGCTCGCGCGTGAGCGAAAGCCGGAATATTCGCAGGAATTCTTGCGTAACTGATCGAGCGCCGGACGAATCGACAATCAGACGGAATCGACGATGATCGCCGGCACCGTGTGCGCGCGCCAATAATTCATCGGCATAAAACCGCCGCGCAATAAACGCCAGGCGATCATGCGCGAAATGCGCGTGACGTCGCGCAGTGGCCGGAAATGACTCGCGCGCCGGTCGTCGTCGTAGCGCGCTTGAATCGGAACGGACACGGTACGGATGCCGCGACGCGCGGCTTCGATCAAAATTTCGCTTTCGAGTACAAACCCGTCTTCCGGCAATTGCAACGCGATCTCGATCGCGCTGCGCGGATAAAAGCGCTGTCCGCTCTGACTGTCGACGATGCGCTGACCGCAGGCCCACGACACCCAGAAGTCCGCCTGTTGATTGCCAAAGCGATTCTTGCCGGGCGCGGCTTCGCGGCTGAGCATGCGTGCACCGATGACGATATGGTTCGGATAACGCGCCGCTGCTGCCATCAGCCGCGGCAAATCGGCGGCGGCGTGCTGGCCGTCTCCGTCCATCGTCAACACGCCGGTGGCGCCCAGTTCGAGCGCACGGCGAAATCCGTCGAGCAATGCGCGCGCTTTTCCCAACGGCGCGGCGTGACGAATGCATACGACGGAAAGATCGGCGATGGCGGCGATTGTGCCGTCGCTCGATCCGTCGTCGACGACGATCACATGCTTGCAGTGGGAAAGCGCATCCTGCACGACCGCGCGGATTGCGCGTTCTTCGTTCAATGCCGGAATGACGACGACACTGTCGCCGGCCGGCCGGTCCATCACGTCCACCAAGGCAAAATCTCCACGTCCAGCGTCAGGTGCGGCCCTGCGGGGACGCGCACGACACCCGGTTCTTTGCGCGCAATTGACTGCAATATTCCCAGACTGCGCGCGGCCGGATTGTCTCGGTGCGAAGCGTGCAGGACGGACGCATCGGACGCAAGTTCCGCTGCAGATTTGTTGTCGAGCGCGATTCTGATGCGCGCGACCGGTGCCGCGCACTGCGTGGCGAGCACCATTCCCACGGCGAATTTCGAATCGCATGCGACGACGTCGCGCAGCGCTCCGGCGGCCGGCACGTCGTACGCCGCAAGTAGCGCGGCTTGGCCGGTCGATGCGGCGACGAGACTCGTTTCGAGCAATCCCGCGCCGAACGTCCAATCGCCCGCACTGATCGCCGTTGAACTGCACGTGCATCCCGTCGCGATGGCCCAGTAACCGGCCGGCGCGTTGTGCACGGAATTGTGAAAGCGTATCGGCGACACCTCGAGCGGCGATTGCGCGAGCGTCTCGCACAGATAATCGTTGATGGGCAGATCGCCATAGCTCGATGCGAAAACATGCGGTAAATCGCGCGCAACGATGCCAGCCATTTCACAGGCCTGCTGCGCAACGTCGACGCCCAGCAAGACCGATTCAGGTGCGCGGCGGCGCTCCGTAGGCGGCAATACCGAAGGTGTGGGTCGCAATGTGGAATTTGGCGCAATTTCCACATTGCGGCAGAGCGCAGCGATCGCCTCGTCCCAATTGCGAGCCTCGGGCGACCAGATGCCGATTCCGGCGATGGCGATTTCGATAGCACGATTCACGATCGATCGCCCGCGATAAAGGCAAGACAACAATTGTTGCCGCCGAAGCCGAACGAATTCGACAGTGCGACGCGAATGTCATGGTTTCGATTGTCGAGCGTGATTTGCGGACCGCACGCAGGATCGAGCACGCGCGAGTTCAACGTCCCCGGCACGAAGCGTTGCTGTATCGACAATAGCGTGATCACCGTTTCGACGATGCCCGCGGCGCCGAGTGTATGGCCCGTCCAGCCTTTGGTGGAACTGGCGAGCGTCGTCGCCGCAAACGTGCGTGCCACCAACGCTGCCTCGACTTCGTCATTCTGCCGGCTTGCGGTGCCGTGCAGGTTGATGTAGTCGACATCGTTCGGCGTCAATCCCGCGCGCGCCAGTGCGTCGCGCAATGCGAGCTCGGCGCCCAAGCCTTGCGGGTGTGGCGCGGACATGTGATGTGCATCGGCGGACTCGCCGTAGCCGACCAGGCGCGGCGCGGTTTTGTCTGCGTCGATTCGTTCGAGCAGCGCGAATCCCGCGGCTTCGCCGAGCGACAAGCCGCTGCGCTCCGCATCGAACGGCCGGCATGGATCGCGCGAAACGAGTTCGAGCGCGTTGAATCCATACAAGACGCTGCCGCACAAACTGTCACCGCCGCCCACGATGGCCGCATCGACCAAGCCGCTTTCCAACAAGCGCGCGGCGCTCGCGAATACTTTTGCACTGGACGAACACGCCGTTGCGATCGTCAGGCTCGGACCTTCGATGCCGAGTGCGGCCTGCACGAACGAGCACAGCGAATTCGTCTGATGCACTTCGCTGCGTCGCTGCGCGGGCGGCAGATGTTTGTCGGGTGTCAGTTCGCGATACGCCCGTTCTGTTTCTTCGATGCTCGATGTCGATGTGCCCAGCACGAGTGCGACACGCGACGCGCCGTATTTCTCGATGGCCGCTGTTGCGCGTTCGATGAAATCGTCCTGATGCAACGCGATCCATGCCAGACGGTTGTTGCGGCCGTCCCACGCGGCGAAGAGCGGCGGCAACGGCGATTCTTCAATGCCGTCGACCCGCCCTATCCAGCAGTCCAGCGGTTGCGCGCCGAAATCGTTGCGGCGCAATCCGCTTATTCGCGACGAGAGCGCATTCGCAAGCGCGCTCACGCCGCGGCCAGCGGCGCAGGTCGCAGTGTAGGCGGTGATGGCGAACGGTGTCGTGCGAGACGGCAAGCGGTTTGGCAGCGTGATTCCTGGCGCGCAAGTATAGTGAAACTTCGCGCGCGTTCCACATGCGCCGGTGAAGTTGCGCGCCTGATAACATGCCGTTGCGGCGCTGTGCCGTTGGGGGCAGATCTATGCGTTCGCGGTTTCTGCTGCTGTGCGTGTGGACATCCAGGCGAATCTGATCATGTTGGGCGGTTGACGAGTGGATCGATGAACGAGTCGCATGTCGCCATCGTCGGCGACTATTTGCGCGATCTGCAGGATCGGCTTTGCGCCGCGGCCGAACGCGCCGATGGCGGCGCGCAGTTTCGCGAAGACGAATGGCAGCGCGCAGAAGGCGGTGGCGGACGCACGCGAGTTTTCGCCGACGGCGCGGTGTTCGAGCAAGCCGGTGTCAATTTCTCGCAGGTGCGCGGCACACAGTTGCCGCCGGCGGCAACGGCGCATCGGCCGGAACTGGCGGGATTGGGCTGGACCGCGCTCGGCGTGTCGCTCGTCCTGCATCCGAAAAACCCTTACGTGCCGACGACGCACTTGAACGTGCGCTTTTTCGCGGCGACGAAGCCGGACGGAGGCATCGCCTGGTGGTTCGGCGGCGGTTTCGATTTGACGCCCTATTACCCGTTCGACGAGGACATCGCGCACTGGCACAGCGTCGCCCGCGATCTTTGTGCGCCGTTCGGCGGCGATGTTTACGCCAATTACAAACGCTGGTGCGACGAGTATTTTTTCCTGAAGCATCGCGGCGAAACGCGCGGCGTGGGCGGTTTGTTCTTCGATGACCTGCACGCGTGGGGATTCGATCGTTGTTTCGCTTTTCAGCGCGCAGTGGGCGATGGATTTCTGGACGCTTATTTTCCCATTGTGGAAAAACGGAAAAGTATACCTTTCGGTGAGCGCGAGCGGGAGTTCCAACTCTATCGACGCGGGCGTTACGTCGAATTCAATCTCGTTTACGACCGCGGCACGTTGTTCGGATTGCAGTCGGGCGGCAGAACCGACTCGATCCTGATGTCACTGCCGCCGCGCGTCCGATTCGAGTACGCGTATGCTCCCGCGCCGGGCAGCGCGGAAGCACGACTCAGCGACTATCTTCGCCCGCGCGATTGGCTCGGCGCCGGCTAGCCGATTTTCTTCCCCGGCCAGACGGCGTGTTGCGGATCGAATTCCATGCGCGCGCATTCCGGTGCGCGCCAGCCGAATCCGCCGATGGCAATGGGACTTTCGCGCATCGGTTCGAGATCGAGCGCTAGTTCGACGTCCACTTCATTGATCGCCGCGGTGACGAAGGCGCCGAGGCCGAATTCGGTCGCGGAAATCTGCAGCGTTTGCGACAGATGTCCGACGTCGAGTGTCACTGCACGATAAACCTTGGCGTGATTGCGGTATTTCCAAAAGCTGCGCAAGAAACGTGGCGCGTAAATGACGATCGCATGCGCATTCGCAAACCAATCCTGATGCGCGAGAAGTTTCAGCGCCAGCGCATGTGCCTCGTCCGGCAACATGGGCCTGATCGGTTCCAATGCGTGATCGCCGGCATGGTAGTGATACAAACCCGCTTCGACGCGCTCGACGTGCTGAATCAGCAGATAGGCGTCCGTCGGATGAAGACCCCCGGCGGACGGACTGGTCTTCTTTACGATAGCGACGTCCTTGGTCACTGTGTGCACCGCTTGGGCACCGAACACGCGGTGCATCACGTGACTGAATGTGGAAAATGGCAGAAGCCGCGACGTATCGTAGTTGCGGCAGGTGGCGCGCCTGCGCAGCAGATCGTCGAGCGGCGTGGAGTTCGGCGTTGCAAGAGGAACCCGTCGCGTCCTGGATGCTCGCGCGTGAAAGTGCGGCGGCGGATCGCCCAATTCGCGGACCAAATCCGCGAAGCTGACGATTCCGATGTTGCGGACCTGCTCGCCTGACGTGACGCCGTGCCATCGTCCGAACGCGTGCATCACGGCAGGTAATGAATGCCAGTGCCCATCACGGACAGCCTGCTCGCGTTCGCGCATCGCGAGATGTTCCGGCGCATCGCCGATCAACAAGCCGGCGTCGAGCAGGCCCTCGATCGCAGCGGCCTCGCCATGTCCGGCGAGTTCGTCGAACTCCATCCAGTCTTGCGTCGAGACATGGCCCAGCAGCGAAATCTGATCGACGCTCAGTGCAACCGGCTCGCCGAGGTGCGGTGCAAGGGCAACCCATTCGCGTTCGGTGCGCAACCCGGATCCGCCCTCGAGCAGGGATTGGATATCGAAGTCGAATCGCTCGCGCGGTTCGATGAGCAGCGTCAGGCAGCGGCGGATACGCACGTGATTCCTCGCAGTTAATAGACGATCGTGCCAAAAGGTCGGCGCGGCAGCCACCTGTCATTGGAATTGGCTCGCGACGGTGCAGCGTGGCACAAACATTGCTCATTTCTACGGCGGGATCACACGCACGTCCATCCAGGGGAGTATTCCGATGCCAGGCACCAAACTTGCGCCGAATCTTGTCGACAAATTGCTCGACAAACTCGGCACCGATGATTCGTTCCGTTCCAGCTTCAGCAAGGATCCGCACGCGGCGCTGCAATCGCTGGGCGCTCCGGCGGATTTGGTATGCGGAGGTTGCATGTCGCCGAAACAGCTGGCGTCGAAAGAACAGATCAAGCAGGCGCGCGCCAAATACCACAGCGCGATGATGGGAGAGTCCTCACACCTGATCTTCAACCTCGAGGCTTAGGCGCAAGTTCAGCCTCTATTTTTTTCGACCGCTCGGCGATCGACTTGGGGAGCGTGGCTTGGGGCCACGCAGCGGTGAAGGCGGCGAAGTTTTTCTTCGCCGCACCGTCGTCGCCGAGTTTGTGCTCGAGCTCGGCTACGGTGAGCAGCGCGAGCGTCGACTCGGCGATATTGCGCGCCTGCAAGATCTGCAAGCTATTCACTTCGAGATAGGCGCGCCCACGATGATTGGCCAACCATCGCGCTTCCGCTAGCGCGTCGCGATCATTGCCTGCGGCCGCGTACGCCTGCTCCAGAACGATGTGCGTCAGATAAAGCTCCGATCCGTTCCGTAGCGCAATCAGGGGTGCGATGTTTTCTTTGCATTCGGACTTGGCGCACGCGATTTGCGCTTGCGTGATCGCCAGCATGTTTTCCAGATTGACGTATCCCGAACCGTGCGCCTGCCCGGCGGAGGCATCGACGGCGGACTGCGCCAGTGCGATGTCGCCCGCCCGTGCGGCCAGATAACCGCCGAACAGGAGCGCAAACAGATCGTCACGCTTCGCCGCATCCGGCTTCACGGCCAACTCGGTGATGAAAGGTTTCAACGCG
>DATAVJ010000147.1:0-31559 GCA_036267795.1 Rudaea sp.
CGCGTTCCACCAATGCACGCGCCACGCGCACTTCCGTATCGCAATTCCCGCAGCCCAGACTCGCGAAACGCGGCGTACGTCCGGGATGTTCTTCGATGCAGCGGCTGAGAAACGTAACGAAGAATTCATCGGGATTGGAAAACCCGAATTGCTCGAGAATGGGACGAATGTATTTGTTCGACCAGTAGTGATAGATCTCCGGAAGGTCGTGCACTACTTCCTGATGCTCGAATATCGCCGTCTCGGTTGAGATTCGCTGCTCGTACTCGAACGAATTAAGCCGCCGTCCACTGGACGCGGTGTCCTCGAGCGATGCATGCCACAACCGCTTCATCGGCGAGCGCAGGAATTCCGGAAAGCGCCGCGCGATCGGCGCGGCGTATCTGTTCAGAAAACGATGCATTGTCGTTGCCGTGAATTTGGAGTACTCAACCGCCTTGGTCTTCGAGCGCCTTGTCGGTTTTCTTCTTTTGATCGTCGACGACGTTCTGCACGTCTTTCGCTTTCTGCAGCGCCTTGAGTTGGGTGTCGATCACGGTTTTCTGCGCGGGCTCATCGGCTGTTTTCGGAGGCGGTGGCGCGTCCGTCGAACAGGCGGAAAGCATGCAGGCGGCGATGAACGCGAACGGCAAAGCGGATTTCATGGCGATCTCCGGCGGGAACACTTAAAGTCTGCGCCAGGGCTGCTGTCATAACAAGCGGTGCAAGATCATGGCGACGAACGCTGCGCGTTGGCGACTGGACGGTCAAACCTGCCTCATCACCGGTGCTACGAAAGGCATCGGTCTCGCGTGCGCGCGCGAGTTCGCGGCACTCGGCGCCGATGTGCTCATGGTGGCGCGCGACGAAGCGCATCTGGAACAGGCGGCGATCGATCTGACGGAAGAATTCGCGGAGCGCGAGATATTCACCTTCGCCGCCGATGTCGCCGAGCGCGAACAGCGTCTGGAAGTTTTCGACTGGATCGCCGATATCGAAATGCCATTGTCCTTGGTCGTGAACAACGTCGGCAGCAACGTCACGAAAGGTACGCTCGACTATTCCGAAGACGAAGTGCGCGGTTTTATCGAGACGAATGTTATAGCCGCATTCGAGATATGCCGTCTGTCGCATCCGCATTTAAGCGAGCACGCGAACGCCGCGATCGTGAATGTGGGATCGGTGTCAGGAGCCACGCACGTCCGCACCGGTTCGCCGTACGGCATGACGAAAGCGGCGTTGATGCAGCTCACGCGCAATCTCGCCTGCGAGTGGGCAGCCGACGGCATCCGCGTCAACTCGGTGGCGCCGTGGTACATCCGCACGCAGCGCACCGAAGGGCCGCTTGCCGATCCGGATTATCTCGACGAAGTTCTCGCACGCACGCCGTTGGAACGCATCGGCGAACCCGAGGAAGTGGCTGCCGCCGTCGCGTTCCTGTGCATGCCGGCCGCGTCGTACATCACGGGGGAATGCATTGCCGTGGATGGCGGATTTCTGCGCTATGGTTTCTAAAAAACTCAGCGAAAAACGGTCGGGCCGACGATTACGGCGACATCGCCCGCCGCGTCGCGCATGTGAGTGCATCGCGCATTCGCATCGATGCCGTGAAGGTCAGCAGCCGCTGAGGTCGGTGCTCAGCTGATCTTCCTGCGGCTGCAAAATCGCCTGCTCATCCTTGAACGCGCGCATCAGCTTCCGATGCACGTCGTCGTATTGTTTTTGCAGATAGCTGCACGTTTGTTCGCGCGACATTTGTTCGCATTGATCCTGCACGGCGACGTAATCTCCGGCGACGGCCGCTTGCGGCGATTTGTCGATGGGAATCTGCCGCATGCCCGGCGCAGAAACGCCGACGCCGCCGGGGCCATACGTCTGGGCGAGACTTTTACCGCCGATGCCGAGTACACCCGCCGGAACCATGCGCGGCTGCGGATTGCCGTCGCGGCTCACGTACTGCGTGCCGTCTTCGGCGCGCAAGCATGCCCACATCGGCGGCACGAGCGCGGGCGGCGGCGGAGGCAGCGGCGGCGGATCGGTTTTTGGTTGCGAAGCAACTTCATCCGCGGCGACAGCCGGCGGCGGCTCGGGCGGATCGGATGCAAAACGCATTTTCGTCTGCGTCTCGCCGCTCGCGCACGCATGATCCTGAAACGCGACGCCGCCCAGCGCATTCGTACACTTGTAAACTGCCGCGTGCGCCGCGCTCGAAAGCGCGAACACGGCGACGGACGAAACGTAAGAAAACAGGATGCGCATTTGCGGTAGTCCGATGCCTGCGGGTATTTTAGCGCGCCGCCGTGATCTCCGTCTGAACCCGCCGCAAGTTGAGTCAACGCATGATCGAATTATTCAGCGATACGAAAACCAAACCGTCCGAGGCGATGCGCCGCGTAATGGCGAACGCCGAGGTGGGCGACGAACGCGCGGGCGAAGATCCCAGCGTCAACGCGCTGATCAACCGCTGCATTGCGCTGCTCGGCAAGCAAGCCGCCGTATATTTGCCGTCCGGAACGATGTGCAACGAAATCGCACTGGCTGTGCACTGCAAGCCTGGCGATGAAGTGATTTGCGATGCGACGTCGCACATCATCGGTTTTGAAGGCGGCGGTCCGGCGGCGCTGGCTGGCGTCATGCTCAATCCGGTGGCGGGCGTGCGCGGCATCTACAGCGCCGATCAACTCCGCGAAAAAATCCGGCCCGATCGTCCGTATGCGCCGCGGCAGCGGCTGGTGGAAGTCGAACAAACCGCAAATCTCGGCGGCGGCGCGATCTGGCCATTGTCGATCCTGCACGAAGTGAGCGACGTCGCGCACGCGGCGGGATTGCTGACGCACATGGACGGCGCGCGATTGCTCAACGCAAGTGTGGCGAGCGGCGTCAGTGCGGCGGAATACGCGCACGGTTTCGATTCGGTATGGATCGATTTCTCCAAAGGACTCGGCGCGCCCGGCGGTGCCGTACTGGCCGGCACAGGCGCGTTTGTCGACGAAGCCAATCGCTGGAAACTGCGCATCGGCGGCGCCATGCGCCAGAGCGGCATCATCGCGGCCGCGTGTCTGTATGCGCTGGACAACAACGTGGCACGGCTCGCCGACGATCACGCCAACGCGAAACGGCTCGCCGATGGCATCGCACACATCGACGGCTTGCGCATCGACGCGCACTCGGTCGAAACGAATCTCGTGTATTTCGACGTGACCGATTCGCGATTCGACGCAGAAAAAATATGCGAGGCGCTTTTCAAACGTGGCGTACGCATGAGCCAGATGGGCACGCACGCCGTGCGCGCGGTGACGCATCTCGACGTCGACGCCAACGGCATCGACGTCGCGCTCGAACATCTGCGCGAGGTACTGAAAGCCTAGCGCCGCCGTTCCACCCCGGTCGGCAGTACGGCAAGTCGCCGATATTGCGCCGAATCAAACAGCGTCGGATCGTCCAGCCACGCGTCGATCATCGGCGAGGCGTCGTTGCCCCAAAAAAGTTCGCCGCCTGCGCGCAGTGTAGGAACGCCGAAGACGCCCGCTGCGATCGCAGCGTCGGTGTTGGCCCGCAATCGTGTTTTCACAATTGCCGCATTTGCGGCATTTTCCACATTGTCGAGACCGAGAGATGCGCCGACAGCAGCAAGATCGTCACTGGTGACGGCGGATTTCCCGTCGCGCCATATGTGTGCGTAGATCTTGTCGATCGCTTCCCACGTCGTGTTTGCAGCGATGCAAAGCCGCAGCGCGGTCAGAGGATTGAACGGATGCGCCGGAGGAAAACGCAATTCGATGCCGTCCCGTTTCGCTTGCCAGGCGATTTGGCGATACATGAATTCACGTTTGCCCGGAACCTCTGCCGGACCGAGCGTGCCCGTATGGTTCAGAACAGCGCCAAACGCGATGGGTATCGGCGTGATGTCGATCCGCTCTCGCCACCGCCGCACCCTGCCCAGTTGCAAGTACGAAAATGGCGAGATGAAATCGAAATACCACTCCGCCCGCATCGACTGCGCTCCTCAGCGCGAGCTCAACAGTTCGCGGCGCAGCCAGCGCGCACGGCGGGCGCGGTTGGTGACGGCGGCAACGAGATGGCGCGGGCGGATCGGTTTGGTCAGATAGTCATCGCCGCCGATATGCAGAGCGGCGAAACGTTTTTCCATATCCGCATCGCCGGACAACAATACGACGGGCGTAAATGCCGTGCGTGGATGCGCGCGAAACAGCGCCAGCAGTTCGAAACCGGAAATCTGTGGCATGTACAAGTCGGCAAGGATGACATCGGGCGTGAAATCGTGCAGCGCGTGCAGCGCTTCTTCCGGTGTGCCGACGGCGTGCGTTTCCATGTGGTTGTGGCGCAGCACCGAAGCGCAGAACAGACGCATGGAATTGTCGTCGTCGACGACGAGCACGCGATAGGGTTCGGAACGGTCGGCGATCATGCCGGCCAGTCGCGGTGCGATGCGCGATGCGTCGTCCGGCATGACGAACATCGTTTCCGCAGCGCTGCGCATCGCGGACAGACGCACGTCGATGTCGTCGTGATCGCTCAGCACGACGAGCGGCACGCGTGTCGTCACGCTGCCGTCCAGATCGGTGCGCCGATCGCTCAGCCACGATGGCAGACTTTCCGCGCCGATGACGAGCGCAAGGACGGAACCGGCTTCCAGCGCCTGTTCGACGTCATGCACTTCCGTGCATGCGGCCAGGTCGTAGCCGAGCAGCGCCAGATGCGTGCGCAGCGATTCGCGATGCAACGGATTGGCGCCGAAATAATGTATCGCCGGACGCAGCGGCAGCGGCGACGCGCGTTCGGGGGAGAGCACGGCCACCTCGATGCGCGCGCGATAACGCTGCAATGCATCGGCGACGGCTTCGGCGAGCGCCTGCAACTGGTCGATCTGCGCGGGGTTGGGCCGCATCGCGCTGTCGGCGAACGAGCTCAGGTAGGCGGCCAGGCCGAGCACGGATTCGGAAAGGTCGGTCAGTTCCGAGGCTTGTGCGCGTTCGGCGAGCGTATCGGCTTCTTCGTACAGCGCGCCGGCGCGTTCGCGGTCCCAATTCGTGGTCAAGCTGCGGCATTCGCGGCTCAGTGCCTCGACGCGCAGGCCGAGTTCGGGATCGAGCTGTGTTTTTTTGATGCTCATGCAGTTCTCTCGAAAAGGATTCAATGCAATGTTTTGAAAATGTCCGGATCGAACGCATCCACCGCGACGACTTCATTGCGTGCTTCGTCGGCGTCCTGCAGCAAGCGATATTCTTCTTCGCTGATCACGCCGGCCTTGCGGCCCAAGTCGTCCAGCATATATCCCGGTGCGCGGTCGAGTGTGCCGGCGCGCACGGCGTCGCGCAATTTCGTTTCGACGGGAATCGCGCGCACGGCTTTGGCCAGCGCGGCCTCCAGCGTGCCGAGACCTTCCTCCGTCGGCGGCGGAACGAAGATGTCCGGCGTGAGATTGATGCGCGCTTCGCGGTCTTCGAGGATGTCGCGCGCGACGCGTGCGCCGAGTTTATCGGACGGCGGGCGAAACCGCGCACCGAGCGGAAAGATCGCCCACGACAACACGAACGCGGCCGGCCGCGCCGGGAGATTTTCCAGAACGCCGAGCAACGCTTCCTGCACCCGGTACAGGCAATGCTCGGTGCTCCAGCGCACGAGATTGTAGTTCGCGGTGGTCTTGCCTTCGTCGTGATAACGCTTCAACGACGCCGACGCGAGATACATGTAGGCCAGCGCATCGGCGAGACGGCCGGAGATTTTTTCGCGGCGCTTGAGCGATCCGCCCAGCGTGCCCATCGCGACGTCCGACAGCAATTCGAATGCGGCGGAAAATCGCGAAAGATGTTGGTAATAACGCGCGGTATCTTCCGTGCGCGGCGCGGCGGCGAGACGGCTGCCCGTCCACGCGAGCAACTTCGCGCGCGTGATGTTGCGCATCAGCAGATTGATGTGACCGAATAGCGCTTTGTCGAATTTCTTCAGGTCGTTCTCGGCGATGGCGGCGATTTCGAATTGCACGAACGGATGGCAGCGGATCGCGCCTTGCCCGTAGATGATCATCGAGCGCGTGAGGATGTTCGCGCCTTCGACCGTGATGCCGATGGGCACTGCGTCCCACGAACGCGCGAGCGAATTGCGCGGGCCGCGCTGAATCGCCGCGCCGGCGCGGATGTCCATCGCATCGGTGATGACTTCGCGCATCCCTTCGGTGAGATACGCTTTTGCGATCGCCGACAACACGGCCGGTTTTTCGCCCGCATCGAGTGCGCCGCACGTAAGCGTGCGCGTCGCCGTCATCATGTACGTTTTGCCGGCGATACGTGCGAGCGGTTCTTCGATGCCTTCGAAACGGCCGATCGGCGTATCGAATTGTTCGCGCACCGTCGCGTACGCGCCGCTCAATCGCGTCGCCATCTGCGCGGCGCCGACAGAAAGGGCGGGCAACGAGATGGAACGTCCCGCGGCGAGAGACTCCATCAGCATGCGCCAGCCGTGGCCGATGCCTTCGTTGCCGCCGATCAGGCAATCCATCGGCGCGAACACGTCGTTGCCCACGATGGGGCCGTTCATGAACGGCACGCCCATCGGATCGTGGCGCTGGCCGATTTCGATGCCGGAAAGATTTCGCGGGATCAGCGCGCAGGAAATGCCGAGATCGTCCTTGTCGCCGAGAAGATGATCCGGATCCTTGATGCGGAACGCGAGACCGATCAGCGTCGCCACCGGCGCGAGCGTGATGTAGCGCTTTTTCCAATTCAGCCGAAGTCCGAGAATTTCCTTGCCGTCGACGACGCGTTTCTCGATGACGCCGGTCGATTGCGTTGCCGCGGCGTCCGAACCGGCTTCCGGTCCCGTCAATCCGAAACATGGAATTTCCTCGCCTTTCGCGAGGCGCGGCAGGTAATGATTTTTCTGCGCATCGGTGCCGTAATGCAGCAGCAGTTCGCCCGGGCCGAGCGAGTTCGGAACCATTACCGTTACCGCCGCCGCGACGGAACGTGTGGACAATTTGGTGACGACGCGCGAATGCGCGATCGCCGAAAATCCGTGACCGCCGTATTCCTTCGGGATGATCATGCCGAAGAAACCTTTCGCCTTCATGTAATTCCACACGTTCGGCGGCAGATCGCGCAGCTGACTGATTTGCCAATCGTCCAGCATCGCGCACAACTCGGAAACGGGCCCGTCGATGAACGCCTGCTCGTCGGCGCTGAGCGGCTGTGGTTTGAAGTCGAGCAGTTTTTCCCAATGCGGAAGACCGGAAAAAAGTTCCGCGTCCCACCATACCGTGCCTGCTTCCAGCGCGATGCGCTCCGTCTCGCCGAGTCGCGGCAACACGGGCGCCATCAGTTTCATCGCAAAGCGCGACACGAGCAGACGGCGGATCAGCGGCACGCCGAATATCAGTGCAAGGACGATCAGGACGATGACGCAGGCTTCAAACAACAGCGGCGAGTCGATGCCGGCTATGCGCCAGCCGACGAGCCACACGCCGGCAGCGCCGATCCAGGCAAGAAAACCGTAGCCCAAAAACAGCAGCGCGCTGAGCAGAATCAGTGCGAGCAGGAATGTGATCAACATGGACAGATACCGGCAACGATCCGCCTATCATCCGCTGCGGTTGGGTAAATGCAAGACCGCCCTTAGCTTGTCATTCCAGCGAAAGCTGGAATCCAGCTTTTTTCCTGGGGCCTTCGTTATCGCGCTGGCTTGAGATCCGACGTGTTCCAGTTGAACTGCAGATACAGCACGCTCGCCGCGCCGGCGGCGTCGAATCGCACGCGGCAATCGAAGGTTTGCCGATTTTCGCTCGACATGCCCTTATCGAGCACGGCGGTAGAAGTCACCAACACCGTGTCCGCCGATTCCCGCTTGACGTGCCTGACCATATCGCCGGCGTCCAGCTCGAAGCTGCGTCCCGACAGACGCTTCGCGATCTCATCGCTGCACGCCGTCGCGGCGTGATCGTCGCGGCTGTTGCCGCAGGCGGCCAGCAGGAGTGCCGACATGATCAGCAGCGTTGCGCGAATGCGCATGCAACTCTCCTCAAAGCGACCTTAATTCAATAACGAGGAACATTCGCGTCGACATCGCGCGACCACGCCTCGATGCCGCCCGCGACATTGTATACATTACGGTATCCGAGTCCGCGGAAATGCTCCGCCGCACGCTCGCTGCGCGTGCCGGTGTGGCACAGGAAAGCCAGATGCGTGTCCTTCGGGATGTCCTTCAACGCGTCGACGCCGTCGTCGAGCGTGTGGAACGGCTGCCGCACGGATGCCAGCGCGCGTTCGTCCGCCGGGCGCACATCGATCAGCGTGATGTCGCCGGCATCGAGACGCTTCTTTAGCTCGGCCGCCGTCAGCGATTTCACCGCCGGCGGCGCGTTCGGATTGTCGATCGACAGACCCGCGCCGCGCGCCGTTTCCACCCAGTCGATACGGATGCCGCGTGCCCGCTGCGCGGTGGCGGGATCCATGTAGATGGTTATGCCGTTCGCGTCGCTGACAATCGCGCGATCGTCTTTCGGCGCGAGCTGGAACTGCGGATTGAATTGCGCATCGATCGCCAGTTGAATGCCGAGTTCGGGATCCGCTTCGGCCAACGCGTCGCGGATCGCCGCCGCGGCTGCATCGCTGATCGAGATCTGCGGCGGCGTGCGATCCGGCGCGGGCAAGCCGAGCAGCGAGTGCAATTCTCCACTTGTATACATCGAACGCACGATGTCGGCGCCGCCGACCAGATCGCCGTTCACGTACAACTGCGGAATCGTCGGCCAATTGCCGTACGCCTTCACGCCTTCGCGAATCTCGGGGTCTTCCAGAACATTCACGGTGTGGTAGTTCGGCAGCAAATCGTTCAGCGCACCGACCGTGGCCGCCGAAAACCCGCATTGCGGCGCCTGCCGCGTGCCTTTCATGAACAGCACGACGGGATGGTCGCGTAGGAGGGATTCGATGCGGTTATGCGTGGTTTCTGGAAGAGTCATGACGGCGGCTTGGAGAGAATAAATGAATGATAGCCGACATGCGGCCGCGCACGCGGTTCTCAATGCCTCGTGGTTCTATGCCGCTGCTGGCAACGCGTCTGCGATGGGTTGGACGGGAGCCGAAACGGCCAATATCCGCGGCCGGTCGGTCCAGTGCAGCAGCTCGAACCGCCCGTCGCGATGTTCGACCAGTGCGGTGCAGTGTTCGACCCAGTCGCCGTCATTGATATACACGACGTCGTCGTGATCGGCGATGTGCCCGCGATGGATGTGTCCGCAGATATGGCCATCGAACCCGTTGGCCCGAGCACTGCGCGTCACGGTGTCTTCGAAGTGTTCGATGAAACGCCGCGCCGTGGGAATATTCATCTTGATGGCGATGGAAATCGGCGCATAACGCAACCGCATGAGTTTGCGCAGCATGTTGCCGTGGCGATTGATCGCGGAAACGAACCGCTGCATGACGTCGCCCAGTTTGACCAGCCCGCGCGGCGCAACGTGATCGCCGTCGAATTCGTCGCCGTGACTTACCTTGTAGCGGCGGCCGTCGGCGGCGACGTGCACTGCATCCTGCGCGATGTCGATACCGGCCAAACGCTGTCCGACAAAGCGCCGCAACGCTGCATCGTGATTACCGGGGATGTAAGTGATTTTCGTGCCGCTCGCGGCGATTGCGAATAACCGCGCCAGCACGGCGCTTTGCGTCGTGTGCCAGTACGGCGTCCGCTCCATGTTTTCGAAGTCGACGATGTCGCCGACCAGATACATGCGCTCGCAGCGCGTGGAGGAGAGGAAATCGAGCAGGTAGCGCGCCTGGCAATCGCGCAAACCCAGATGCACATCCGAGATGAAGATACTGCGGTAGTGGTGCATGTGTCGGCTCCAGCTCCGGCCGGCTTCCGATCGGACGCGATGCAGCGTAGTATCATTGTATAAAAATTATATTACGTTCGGCCGTCACGGCGATGACAACGCCGCCTTCGCCGCCGGCAGGATGGCCTCCGCCCAGCGTCGATACATCGCCGCCGACGGGTGCAATCCGTCGGCGGCGAGTGCGTCGTCGCTATCGGCGCCTTGGCGCGAGATCGCCGTCACGTCCACATAACCACAATGCAACATTGTTGAAATCTGCGCATTTGCCGCATTGTACGCATCGAGTTGACGGGCGATCCCGATCGTGTCGCGGCCGCTGGATTTGCCGAACCGCGTGACGCCCCAATCCGGAATCGACACGACGATCACATGTTTCGCATCGCCGCCCGCCAGCGTGATCGCGCGCTGGAGCAGCGCCTTGAATTCCACGCGGTAGTTGCCGATATCGCGGCCACGATATTGATTGTTCACGCCGATCAGCAGTGTGACGAGCGAATAGGGTGGGTGAAATGTGTGCGCGTCCATCGCGGCGGACAACTCGTCGGTCGTCCAGCCGGTGCGCGCGACAATGTCAGGTGGGTCGAGAGCGAGCTGGTTGCGCCGTAATAATGCGACGAGTTGATTCGGCCAGCGTTCGTCCACCGCCACGCCTTCGCCGATGGTGTACGAGTCGCCCAGCGCTAGATAGGATGCGGCTATCGAAGGTGTCGATCCGAGCATCGTCATCGCCGCCGCAACGAGAAGCCTAAGCCACATGCCGCTGACGGCTCAGCGATGTGTCGGACAGCGGCGATCGGGATGCATTGAGCGGCATGGCGAAAGATTGTCGTGATCGTAGCGGCGCATGCTAGCCGAACAGGCCGCGAATTCAAGCGAATGAAAGGTTGCAACCCGCTAGACTATGCACATGCAACTCACCGAACACGAGCAGCGTTTGCGCCGCATCGGCTGGCGCGGCGACGCGGCGCTGGCCGACGATGCGAGACTCGCCCGCGTCATCGCGCAACACCGGAACGGTTACCGCGTGCACGATGGCGATACGGAATTCGGCGCGCAACCGGCGCCGCGTTTTCTGCGGCGCCGTGCCGATGTTTCGGAACGCCCGGCGGTCGGTGATTTCGTCACGTTGTCGTCCGCGACGCCCGCTGTGATCGACACCGTGCTGCCGCGGTGGACGCTGCTGTCGCGCGCGGCGGCGGGCGAACGGCACGTGCGGCAAATCATCGCCGCGAATATCGACACGGTATTCGTGGTGATGGGATTGGACGGCGATTTCAACCCGCGCCGCATCGAACGTTATCTCGCGCTCATTCAAGGCAGCGGCGCGCGCGCGGTCGTCGTGCTCACGAAGGTCGACAAAGTCGAAGCGGACATCGTGGTGGCGCATCAGGCGGAACTCGCCGCTTCGGTACCGTCGGCTGAAGTTCATGCGGTCAATTCGAAAGACGTGCTGAGCATTGCGCCGCTGCTCGCACATTTGCGATTGGGCGACACGGCGGTGCTCGTCGGATCGTCCGGCGCCGGCAAGTCCACGCTCACCAATACGTTGCTCGGCGTCGAGCGGCAAAGTACGAATACCGTGCGCGAACACGATAGCCGCGGACGCCACACCACGACGCATCGCGCATTGATTCAACTGCCGGACGGTGCATGCCTGATCGACACACCCGGCATGCGCGAATTGAAATTGACGGGCGATGAAAATATCGCAGCCACGAGTTTCGCCGACGTCGAGGCGCTCGCGATGCAATGCCGCTTCGGCGATTGCACGCACGGCAATGAACCGGGGTGCGCCGTGCGCGCCGCGCTCGAGACCGGCTCGCTGGATGGCGATCATTGGCGAAATTATCTGAAGCTGCGCGATGAAATCAGCGCGGCGAGCGATCTTCTTGAAGCGCAGCTCAAGCGCAAGGCGCATGCACGTGTGGCGAACAAAGCGTTGGGTCAGCGCCTGCAAGAAAAATATGGGCGCCGCTGATTCGCCGGGCGCGTGTTTCGGTAGTCGGCGATGACGACCGCGTCGATCGATCCGCGTTTGAAAGGACTGTCTCCGTCGGCGTCTGCTCACGTCGAAAGCGCGAAGATTTTTTTGCAGCAGCGTCAGGCATCCGCCGCCGAACGAGAATTGCGGATGGCGTTGGCCGCGGCGCCGAATCACGCCGACGTGTTGCGTTTGTTGGGCATGGCCTTGCGGCTGCAGAACCGAAACGACGAAGCGTTGCAGATGATGCGGCGTGCCGTGGCGCAGCGGCCTGCCGATCCGCTGGTGCAGAACGGACTCGGCACGGCGCTCGACGCTTGCGGCGACCCCGACGCCGCGATCGCCGCATTTCGGCGCGGCTGCGAATTGGCGCCGCAATCGGCACCGTTGTGGTCGAATTTCGGCAAGACACTTTCCGATCACGCGTTGTTCGACGAGGCGATTCCGGCGCTCGAACGCGCCATCGTGCTCGGTGCGGGCGACGCCGCATCGTTGCGGTTGGCCTATGCATTGCGCGTTCTCGGGCGAACCGACGAAGCGGTAAACATTTACCGCAATCTCATCGCAATCAATCGGGACGACGGACAAGCGTGGCTCGGATTATCGAATCTGAAGACGCGCCAATTCTCCGACAACGACGTGCTCGCATTGGAAACGATCTGGCGCAAGAACGAAGGCGTGATCGACGACCGGATTTCGATTGGATTTTCTTTGGCGCGTGCATTGGACGATCACGCCCGCTACGCGGATTCGCTGGCCGTGTTGAACGAAGCGAATGCGTTGACGCGTTCGATCCGGCCGTGGGACGCCGCGCATTTCAGCCAGCATGTCGATGCGTTGTTGAATGCGTTCGACAGCGCGCGGCGCGGCGCTGCGGACGATCAAGGCAGCAATGTAGTGTTCATCGTCAGCATGCCGCGTTCCGGATCGAGCCTCACCGAACAAATTCTCGCGTCGCATCCACAGGTCGACGGTGCGGGTGAATTGATGGAATTGTCCGGCGTGCTGCAAGACGAATCGCGGCGCCGAAATATCGCATTTCCGCATTGGGTGTCGATGGCTACGCCGGCGGACTGGCAGCGGATGGGCCGCGACTATTTGCGCAGAACCAAACGATGGCAGCGTGGCGGCATCCTGTTCACCGATAAGCTGCCGGACAACTGGCTGCGCATCGGCGCGGCGATGGCGATGCTGCCCGGCGCGCGCGTCGTCGATTGTCGACGCGATGCGGTGGAAACGTGTTTTTCCTGCTATCGAACATTGTTTAACGAAGGTACGCAGGCATTCACTTACGATATCGGAGATCTCGTCGGCTACTATCGCGACTACGTGCGGACGACCGAACACTGGCGGCGACTTTTCGGCGCGCGCTGGCACACGCAGAGTTACGAGGCGCTCGTAGCGGATTCATCGTCGCAGATTCGCGAGCTGCTCGCATTTTGCGGATTGCCGTACGACGTCGGATGCGAGCGCTACTACGACACCGATCGCAGCGTGCGTACCGCCAGCGCCAGCCAAGTGCGCGAACCGTTGATGCGGGATACCGCGCGCGCGCCGAAATACGGCGCGCTGCTCGATCCGCTGCGCGACGCGTTAAAATCCGCGTCTTGAGTAGAGATTCAGCGGAGACGAGTTTGATCCTTTCGCAACAACAACGCCTCGCGGGACTGTCGCCGGATTTGGCGCGCCGCGCCGTCGACATCGGCAAAGCGCTGCGCGAACGCCGCGTCGACGATGCCGAACGCGGCGCCATCGCCGCGTTCGCGTTGGCGCCGAAACACGCCGAAATCCTTTATCTGTTCGGGCGCGTGCAGTCCCTGCGCGGTCGCCACGAACAGGCCGTCGATTCGTTTTTGCACGCGCAAGCGGTGCGGCCCAACGATGCGTTGATCTGGATCTATCTCGGCGCCGCGCTCGAGGAACTCAAGGATTTCGATCGCGCCCGCAAGGCGTTCCGGAAAGCCTGCGAAGTGGGGCCGGAATATCCATCGGCCTGGTTCAATCTCGGCCGGCGCCTGATTCAGGACGGTTTTTCCGAGGAAGCCCTTCCCGTATTGCGGCGTGCCGTTGAAGTGGAACCACGCCACGCGGGTGCGCGCACGATGCTCGCGAATGTGCTGCGTTCCGACGGCCGCGACGCCGAAGCCGAAACAGAATATCGTGCAGTGGTCGACGAAAAGATGGCAGGCGCGAGTGCGGCGTGGTGGGGACTGGCCATGCTGAAGCCGATGCCGCTGAACGACATCGATATCGCGGAGATGCAGCGCCGCTTGCGCGAAGGCGGAATGACCGATTCCGATCAGGCCATGACTCGGTTCGCGCTCGCCATTGCTTTCGAGCACCGCGGCGATTACGCCCCAGCGTTCGAGCAGATGCAGACCGCGCACGCACTGATGCGCAAATTCGAACTGTACGACGGCGACTATTTCACTAACCTGTGGAGCACGATACTCGACGCGTTTCCTGGCGGCGGTGCCGAATCGTCGGTGGCGCAGGGCGACGAAGTCATTTTCATCGTCAGTCTGCCGCGCTCGGGATCGACGCTGACCGAACAGATACTCGCGTCGCATTCGCTGGTCGAAGGCGGCACCGAATTGCCGGATTTGTCGCAGGTCATCATGGATGAATCCGACCGCGTGCGGCAAAGCTTTCTGCTATGGGCCAAGACGCACACGCCGGAGCAATGGCGGAAACTGGGTCAGGAATATTTGAAGCGCACCGCGCGGTGGCGAAAGACACGACCGAAATCGACGGACAAGGCACCGAGCAACTGGCAATATGTCGGCGCGATTCTGTCGATGCTGCCGAACGCCAAGATTGTCGTTGCGCGGCGCGATCCGCTGGAAACCTGTCTGGGTTGCTATCGCTATATGGTTGCGCGGCATCCGTACGTGCACGACTTCAACGATCTCGCACGGCATTGGCATGATTTCGACCACGCCATCGCGCATTGGAAAAAAGCCTATCCGGGCCGCGTGCGCGAACAGATCTACGAGAATCTCATCGCCGATCCGGAAACGCAGATCCGCGAGCTGCTCGACTTCTGCGATTTGCCTTTCGAAGAAGCGTGTCTGAATTTTCACGAGACGGAGCGTCGCGTAAGCACACCGAGCGCATCGCAGGTGCGCGAACCGTTGCGCAAGGACACGGCGCGGTCATCAAAATACGGTGCGCTTCTCGATCCCTTGCGCGCTGCGCTGGGCATGCCGCCGTTCAACCCGTCATGACGACGCGGCCGGGTCCGTTGCCGGGCAACATTCGCGCGCAGCTCGACGCGAGCGAGAACGCGTTGCGCCAGAACGACCGCGATGCGGCGCTGCAGTTGGCGAGAAGTGCGGCGAATCTCGCGCCCGATCATCCGGACACGCTGCGTCAAATGGCGGTGGCTCTCAGCGCGCATGGTCCGTCCGCGGATGCGCTGGCGTTCATCGATCGCGCCATCGCACAGCGGCCCGGCGACGCGAATTTGATGAGCGCGCGAGCGATCGTGCTGCAAGTGAATGGGCAGCGCGATGAGTCCATCGCCGCGTTTCGGCGCGCAAGCGCGGCGGCGCCCGGCTCGGTGGTGCATCTTTACAATCTCGGCCGCGCGCTGAGCAAATTTGCGTCGACCGAAAGCCTGGCGGTGCTCGACAGCGCACTCGAGGTCGATCCCGATCATCGAGGCGCGCGCGCCACCAAGGCCCAGGTGCTGCGTCACCTGGGCCGCACCAAGGACGCGATTGCCGAATATCGCCAACTGCTCGCGCGCGATCCGAACGACATTAAAGTGTGGTCGGCGCTAGCCGCTGTAAATCGGCAGGGATTCACCGACGACGAAATAAGCGCCCTGGAACGCATCGACAAGAACACGGCGCTGCCGGCCGAAACGCGAATGCGCGTGGCGTTTACGCTCGGCAAGGTTTACGAAGAGCGAGCGCGTTTTCCCGAAGCGTATTCGGCCTTCACGCGCGGGAATGCGATCGCTCGCGCGCATATTCAATGGAACGCGCCGGTATTCAGCACGCAAGTCGGCTCGATTCTGAAAGCCTTCGAGACGCCGGTCGACCGCGGCTCGAGCAAGCAAGGCGACGGATTGATTTTCATCGTCAGCCTTCCACGCTCGGGTTCGACGCTGATCGAGCAAATTTTCGCCGCTCATCCATCGGTCGATGCGGGCGATGAGCGTACGGATCTGTTCGACGTTATTGCCGCGGAAGGTTTTCGCCGCAAACAATCGCTGGCACGCTGGGCACCGCACGAAACGCAGGATGATTGGCAACGGCTCGGCGAGGATTATCTTTCGCGCAGCATGCAATGGCGCAGCGGACGCCCGTTCGCCACGGATAAAATGCCTGTGAACTGGTTGTGGCTCGGCGCGGCGATGGCGATGCTGCCGGGCGCACGCGTCGTGGAAAGCCGCCGCGACGTTCTGGAAACGGCTTGGTCGTGTTTCTGTCACGTGTTCGCCAGCGGATCGCAGGAATTCAGCTACGACTTCGAATCCATTGCCGCGTACGCGCGCGACCGCGATCGCGCCATGCAGCAATGGAAGACGATCTATCCCGCACGCATTCGCACGCAGGTGTACGAAGATCTCGTCGCCGACAACGAAACGCAGGTGCGCGAACTTCTGGCGTTTTGCGGATTGGAATTCGATCCGGCGTGTCTGCGTTTCTACGAAGCCGAACGCAGCGTGCGAACGGCCAGCGCGAGCCAGGTTCGCGAACCGTTGCGCAAGAACACGGCGCGCACCGCGAAGTACGGCGCGTTGCTCGATCCGCTGCGCACCGCCTTGGGATTGCCGTTGTTCGCGAGCTGACCTCGCGCCGTCGAATCGGCGCAATCGCGCTATAGTGTGATCGACAGAGTGCGAGGCCGCGTGGCCGACGCGCAATCACGGTGCGAGGCCGCATGGCCGACGCCCATCATGTGGGAGGCCGCATGGCCGACGCGCAGGATACGCTGGCTCGTTTCGCCGAACTGGACCGGCGGCTGGTCGCCGCGGTCAAGGGTATCAAGCTTCTCGCGTCGGTCAGTTGGCCGATGAGCGCGCAAAGTATATTTCTGGAAAATTGGCGTGCAGGCCGCGCGCAACTTCCGAACGTGGATTATGTGCGCTGCGATTTTTCGCAAACCCGCGAAGAACTCGAACGGATTTTTCTGGAGTCGGACAGTTCGCATCCCGTCGGCGACTACATCCAGCGCACCGCGCAATCGTGGCGCATCGCCACGGAATTGCTCGATGCCGTTGGCACGCCGACGATTACCGAACATTCCATCACCCTGTTCGGACGGCCAGGCGACCGGTTGCCGGGCGGCAACGTCAGCAATATCGACGCGGCAAAACATTTCATTGAACTGGCCGATGAACTGGACAAGGAAATCGTCGGCAGCGAAGCCGACTACTGCATTCCGGCAGAATTGTTGCGCGACGAATTGCAGCAGCGCATCAGCGCGTTCTTCAATCAGCACAAAGTCATCGTTTCGATCGACCCGAACTTGATCGCCAAGGCCGCCGCTGGTCCGACGCGCATTCGTCTGCGTTCGGCGACATGCTTTTCGGAATACGACAAACATCAATTGCTCGAACACGAAGCGTTCGTGCATTCGCTGACGGCGCTCAACGGACGTGCGCAGCCGAATCTCGGTTCGCTCGCGCTGAATTCGCCGCGCATCACGGCGACGCAGGAAGGATTGGCGACATTCGCGGAATTGATGTCCGGCTCGATCGACATCGGACGCATGAAACGCATCAGCCTGCGCATCATCGCCATCGACAAGGCATTGTCCGGCGCGGACTTCATCGATGTCTTCAAGTTCTTCCTGAGCGCGGGTCAGACGGATACCGACAGTTTCACATCGGCGATGCGCGTGTTCCGCGGCGCGCCGCTCAGCGGCGGGTGCGCGTTCACGAAGGATACGGTGTACCTGCACGGGCTTTTATCCGTGCACACGTTTTTCCGCTGGGCGCTGAAGAATCAGAAATTGAAACTGTGCCGGCTCCTGTTTGCCGGCAAGATGACGCTGCACGATGTGATATCGCTCGAACCGTATTTCGACAGCGGTTACATTGCCGGACCGATCTATCTTCCGCCGTGGGTGCAGCAGGCCAGCGGCATGGCCGGCGTGCTGGCCTTTTCGTTGTTCGCCAACAAAATCAGGCTCGATCGCGTCGAAGCCGAAGATCTCGTGCTTGGAGTATAAACGTGGCAAATAATGCAATGTATACATTTTCTCTCATGCTTGCCGTCGCAGCCGCTTCCGGCGCGGCGCACGCGGACGACGCCGGTAATCAGCGCGTTGCGGCGGAATTGCAGCAGATAACGGCGTGGCGCCGTGACCTCCATCAACATCCGGAATTGAGCAACCGCGAAACGCGCACATCCAAGCTGGTGGCGGATGAGTTGAAGAAACTCGGCTACGAAGTGCATGTCGGCCTGGCCCACACCGGCGTCGTCGGCATTTTGAAGGGCGGCAAACCGGGGCCGAAGCTGGCGATTCGCGCCGACATGGATGCGTTGCCTGTAACCGAGGAAGTCGATGTGCCGTTTGCCTCGAAGGTGAAAGGCGAATATCTCGGCAAGACCGTCGGCGTGATGCATGCGTGCGGTCATGATGCGCACACGGCGATGCAGCTTGGACTCGCGGAAATCCTGTCGAAGATGAAAGCACAACTGCCGGGCGAAATCATGCTGATCTTTCAGCCGGCCGAAGAAGGTCCGCCGCCGGGCGAGGAAGGCGGTGCGCCGCTGATGGTGAAGGATGGCGTCTTCCGCGATTTCAAACCGGACGCGGTGTTCGGCATGCACGTGGTCAGCGCGCTGAACGTCGGCACTGTCGGTATTCGCGCGGGTGGGGCAATGGCGAGCTCCGACACGTTTCGCATAACCGTGCATGGAAAGCAAAGTCACGGCGCGACACCGTGGAAAGGTATCGATCCGATCGTCACGGCGGCGGAAATAGTGACGTCAGCCCAGACGATCGTCAGCCGGCAACTGGACATCAACACGAACCCGGCCGTCGTTACCTTCGGGATTTTCAACGGCGGTCAGCGCTTCAACATCGTGCCGGATTCCGCGGAACTGCAGGGCACGGTGCGTGCGTTCGATCAGGGGATGCGCGAGCAGGCGTTGTCGAGCCTGAAAAATATTGCGGAACATGTCGCGGCCGCGAACAACGCGACGGTCGAAACGCAAATTCCCGTCACGGGCCAGAGCAATCCCATCAACTACAACGATCCGGCACTCACGGCACGCGTTCGCACGAGCATCGAGAACGCGGTCGGAAAGGACAATGTGGTCGAAGCGGCTCGGTGGATGGCATCCGAGGATTTCCCGCAATTGGCGATGTCGATCAAGGTGCCTAGCGTGTATTTCTTCGTCGGCGCGACGCCGAACGGAGTCGATGCAGCGACGGCGCCGACGAATCATTCGCCCAAATTCTTCCTGGACGAAGGCGCGCTGAAGATCGGAACCGAATCGATGCTGCAGGCCGCATTGGATTTCCTCAACGCGCCGCCGCGCGCTTAACCGTCGATATCGTGTACCCGTTGCGGCGTGGATTTTTTCTCGTCGAACAGTCCGTTGCCGAGTTGGCCTTCTCGGCCGCGGCCCCAGCATTCGACGGTCGTGTCCGGAAGGACGGCACACGCGTGATAGTTGCCGACAGAAAGTGAGGCGGCTCTAGTGATCGGCAAGATGAGCGGCGTGCGGCTGCCGGTGGTGGTGCCGTCGCCGAGTTGACCGTATGAGTTGCCGCCCCAACAGGCGACGCGATAATCCGCCAGCAGCGCGCATGTGCTTTCTGAGCCGGCGCCCACGCTTTGGACGCCGACCACAACGCCGACCGGCGATGCCGTGACCGACGTCACCGCAGGATTGCCGAGCTGACCTTGCGAGTTGTTGCCCCAGCACGCCAGTTGCCACGTCGACGCGAATTTCGCACACGAATGCAATCCGTTCGCCGTGACTTGCGTGATGCCGCTCAATTTCGTATAGCTGCCGCCAGCGATGATGACTGCCGTCGGCGACTGGTTGTCGGTAAACGTTCCGTTGCCCAGTTCGCCGGTCCAATTGAATCCCCAGCATGCGACCGTCGAATCGACGAGCGTGGCGCAGGCGTGATCGGTACCCATGGAAATCTGCTTGACGTCGGTCAATAAATTTCTGCTGCCGTCGCGCTCGGTGATCACGACATCGACAGGCGCGGCGCGATCGATTTTTGTGCCGTCGCCGAGTTGTCCGTCGTCGTTGCTGCCCCAACAACGCAGGGAGCGCTGCGGCGTATCGAGCAGCGCGCAGGCGGATTCTCCTACCGCAGAGATACCTTTCACGGGTTTGTCGATCGAAACCTGGACGGGATACCGCTCATCGATTCCCGCTTTGCCGTTGCCGAGTTTTCCGACGCCGTTCTGGCCCCAGCACCAGGCGGTTTCGTCGTCGCGCACAGCGCAGGTGAAGCCGCTGGCGGCGACGATTTGCACGAGGTGATCCATGCGTTCGCCGGTCCTGGACCAGTTAACCAGTTCGGGAAAAGAACGCGTCGCGAAGGTGCCGTCTCCGAGTTGGCCGGAACTGTCGTCGCCCCAGCACGCGGCCGTGCCGTTCGTGAGCAATGCGCAACTGTGCGTGAGGCCGGCGGAGACTTGAGCGGCATTGTTCATCACCGCATCTGCGTAAGGTGCAGAAAGCGCGAGCATCGCTGCGAGAAGTGCGGTCGTGCATGATCGAATGAGGAAATCCATTTCGACGACTCCTTCCGTGTCGTCCGCAGAGTAGGTGACTGCAACTGCATCTGTCCCGGACAGCAGCCGGACAGGAAGAGGACGCGGCGGATTTGCGCGCACTATTCAGGCATCCGAGCGCGTCCGGATGCTGTGCTAAGCTTTTCGGCCTACACCGCGCAATGCGGTGCGCGAGCGCATGCATATGTCCAAGGCCGACGACCTGAAAAAAGCCGCACTCGATTATCACCGCCTCGCGCCCGCGGGAAAAATAAAAATTTCGCCGACGAAACCGCTGGACACGCAGCGCGATCTGTCGCTGGCTTATTCGCCCGGCGTGGCAGCCGCGTGCGATGCGATCGTCGACGATCCGAACGAAGTGTCCACGCTCACGGCGCGCGGCAATCTCGTCGCCGTGATCACTAATGGCACGGCGGTGCTCGGCCTCGGCAACATCGGTCCGCTGGCGGCCAAGCCTGTGATGGAAGGCAAGGGCGTGCTGTTCCAGAAATTCGCGGGCATCGACGTGTTCGACATCGAAGTCAACGAAAACGATCCGGACAAACTCGTCGACGTGATCGCCGCGCTGGAGCCGACGTTCGGCGGCATCAATCTCGAAGACATCAAGGCGCCGGAGTGTTTCGAAGTCGAACGGAAACTTCGCCAGCGCGTGAAGATTCCGGTTTTTCACGACGATCAGCATGGAACGGCCATCATCGTCGGTGCAGCGGTTATCAATGCACTCGCCGTCGTCGGCAAGAAGATCGAAGACGTGAAGCTTGCGTCAACCGGCGCCGGAGCCGCGGGCATCGCGTGCATGGACATGCTCGTGGCGCTCGGCATGAAACGCGACAACATCTGGGTCGCCGATCGGCTCGGCGTCATCTACAAAGGCCGCACGCAGGACGTTGACGCGGCGAAAGCGCGTTACGCGCGCGATACGAAAGCGCGCACGCTGGCCGACATCATTTCCGGCGCAGATATTTTTCTCGGGCTGTCGGCCGGCGGCGTGTTGTCGCAGGACATGGTGAAAACCATGGCGGCGAAACCGATCATTCTCGCGCTGGCGAATCCCACGCCGGAAATCCTGCCCGAGCTGGCGAAAGAAGTGCGGCCGGATGCGATCATCGCGACGGGCCGTTCGGATTATCCGAATCAGGTCAACAACGCGCTGTGTTTCCCGTACATTTTCCGCGGCGCGCTCGACGTCGGCGCCACCACGATCAACGAAGACATGAAAGTGGCGTGCGTGCATGCGATTGCCGGACTTGCGCGGCGCGAACTTTCCGATGTCGCCGCACGCGCCTACGGCGACCAGCAATTGTCGTTCGGTGCGGAATATCTGATTCCGCAGCCGTTCGATCCGCGCCTGCTCGTTTCGCTTGCGCCGGCCGTCGCGAAGGCGGCGATGGAATCCGGCGTGGCGACGCGCCCGATTCCGGACTTGCCGGCATACACCGAAAAATTGACTCAGTTCGTGTTCCGCACTGGCTTGGTGATGAAGCCGGTGTTCGATCGCGCCAAGAGCGATGTCAAACGCATCGTCTATGCCGAAGGCGAGGAAGATCGAATCCTGCGCGCGGTGCAACACCTGGCGGACGACAAGCTGGCGTGGCCGATTCTGATCGGACGTCCCGCGATCATCGAACGCCGCATCGATCGTCTGGGTTTGCGCATTCGCCCCGGCGAGCATTTCGAGATGTGCAACGTCGATGACGATCCGCGTTATCACGATTACTGGAATCTCTATCTGAAACTGGCCGAACGCCGCGGCATCACGCCGTCACTGGCGAAATCGCTGGTACGTTCGCGGCCCACGCTGATCGCGGCGTTAATGGTGGCGCGCGGCGAGGCCGATGCGATGATCTGCGGCATCGTCGGCCGATATCAGCGCCAGTTGCGGCATGTGCTGGATGTGTTGCCGCTCGATCCCGGCGTCAATGCGCCGTCAGCGATGACGGCTGTGCAGAACGATCGCGGCACGTGGTTCTTCGTCGACACGCACGTGCAATACGATCCCACCGCCGAACAGATCGCCGAGGCGACGTGTCAGGCCGTGCTGCGACTGAAATTATTCGGCATTACGCCGAAAGTGGCGCTGCTGTCGCATTCGAACTTCGGCAGCCACAACAACGAGAGTGCGCAAAAGATGCGGCGCGTGCTCGAAATCGTCCGCAAGAAAGATCCGCAACTGGAAATCGACGGCGAGATGCAAGCCGATACAGCGCTCAACGAGGAAGTCCGCGCACAGATTTTCCCGAATTCGATGTTGCAAGGTCGCGCCAACGTGTTCGTATTCCCGAATCTTGATGCGGCGAATATCGCGTACAACATGGTGCGGCAGTTCACCGACGGTATCGCCATAGGGCCGATTTTGATGGGGGTGTCCAAGCCGGCTCATGTGTTGACGCCGGCATCGACGGTGCGGCGTGTGGTGAATATTTCTGCGCTCGCGTGTGTCGAGGCGCAGATTCGCCAGCAGGCCGATCAGCGCTCCTGACGCGAGCCGCTCGTTTTTTTTCTGAGCTCGTCATTACGGCGGAAGCCGGAATCCAGTGACTTTGTTCGTGATCTTTGTCGATCAAAAGCCAAAGCCTCCACTCGCCTCCGACATACACCGGCGCCGACGCATTGCATGCCGGCGCCGTTGTTCATCGCCTAACGTCAGCCCGCGAAGCAGGTCTCGACTTTCCGCCCTTCGTCGTCGACCGTCTCCGTGCAAATGACCGGCTGCACTCCACCGCCGCCCGAACTTCCGCCGCCTCCAATCTGTGTGCCGCTCGGCGTTTGCACGAGCACGTTGAAGTGGGTGATCTGATGGAGCCAGCTGTCGTAGTCCTTCGTTCCTTGATAGTCGTCGTTGTATTTGCGAATGCCGCCAGTGTTGTGGACGTGCCCTGACGCATCGGCATAAGGGATGCGGTTGCCCTCGCCGTCAAACGACGAATCGGGATCGTCCTTCAGCTTGCCCGACGGGAAATCCTGCACAGCCGTCGTATGGCTGCCGTCGGCAAAGTCAACTTCGGCTTGTTCTTTCGGCACCGCAGCCGGGTCAGTTTTCGTCAACATCGCGAGCGCCTGAACGGCAACGCCCGCAAACTGAGCAGCCGTCTTGGCGCCGGAGCCTGGTGTATTCAGCCATGCGTTGAAGTTCAATTGATCGGGACCGTCATTGGAAATCGTCCAAGCCGTTGTGCCCATCGGATTGGGGCCGTTGTAGACGATATCGAAATGCTTGTTCCAGCCAACCGGACTGACCTTGTAGAACTGAATGGACGCCGCGACGCCTGAATTGATCGTCGCATCGGTCGGCACGGTGTCCACATATTTCACGCGAACGGGAGGGTGCTTGGAGTCGTCGATGTCGGAATACACCGAATAGGCGCCAACGGCACCGGTGACAAGATCGCCCACATAAATGATGGTGCCCTGGGATGCCGACGTGTTGAGAACGAGTGTGTCGATCTGCGTGGGGCTGCAGTTGGAGCAATAGACCAATACGGGTTCGGTCGCCGACGCGGCGGTTGCCGCGGTGAAAAGTGCGAGTCCCGAGCCGATACGTTTCAAGTACAGTTCCATGCGTCATCCCTAACGATGAGGACGGCTGTCCCCGCGGCGATTCTATGGACCTTGTCGGCGATTTCATCGGACAGGAAACGGACAGCATCCGAACACGGCGCGCATCATGCGCGTGTTCGGCAGGTTCGCGATTTTTGATGCACCTGCGTCATGCCGCTGACGACATGGTCGGGTAGACTTAGGCTATCCGGCCAGCGCCCTCGCGCGGCCCCGCGACGCGCGGCTTTCGACGCAGATAGCCGCCGCATCGAGAAATTCGGAGAAACCCATGAACATCATGCAGGACATCGTCAATCAAGACATCGACCCCGCCGAAACCAAGGAATGGTCGGAATCGCTCGACGCCGTCATCAACGCCGACGGACCGCAGCGTGCGCATTTCTTGCTGGAGCGCATGGTCGATGCGACGCGGCGTTCGGGCGGCTATCTGCCGTTTTCGCCGACGACGGAATACGTCAACACGATTCCGCCGAGCCTCGAAGCGAAGATGCCGGGCGATCCGAACATGGAATGGCGCATCCGATGTCTCATTCGCTGGAATGCGATGGCGATGGTGGTGCGTGCGAACCGCAAACCCGGCGAACTGGGCGGACACATCGCGAGCTTCGCATCGAGCGCGACGTTGTACGATGTCGGTTTCAATCATTTCTGGCGCGCGCCGAGCGAGAATCATCCGGGCGATTTGATTTTTCATCAGGGCCATTCGTCGCCCGGCGTATATGCACGCTCGTTCCTCGAAGGCCGCATCGGCGAAGACCAGCTCGATCTGTTCCGCATGGAAGTCGCGGGCAAGGGCCATGGTCTGTCGTCGTATCCGCATCCGTGGCTGATGCCGGATTACTGGCAGGTGCCGACGGTATCGATGGGTCTCGGACCGCTGCAGGCGATTTACCAAGCGCACTTCATGAAATACCTCGAGCATCGCGGATTGATTCCGAAGTCCGATCGCAAGGTGTGGTGCTTCATCGGCGACGGCGAATCCGATGAACCCGAATCGCTCGGCGCGATTTCTCTCGCCGGCCGCGAGAAACTCGACAATCTGATTTTCGTCGTGAACTGCAACTTGCAGCGCCTCGATGGTCCGGTGCGCGGCAACGGCAAGATCGTCCAGGAATTGGAAGGCGTGTTCCGCGGCGCGGATTGGAACGTCCTCAAAGTGGTGTGGGGCAGCTATTGGGATCCGCTGCTCGCACATGACAAGGGCGGCAAGCTGCGTCAGTTGATGATGGAAACGGTCGATGGCGAATATCAGGCGTGCAAGGCGTTCGGCGGCGCGTACACGCGAGAACATTTCTTCGGGAAATATCCGGAGACATTGGAGATGGTGCGCAATTTGTCCGACGACGACATCTGGCGCCTGAATCGCGGCGGGCACGATCCGCACAAAGTATACGCAGCATATGATGCGGCCGTGAAAACCGAGGGTATGCCCACGGTGATCCTCGCCAAAACGGTGAAAGGTTACGGCATGGGCCGCGCGGGCGAATCGCAGAATCCCACGCATCAGCAGAAGAAACTCGACAATGAGGCGGTGCGCGAATTCCGCGACCGTTTCCGCATACCGGTACCGGACAATAAAGTCGACGAGGTGCCGTATTACCATCCCGGCAAGGATTCTCCGGAAGTGAAATACATGCTCGAGCGTCGTCAGGCGCTCGGCGGTTTCTTGCCGCAACGCCGCCGCAAGAGCGCGAGTTTCACCGCGCCGGAATTGTCGGCATTCGAACAGATCACCAAAGGCACGGGCGATCGCGAAATTTCCACGACGATGGCGTTCGTGCGCGGCATCAATCTCCTGTTGCGTGACAAGCAGATCGGCCAGCGCATCGTGCCCATCGTCGCCGACGAAGCGCGCACGTTCGGCATGGAAGGCATGTTCCGGCAGATCGGCATCTACGCGCCGGAAGGACAGAAATACCGTCCGCAGGATGCCGATCAATTGATGTACTACCGCGAAGATCAAAAAGGGCAGGTGTTGCAGGAAGGCATCACGGAACCGGGCGCGGTATCGGCCTGGATGGCCGCATCGACGAGCTATTCGATCAGCGACGTACCGATGCTGCCGTTTTACATCTATTATTCGATGTTCGGTTTCCAGCGCATCGGGGACCTGGCGTGGGCGGCGGGCGACATGCGTGCGCGCGGATTCCTCGTCGGCGGCACCGCGGGACGCACGACGCTGAACGGCGAAGGCCTGCAACACGAAGACGGCCATTCGCATCTGCTCGCCGGCGCGATCCCGAATTGCCGCGCGTACGATCCGACATTTTCATACGAAGTCGCCGTCGTCATGCAGGACGGCGTGCGCCGCATGATGCAGGAGCAGGAAGACTGCTACTACTACGTCACGGTGATGAATGAAAACTACACGCACCCGGAAATGCCGAAGGGTGTGCAAGCCGACATCATCAAAGGTATGTACCTGTTCCGCGACGGCGACGATCCGCTGCCGAAGGGTTCGCCGACGGCCGCGTCGGAACCCGACAAGCAGGGCAAGAGCAACGTGCCGGAAACCGACGGTCCGCCGCCGAAGGAAACAAAAGCGCCCGCCAGGGAATCGGTGAAAGGTGCCGCGGAAAAATCCGCGCCCGTCAAGAACGCGAAGAACAGCCGCATCCCGCGCGTGCAATTGATCGGCTCCGGCACGATCCTGCGTGAAGCGATCGCCGCCGCCGAATTGCTGGAGAACGAATTCGGCGTCGTCTGCGATATCTGGAGCTGTCCGAGTTTTTCGGAATTGCGCAGAGACGGATTCGATTGCGAGCGCTGGAATCGTCTGCATCCGGAAGAGACGCCGCGGGTCGCCCATGTCACGGCGTGTTTGACGGGACGACAGGGTCCGGTGATCGCGGCGACGGATTACGTGCGCGAATTCGCCGATCAAATCCGTGCGTTCATGCCCGACGGCACAAAGTATGCCGTCCTCGGCACCGACGGCTTTGGCCGCAGCGACACGCGCGAAAACCTGCGCTATTTTTTCGAAGTGGATCGCTATTACATCGCGCAGGCCGCCATCGCCGCGTTGGCTGCGGAAGGAAAGATGAGCGCTAAGGACGTATCGCGTGCGATAAAGACGTGGAAGATCGATCCGGCGAAACCGAATCCGCTGAGCGTGTGATTGCGCGTTGGGGAAGTGTCAACCATGGTTGACGCCGTGTAAACCATAGGATACATTGCGCATGGATGTGTTGCGGACTGCGTCGTTCGAACGGCGCTTGCTCGAAGTTGCGGATGGTCGCGCCCGCTCTCGCATTAATGTCGCGGCACAGCGAATGCGCGAAGGAAATTTTGGCGATTCAAAGGCGGTTGGGCACGGCGTCATCGAGACCCGAATCCATTACGGTCCGGGGTATCGCATTTACTATTCGTATCGAGGCGCCGAACTCGTCCTGCTTTTGTTGTGCGGCGACAAACGCACGCAACAGCGCGACATCGCCAGAGCAATCATTTTGTCCGAAACGCTGAAGATTTGAAGCAGGTATGCGATGGCCATCAAACTTTACAAATTCGACGCGGCGGACTACATTCGTAGTCTGGAAGATGTCGAATATTATCTGGAAGCGGCGCTCGAAGAAAACGATCCGGATTTCTTCAAGGAAGCGCTCAGAACGGTCGCTCGATCTCGCGGCATGCAGGCGATCGCGCAGAATTCCCAAACCACACGCGCCGGTCTCTATAAAGCGCTAAGCAGCAAGGGCAATCCGGAATTCGCCACGATTCACCGCGTCGTCAACGCGCTGGGCTATCGGTTCGCGATTCATCGGCTGCAGCCCAAAAAGGCGACAAAAAAAGCGGCGTCCCGAGCGGCGAAGAAGGCGGCAAAGAAAGCGACGCTACGTAGGCCGGTGTTGAAACACGCGAAAAGGTCTTAGCGTCTTATCGTCGGCTGAACGCGAGGCTTCCTGATCGACCGTCATGCGACACGGCCGATGAAGGTTTCGAACAGCCACGGCAATGTCGCGCGCACCCTGCGAACGGTATGTGGCTTCCGGCGCCGATTTGTATATTCTTGCGTCTCCGCGGCAGACCTTCATGCCATCGGCTGGCCATGCATGATTTTGATGATAGATAATCGGCATTCATGTTCGCCGCAGTTCATGACGGTTCGTGCAGGTACATAATGTCATTATAAATCAATGATTTATACCACGCACTAGTTCGCCAGCGTTCGCTACGGTTCGGAAATATGCGGGTATCGATGCGGGTATCGGCGGTATAATACCCCTACCGAAAACCTCGTGGGGGCCGTGTGTTGAACGATTTGACCGAGGCACAGCTGAAGGCTGCTAAAGCAGTTTCGAAGCCTTACAAACTCGCCGATGGCGGCGGGTTACACATATTGATTAAGGCCAACGGAAAAAAGCTTTTTCAGTATCGCTACCGTCATTTGGGAAAGGAAACGACGTTTGCGATTGGTGAGTACCCCGTTGTTACATTGCGTGACGCTCGCGAAAAAAGGAATGAAGCACGGCGGCTGGTGGCGGCGGGCGTAAACCCCTCCCATGCGCGCGCGCAGGCAAAAAACGAAGCTGCGAGGGCGGCAGCCAATACGTTTGAAGCGATAGGACGTGGCTGGATCGCGCACAATGAGCGTAGTTGGTCGCCTTACTACCTCAAGCAAGTGACAACCACTTTGGAGTCAGATGTTTTTCCGATCGTCGGGCGCAAGCCGATCAAAGGTGTTTCTGCACGAATGATTCGCGAAATTCTTTCGGCAGCTTGCGAACTGGGCGCGCCAACCGTTGCGATTCTAATACGGCAGTGGTGCTCCGCAATCTTCCGATTCGCGGTCGCGGATGATTTCGCTGCGTTTGATCCTGTTACTGCACTCAAGGGGTTTATTAAGCGTCCTCGGTCGAAGCACAGTACCGCGTTGACTAAAGAAGGTATCTCAGGGTTGCTCAAGAAGCTGCGGAACGCGCCGGGCACAGTGGAAGTAAATACAGCAATTCGCATTTTGTTACTCACTTTCGTGCGTCCCGGAGAACTACGAAATGCTCAGTGGTCCGAGTTCGATTTGCCGCAAGCCGAGTGGAGAATTCCCGGCCATCGAATGAAAATGCTGCAGTCACATATTGTTCCGCTATCCCGACAGGCAGTGACACTCTTTGAGCAACTACCCAGGAGCAGCAGTCAGGCTCTCGTATTTCCAAATACGCGAGATTCCAAAAGGTGTATGTCGCCGACGACGCTAAATCGTTTTCTAGAGAGACTAAAGCTTAACGACCAGTTTTCTGCGCACGGTTTTCGCGCCACCGCGTCGACGATGTTGAATGAATTGGGATATCCAACTGATGCAATCGAGCGTCAGTTGGCGCACAACGAACGAAACAGTGTGAAAGCCGCTTACAACCATGCCAAGCATCTGCCAGAGCGCAAAAAGATGATGCAAGATTGGGCTGACCTTGTTCTGTCGTTCGAATAGTGGTGGCTGAATAGCGGTCGAAAAAAAAAGGTAGATCGCGACACGCGTCGATCTAGCGGATCTTATTCGGCTCTAAAAGTTGCTTTTAGAGCGTCTTCACGAAATACCGTGGCGCTGGCGAATCAGGTCAGGCTGCAAACTTTGCCAATTTTTGCGGCTATTCCGCGCCGTAGCAGACGAAGTAATGGACGATTGCCCTTCGCTAATTTGAGCCAAGCGCAAAAATGGCAACCGACGTCTCGCCTTCTGACCAATTGCGCCGCAGGTCAGTTTTCCAACGCACCGTTGAACGGTCAACATAGGCCATGGGAGTTGTATAGAAATGAGAATTGTGGCGCGTGTTAAGCATCCAGGTAGGCCTGGGGACATACGAAGGGAAGATTCGCTTCTGGCAGTGCAACTAGAGAAATGCCCCAAGGGGGAACTCATCTTCTCGAGAAAGTATCGATGCCCGTCAGTGGAACGCGCGATTCCTATCAGGCAATCAAATGTCGCAAATGTGGATCACTCTTCGACTTAGAAAATGAAACTACCGATCAAAAAATAAATGAGATCAGGCGGCGGTTATTTCCGCGCCGCTAAAATTCAACTGATCTGCTCGCAACTAAGACAAAATTGAAGGGACCCCTCTTCGAATGCATTCGAGGCCATAATTCGAACCCCTAGTTTTTTGCGATTTTTCACGTCTGATCGATCGAGAAACAAATGTAAATCGATCTCGTTAATCGACTTTGTTTGTGCCAAGTTCCTCTTTCTCCGCGCCAAGAAATCCTGAATTGACACGCACCGTTCTTGCGTCCGAAGTCATGATTCAACGCGGCGTTGCGCTGCAGCGCTGACTACATCGCCATCGACCGGCCTGGTAATGACATCTTTTTGGACTGACGTCGCGGCCGGTGATACGTCGGCACGCGACACGCTGTCGCCTACGCTCTTTAAACACTGGTTTCGGTCTCCGTGCTAAGCGCAGTGTCCGCCCTCAAGGAACACAGCGTATTCGATCACGTTATCTATTCGTCGGAACGGACGCTGTTGCGCTCTTAGTGTTTCTATGAGAACGCCAGTGTTCCAGGTATTAACTAACAGCGCCGTGCACCCATGGTCAAACCGGATTGAATTCAAAAGTTGCGAGCCTACGGGACCGTCGAATCCTGGCAGATTCAGTGCCACGATATCGACGTCGTTGTAGAAGCGCAGACCGTAGCGCGGTGTGGTTTGGACAAACGCTGTAGATGAGAACTTGACTGCGGACGCGCGATCCAACGCACGTGCAAGCAAACGGTCGTCATTCGGAGAGTTCACAATTCCTGCGAGCCATAAGGCGCCGACAAGAGTTGCACACCAGCAGATTCCTGCGATGCGAACAGGAGTCGCGCGAAGATCGATGTTCCCTAGGATCAATGCTGCGTAACAAGCCAATGGCGGAAACAGTGGCAAGATATAAAAAGGTAAACGTGAGCGAACTAGCATGAATACGATAAAAGGAAACGCGGTGACAAATAGCAGCAAACGTTGTAAGCAAGAATTCGTCACACCACGGCGGACTTGGCTTCTTCGGTAACCAACTATTGCAACTACCGGCCACCACGGAAGGAGACCAATCAACAACACAGGAAAGTAAATTTTGAAACCGCCATACCACTCGGCGTTACGATGAAGTTGGGCGCTTGTAGCGCGATCCACAATTTCGGTTTGAAGAAAGTAGTGGAGAAGCCCTGGCGTTTTGGCAATTACCGCGACATACCACGAGCAACCGACGACGAAAAAGAGCACCAGACCGTCCAAGCGCAAAATCTCACGAATGCCGGCCGCTCGCCTTTGGTCCCAAGCAAATAACACGCAACTTGACGCGATCAAGAGTGCGGGAGGACCTTTTGTTAGAAAACCAAGCGCTACTCCCAGCCAGAAAACGCGGCGCCAGATAACTTGATTGGCTTTGTCTTTTCCCCACCAAACTTCGATAAAAGCGACGAGCTGAAGCGTGGTCCACAGCGTTAGGATTGTATCGGTGGTTACGACGTTGGCCGCTGCAATTGGAAAA
>DATAVJ010000148.1:0-56257 GCA_036267795.1 Rudaea sp.
GTCCGCAAAATCATCGCGTGCTGATTCTTCTCACCGACGGCGTGAACGATGCCGGCGAGCTCGATCCGTACAAATCCGTCGAGCTGGCCGTGGCGGAGCACGTGAAGATTTACACCATCGGCATCGGCGCTGAATCCATGCGGATCGACGACTTCTTCGGCGGCCACACCGTGAACCCGTCGGCCGATTTGGATGAGCGTTTGCTGCGGTCGATGGCGGAAAAAACCGGCGGAAGTTATTTCCGCGCGCGCGACACGCAGGAGCTTGCGAAGATTTATCGCGAGATCGACGCGCTGGAGCCGGCGGAGGATGCGCAACAGCAGTTTCGGCCGGTCGACGAGTTGTTCTATGTGCCGTTGTCCGGTGCACTGCTGCTCGTCGTCGCAATGGCAGTTGGAATTCGCGTCCGCAACCGCGAATGGAAATCGAATTTCGCGCGATGAGTATATTTTTTATCAATTTCCATTTTTTACGGCCGTGGTGGCTGATCGCGCTGGCCGCTTTGCCGCTGTTGTGGATGGTATTGTCCGCTCGCGGTTCTGATGCGGGCGCCTGGCGCGGCGTGGTCGACGCGCACCTGCTGGAGCATCTGCTGGTGCGCGGCAGCGACGCGGCGCCATCGAAAAGGCCGCGATGGCTGGCGATGATCGGATGGACACTGGCGTGCCTCGCGCTGGCCGGTCCGGCATGGGAACAATTGCCGCAGCCGCTTTATCAGAATCGCGCCGCCCGCGTGATCGCGTTGGAATTGAGTTCAACGATGTCCGCGCAAGACATCAAGCCGAGCCGATTTGCGCGTGCACGCTACAAAATCGCCGACATCCTGAAACGCAGCGGAGATTCGCAGACCGCGCTGATCGCCTATTCCGGAGAGGCGTTCGTCGTCGCGCCGTTGACGGACGATACGAATACGGTTGCCAATCTCGTCGATTCGCTGGATCCCACCGTCATGCCCGCTCCCGGCAACGCGACGGGAAACGCGATCGATCTGGCCGTAAAGTTGATCCAGGGCGCCGGCTTGCATGAGGGCGAAGTCGTCTTGCTCGCCGACGCAGTCAGCAGCGATGCGGACGCTGCGGCACGCCGCGCGCGCGCTGCGGGGGTGCGCGTATCGATCATCGGTGTCGGTAGCGAACAAGGCGCGCCGGTGCCGCTGATTCAAGGCGGATTCCTGAAAGATGCGTCGGGAGGCATTGTTCTGCCGAAACTCGACAACGCGACATTGACGACAGTTTCGCGAGATGGCGGCGGCCGCTACGCTCCGATCAGCTCGGATGCGAACGATCTCGATCACGTACTCGATGATCTTGCTCCACACGCGGTTGCGGAATCGACATCGCAGCAGGCGACGACATTGCGTTATCGCGATCGCGGCCCGTGGTTTGCCTTGCTGCTGCTGCCGCTTGCGTTGTCGGGATTTCGGCGCGGATGGCTGATGATTTTTCCGCTCGCATTTCTTGTTCATGCGCAACTGGCCGCTGCGTTTTCGTGGACGGATTTGTGGCAACGGCCGGATCAGCAAGCACAGGCGCGACTGGATGCGGGTGATGCGAAGCAGGCGCAGGCATTGGCGGAAAGTCCCGCTTTGCGCGGCGCGGCGGATTATCGCGCGGGCGACATGGCAGACGCGGTGCGCGATTTTCAAAGCGTCGACGCCGCCGACGCGCGCTACAACGCGGGCAATGCGCTCGCGAAGCAGCAGCAGTTCAAGGAAGCCATCGCGGCGTACGACGATGCGCTGCGGCGCGATCCGTCATTGGCCGACGCGACTGCGAACAAGAAAGCGGTCGAGGACTGGCTGAAAAAACAACAAGACAAAAATCAAAAAGGCGACAAGGACAAGCAAGATTCCAAGGACCATCAAGGCAAAGATCAGCAAGACGACGGTTCGCAGGGCGGGCAGGGCGCCGATCAGCAAAAACAGCAATCCGATCAATCCTCGTCATCCGCCGATTCCAAACAGGATTCAAAAAACAATCAACAGAGCGACGGTAATCAGAATTCCGACACGAAAGATCAGCAATCGCAAAGCGGATCGTCCGGTCAGCAGAACGACAGCGGCAACGAAAAGGACGCACAACAGCAAGCCGGGGCGAAGGAAGCCGATCAGCAATCGCAGCAGCGCTATAGCGAAGGCATGGATCAAGCGTTGAAAAAAGATAGCGGCAAAGATCAGTCGAAGACTCAACCGATCCGGCTCGGCGCCAACGAGAAGGAAGGAACGCAAAACGAACAACAGCAAGCCGTGCAGCAGTGGTTGCAGCGCGTGCCGGACGATCCCGGCGGTTTGCTGCGCAGGAAATTTTTACTCGAACATCAACGACGACAGAATGGGCAGCCGCAAGGAGACGACGGACAATGAGCGGGCGGATGCGATGCTGCGTGATCGCCGCGTTGTGGTTGACGATGGCCAGTATCTGCGCGCATGGCGCCGAAGTGCGAGCGTGGCTCGATCGCAACGCCATGCAGCTCGGCGAAACGGTGACGCTGAATGTCGAAGTAGCGAACGCGAGCAGCGATGCGAAGCCGGATTTCTCGGCGCTCGAATCGGATTTCAATTTGTCCGGCACGCAGAGCTCGAGTTCCATCAACATCATCAACGGGCAATCCAGTTCGAAGTTGCTGTGGGCGGTGGCGCTCGAGCCCAAGCGTGCGGGAGCGCTGACGATCCCGCCGCTATCCGTCGCCGGACAAGACACGCAACCGCTGACGCTGACGGTGCAGGCCGCGACTGCGGCGAGCGGAAAGGCCGGTGATGATGTTTACATCGAAACGACGATCGAACCACGCTCGCCGTACGTGCAACAGCAAGTGAGCATGACGGTAAAATTATACTTTTCCGTCAATCTCACGGATGGTTCGCTGGATGATCCGCAAGCGCCCGGTTTGATCGTCCGAAAAGTGGGCGGGCAGGACAGCAACTTCGCCGCCGATGTCGGCGGACGCCGTTATCGTGTGCTCGAACGGCGCTACGTCGTGCAGGCAGAGAAAAGCGGCTCTGTCGCGGTGCCCTCGATCGTGTTCCGCGGCCATGCGATGGATCGGAACGACGCGAACAGTTTCTTCTCGCGCGGCCATAACGTGAGCGCGCATTCCGATCCGATCACGCTGGACGTGCGTCCGCGTCCGGCAAACGCAGGTGCGGATGCGTGGCTGCCGGCGCGCACCGTCACGCTGACGGCGGACGGCATCGACGCGAACACTACTGCGCAAGTCGGCGAGCCGCTGACATTGACGCTGCGCCTGCAAGCCAACGGCCTCGGCTTCGAGCAATTACCCGAGCTTACGCTGCCGAAAATCGACGGCGCGGACATCTATCCGGACAAGGCCAGCACGCAAAACAAAGACAGCGGCGATTTGACGACCGGCGAACGCGAACGCAAGTTCGCCATCGTTCCCAAACGGGCCGGACCGCTTGTCATTCCGTCGATCAGCATCGGCTGGTGGGACACGGCGCACGATCGGCCGGAGACGGCCACCGTTCCGGAGATCGATCTGACCGTGCAAGCGGCGGCGGGATCTGCACCGCAAACAGCTTCGCCGGTGCCGAGCGTGACGGCCGCACCGTTGCCGGCGGCAGCGGCTCCGCCGATTGCGGACAACTCGCACACGACTGCTGATGCCGAGGCGGCGTTTTGGCGCGCGCTCGCGCTGGCCGCGATCGGTCTATGGATCGCGACTGCCGCTGGATGGATCGTCTGGTCGGCGAGACAACAAAAGAAAAGCGCAGCGAAGGCGTCGCAAACGGACGCTGCGAATGCGAGCGATGGTTCGGCGAAGAAATCGTTTCGCGGCGCGTGCGCGGCAGGCGACTGGGCAGCCGTGTCGCGCGTGCTGCTCGCGTGGGCACACAGCAAAAAAATCGCGGCGCGAAATCTGCGCGAGCTGGGCGAGGCGGTGAACGATCCGGCGCAAATCGCGGCGATCGAGCAACTCGAACGTGTGCGCTATGGCACCGCAACCGAAGACGGCCTAAAAGAACAGCTCACTGCGGCATTTCGAAACGGACCGCACTTTCCTAAAACGATGGCGGCCGCCGCGAGCGCGGTTTTGCCGCACTTGTACCCTTCGCAAAGCGGGTAACGGACGCGGAGCCGTTAACAAGTCGCCTTGTGTCAGCGAAAAGCTGACACTTATCGTCAGCATTCTGTGACGCAGTCGACAGAAGCCCAGACCTTGTTATAGTCCGTCAGCGATTGTCGCAATGACGCCGGGCTGAGGATTTTGTTGAAAAAGATCCGGTTGGCAACCTTCTTGCTATAGGATAATTGCAAGTGTGACTTAAGCGTAAAACGTAGAGTTCGGCAAGAATTTGCGAGAAATCTTGTCGAGGTATCAACAGTAAGCGCGTGCGAGGTTTGCGAGCTGCGGCCGGGTGAGTGAGATCGCCCACCGCAGGTTTTCCAAGGGTTTAGGGGGTCAAATGATCAAGCATTCAAGGCGGCCCGTCGCCACGGGCGGTGCGTTGCTGGCTGCGGCATTGGTATGCATAGCCGCCGTACCGTGGTCCGACACGCAGGCGCAAGCGAGCGCGCCAGCCATCGATTTACATCTTCTCGACTCGGGCGGCAAAACGCTCGCCAATCCTTGTTACCGGCTATCCGGAACGATTGGCCAGGCAGCTCCGGGTTATTCGAGCTCTGCAACGTATTCCATCGACGCGGGATTCTTGGCGGCCACGCCGAAAACGAACCGCGACGAAATTTTCTTCAACAGTTTCGAGGGGTGTTGATCATGAAACGCAAACAATTAAGCGCGCTTGTTGCCGCCGCGCTGATGTCTTTCTCCGCCGCGCACGCCGCAGTGGACAATCAGACAACGGCATTTACCTATCAGGGCTTGCTCAACGGCGGCAACGGGCTCGCCAATGGCACATACCAATTCACGTTTACCCTTTATGACGCGGAATCCGGCGGCACCGTAGTCGCAGGACCGGTGCAGCAATCGATCGATGTCGTCAACGGCATGTTCACCGCTGATATCGACTTCAATCTGGTCTTCAACGGCCTGCAATACTATCTCGACATCAAAGTCGGATCGACGACCGGCAACGAGGAAAGTCTCGGCAGCCGTCAACGCATAAATACCGTTCCGATCGCCCAATATGCGCTCAATTCGCCGCCAGGCGCGCGGGGTCCGCAAGGCTCGATCGGTCCGCAAGGCGTTCAGGGAGCACAAGGCGCGCAAGGTACCCAAGGGCCGGCCGGCACGCAGGGTCAGGCAGGTCAGCAGGGTGCACAAGGCGCCGTCGGCCAGCAAGGCGTGCAGGGTGCTGCTGGTCTACAAGGAACACCGGGAGTTCAAGGCGGTGCCGGTCCTCAAGGTGCGGCGGGCGCGCAAGGTGCTGTGGGCGCGACAGGTGCCACCGGATCGGAATACAGCGGTGCGTGGACCATAGGTGATGCGTACACGACCGGCAATATCGTCACGTATAACGGTTCGAGCTACATCTCGCTCGACAACAATGCGGCAACCAACGGCAAGACGCCCGACTCGGACATCATGGATTGGGCGCCGCTGGCATCGAAGGGTGCGACAGGTGCCGACGGCGCAGCGGGCCCGCAGGGTGCGGTCGGTCCGCAGGGTTTTTCTGGCGCGCAAGGTGCGGCGGGTCCACAGGGCGCTGCCGGTGCGCAAGGCGCGGTCGGTCCGCAGGGAACGTCCGGCGTCCAGGGCGCAATCGGTCCTCAAGGTTCGGCGGGTGCGCAGGGAGCGGCCGGTCCACAGGGTACCGCTGGCGCCAAAGGCACTACGGGCGATACCGGGCCGCAAGGTGCCATCGGCTCGCAAGGATCACCGGGCGTGCAGGGCGCAATCGGTCCGCAAGGTTCGATCGGTTCGCAGGGTACGGCGGGTGTGCAAGGTGCGATTGGTCCGCAAGGCAGCGTGGGCGCGCAGGGCGCGATCGGTCCGCAAGGCGTCGCGGGTGCCAAAGGCATCACAGGTGATACCGGGCCACAAGGTGCAATCGGTCCGCAGGGTTTGGTGGGTCCGCAAGGAACAGCTGGCGTGCAGGGCGCGATCGGACCGCAAGGTTTGCTGGGTCCGCAGGGAACGCCGGGCGTGCAGGGTGCAATCGGTTCGCAAGGTTTGGCGGGTCCCCAGGGTATCGCTGGCGCCAAAGGCAATACTGGCGATACCGGACCGCAAGGTGCAATCGGTCCACAAGGTTTGATCGGTCCGCTCGGTCTACCGGGTGTGCAAGGTTCGCAAGGTGCCGCTGGCACGCAAGGCGCCACCGGCCCACAGGGTATCGCCGGTGCCAAAGGCGCGACCGGCGACACCGGACCACAAGGTACGGCGGGTGTGCAAGGTGCGGCTGGTCCGCAAGGGACCACAGGAGCGCCGGGTGTGCAGGGTGCGGTCGGTTCTCAAGGCTTGACGGGTGCGCAGGGTGCTGTTGGTCCGCAAGGAACATCCGGCGTGCAGGGCGCAATCGGTCCGCAGGGTTCAGCGGGTGCGCAAGGGGCCATCGGTCCGCAAGGTGCTGTTGGTGCCAAGGGCACGACCGGTGACACCGGACCGCAAGGTACGGCGGGTGCGCAAGGTGCGGTTGGTCTGCAAGGAACGCCGGGCGTGCAAGGTGCAGCCGGTCCGCAAGGAACAGCTGGCGCACAAGGCGCTGTGGGTACGCAGGGTGCAATCGGTCCGCAAGGTGCCGCCGGTGCCAAGGGCACGACCGGTGACACCGGACCGCAGGGTACGGCGGGTGCGCAAGGTGCGGTTGGCCCGCAAGGCACGGCCGGTACACAAGGCGCCGTCGGTCCCCAAGGTTCTGCAGGTGTGCAAGGCGCAGTCGGTCCGCAGGGCACTGCGGGCGCCAAAGGCGCTACCGGCGGTACCGGACCGCAAGGCGCATCGGGTGCACAGGGCGCGCAAGGTGCGCTCGGTCCGCAAGGTACGACGGGTGCGCAGGGCGTCATCGGTCCGCAAGGAACGGCTGGTGCGCAAGGCGCGCAGGGCGCGCAAGGCCCCGCAGGTTCTTCAGGCACGGGCGGCGCCTATCCCAGCAGCAGCGGTGTTGCTGCGAACGTGAACGGCACGACTTCTTCCACAGTCTATGTGACGAGTTTGTCCGGAACCGGAGCCACCGGAACCATTTCGGTGAATGTCACAGTGCCTGTCTCAGGAAACGTCATGGTGGTTATGACATCCGGCGTCGATCCGGGCAACGGCAACGCCTACATGAGCTGGGAGATGGCCGGCGCCAACACGGGTACCTGCAGCAGCGCCTCAAGCCGCACGCAATCCGTATGCGATTCCCAAGCGTTGGTCCGCGGCGGTTCCACCTTCATGCAGAACAGCGCGGTCTACTTCGTGGCCGGCCTCGCTCCTGGCAGCACGACATTCACGTTGGCTTACCGCAGCGTGGGTGGCACTGCGGGCTACATGAACCGTAATCTGATCGTGCAGCCGTTGCCGTAACAGCATCGCAAAGCACATCGTTGAATCGGGGCTCGCAAGAGCCCCTTTTTTTGCGGCGACAATCGCCGACGTTTCGGCGACAATGCGCACCGCCGTGCAATCGCTCGATTCCGCGCCGTCCTTTCGAGACTGGAACATGCCGACCCGCAGAGAACTCGCCAACGCGATTCGCGCGTTATCCATGGATGCGGTCGAGGCCGCGAAATCCGGTCATCCGGGCATGCCGATGGGCATGGCCGACATCGCCGAAGTGCTGTGGAACGACTTCCTGCACCACAATCCGGCAAATCCGAAGTGGATCAATCGCGACCGTTTCGTGCTCTCGAACGGTCATGGCTCGATGTTGCTGTATTCGCTGCTGCACCTGAGCGGATACGATTTGCCAATCGATCAGTTGAAGCGATTCCGTCAGTTGCATTCGAAGACGGCGGGCCATCCCGAAGCCAGCGAGTTCGCGGCGATCGAAACCACGACCGGCCCATTGGGCCAGGGCCTCGCCAACGCCGTCGGCATGGCGCTCGCCGAAAAAGTTCTCGCGGCGCGATTCAATCGTCCTGATTTCGATATCGTCGAACACCGCACGTTCGTTTTCATCGGCGACGGTTGCCTGATGGAAGGCATCTCCCATGAAGCTGCGTCGCTCGCCGGCACACTGAAACTCGGCAAGCTCGTCGTCGTGTATGACGATAACGGCATTTCCATCGACGGCGAAACGCACGGCTGGTTCACCGACGACACGCCGAAACGTTTCGAGGCTTACGGTTGGACCGTCATTGCAAATGTCGACGGCCACAGTGCCGATGCGATCAAGACGGCGCTCGCGAGCGTCACCAGAAATTCCGATCGACCGACGCTGATCTGCTGCAAGACGATCATCGGCTTCGGCGCGCCCAACAAACAGGGCAAAGAAGCGTCGCACGGCGCGGCACTCGGCAAGGATGAAGTCGCGGCGGCGCGCTTGGCACTTGGCTGGGATCACCCGGCGTTCGAAATTCCGGACGACATCTACGCGGCGTGGAACGCGAAAGAAAAAGGCGCCGCGCGCGAATCGTCGTGGAAAGAAAAGTTCGCAAAGTATAAAAATGCGCATACCGAGCTCGCGGCGGAATTCGAACGTCGGATGTCCGGCGCACTGCCTGAGGATTGGAGCGATCACGTCGGCGCGTATGTTCGCAAACTGCAGTCGGATGGGCTAACCGTCGCATCGCGCAAGGCATCGCAGATGGCGTTGGATGCCTTCGGACCGAAACTGCCCGAACTTATCGGTGGTTCGGCGGATCTCGCCGGCTCCAATCTCACGATATGGAAAGGCTCGAAGGACGTCGCGTCCGCCGACGCGGGTGCGAACTATGTTTATTACGGCGTGCGTGAGTTCGGCATGACCGCGATCAGCAACGGCCTCGCGTTGCATGGCGGCTTCATTCCGTACGACGCGACGTTTCTGGTCTTCTCCGATTACGCACGCAACGCGGTGCGCATGTCAGCGCTCATCCCCGCGCATGCTATCCACGTTTACACGCACGATTCAATCGGCCTCGGCGAAGACGGACCGACGCATCAACCCGTCGAGCATCTGGCCAGCTTGCGGTTGATTCCGAAAAATCACGTCTGGCGTCCGTGCGATGCCGTCGAGAGCGCCGTCGCGTGGAAAGCGGCGATCGAACGCAAAGAAGGCCCATCGTGCTTGATCTTTTCGCGACAGAATCTCGCGCACCAACCGCGCAGCGAAGATCAACTCGGGCTCATCGAATTGGGCGGCTATGTGTTGAGCGATCCGAAGGCCGATTTCGATTTGATCTTCATCGCGACAGGTTCGGAAGTCGATCTCGCCGTGCAATCGGCGCGCGCCTTGCAAAACGACGGCGTCACCGTGCGCATCGTGTCGATGCCGTGCGCGAATATATTCGACCGACAACCCCAGACGTATCGCGACGCGGTGTTGCCGCCGTCCAATCGCAAACGCATCGCGATCGAAGCGGGTGTCACCGATTATTGGCGAAAATATGTCGGCTTGGACGGCGCGGTGATCGGCATCGATACATTCGGCGCTTCGGCGCCCGCCGACGATCTGTTCAAGTATTTCGGCTTCACCGTCGATGCCGTCGTGTCCGCCGCGAAGCGCCTGCTGGCCGTCTGAAGAAATGATGCGATGAGAAATCCCGGACTGCCGAAAGTCGCGATTTTCGGCGTGTCGTCGGCCGACGAATTGCCGCCGAAAGAACAACTGCGTTCGCATGATGCGGAGTCGTTCGAAGCGGATGAATTCTCGATGCATCTGTTCGCCGACGATTCGAATCTCGAAAAAGCGCTCGCCGAATTGGAACCGCAGGCGATCGTCAGCGTCGGCAACATCGAATCGTTCCCGAAACTCCTGGCCGCGCCGTACTACATTCGACGCAAATGGATTCACAAAGAACGCGCTGCGGATTTGCGCGGTTCGGAAATTTTCCACTGCTTCCTGATCGCCGCGATTCCCGAGGCGCCGTCCGCTGATGCTCCGAAGAAAATCAGCGTCTTCACGCCGGTCTACAACACCGGCCGCGACAAACTTTTGCGCGCTTTTCGTTCGTTGCAGGCGCAGTCGTATGCGGATTGGGATTGGGTGATTGCCGACGATCATTCAACCGATGCGGGAACCCTTGAAGCACTGCGCGAAGTGGCGGCGGACTACCGCGTGTCGATCCACAATCTCGCCAAGCCGAGCGGCAACATCGGACAATTGAAAGGTCACTTGTGTTCAGTGGCGACGGGCGACATCTTCGTGGAACTCGACCATGATGATGTGCTTACGCCGCACGGTCTGGCGTGGATCGCCGCGGCATTCCGCGCGCATCCGGACTGCGGCGTCGCATACACGAACTGGTCGGAGCGCTACGAGGATTCGCTGCTGTGTCACGACTATGGTGCGGACTACGCGTTCGGCTACGGCAAAGCGCACTGGGAAACCCATCCGCTGCGCTACGAAACGTTCACATCCGAAGATGCGCAATATCTCGTGCAGGACGCGGTGCACATCAACGCAAAAACCATTCGCCACATCGTCGGCGTGCCCAATCACATCCGCGCGTGGACACGCAAAGCGTATTTCGAGGCCGGCGGCTACAGCAGTCTGCATGTAGCCGACGATTACGAACTGCTCGTGCGCCTGTTTCTCACCACGCGTTTCGTGCTCGTGCCGAAACTTTGCTACATCCAGTTTTACAACACGGCGTCGATCGGCAACACGCAACAGACGCGCAACAAGGAAATCCAGCGCGTCGTGCGGTTCGTCAGCGCACAATACGAGCGCCGCATCCACGAGCGGCTGATCGAACTCGGTGTGGATGACTTCGTTTGGGACGAAAAGCTCGACGGCTGCGATTTCGGCCGGACGAATCCGTCTGTCGAATCGCATTGCACGGTGATCTTCGCGGATTAAAGCGGTTTCCGCGCGCGTCCAGAATGCATTCGCTGCCCTGCCGATGTCGCGGCGTTCGCGCACAAAAACGGAGACCGACCAGATATTCGCCGGCTCTTCCATCGCGGCGGCCATGCAATGGGTGTTCACGCCCGGCATTCGCGACGGTAAGCCGCAGGGCGGCTACGTCTTGGTGCCCTTTACGTACTCGCTTCGGCAAGACTGACGGCGTTTCGAAGCCGGGCGAGTGCGACCTCGCCCGGACGCCGTTACAATGACATCCTTGATCATCGTCGAGGAGTCGTCATGGCGGTAAAAGTTGCGATCAATGGATATGGCCGCATCGGCCGCAACGTGCTGCGCGCGTTGTACGAGCACAAACGCACGGGCGAAATTCAGATCGTCGCCGTGAACGATCTCGGCGATGCCGAAACCAACGCGCATCTCACGCAGTACGACACCGCGCACGGAAAATTTCCCGGCGATGTCGGGGTCGACGGCGGCAATCTCGTCGTCAATGGCGACAAAGTGAAAGTCTTCGCGGAACGCGATCCGGCCAAGTTGCCATGGGGATCGCTCGGCGTGGACGTGGTTCTGGAATGCACCGGCCTGTTCACGTCGAAAGCGAAAGCCGGCGCGCACATCACGGGCGGTGCGAAGAAAGTCATCATCTCCGCACCGGGCGACAACGATGTCGACGGCACGTTCGTCATCGGCGTCAACGACGACAAGCTCACGTCGAAACATCAGGTGATTTCCAACGCTTCGTGCACGACGAATTGCCTTGCGCCGCTGGCCAAAGTGCTGCACGAAAAAATCGGCATCGTGCACGGCCTGATGACGACGATCCATGCCTACACGAACGATCAGGTGCTCACCGACGTTTACCACAAGGACCTGCGCCGCGCGCGCAGCGCCACGCATTCGCAGATCCCGACCAAAACCGGCGCCGCCGCGGCGGTCGGCCTCGTATTGCCGGAATTGAACGGCAAGCTCGACGGTTTCGCCATGCGCATTCCGACGATCAACGTGTCCGTCGTCGATCTGTGCTTCGTCGCCAAACGCGCGACGACGAAAGAGGAAATCGACGCCGTCATGAAAGAAGCGAGCGAAGGCAAACTCAAGAACATCCTCGGCATCAATAAAAAGCCGCTCGTCTCGATCGATTTCAACCACAACCCGCTCTCGTCCATTTACGATGCGACGCAAACGCGCGTGATGGAAGGAACGCTCGTCAAGGTGCTGAGCTGGTACGACAACGAATGGGGATTCAGCAACCGCATGCTGGACATGACGCTGGCGCTGGTAAACGCGAAGTAGGCAATTGAACCGCGCGGCTCAGTGCGGTTCTTTCTCCGACTGAATGGTTTCCAGCAACGCGATCTGCAGCCGCGAATGCAATTTCACCAGCGTCCGCCACAATACGATCGCAATCAGCGCACCCATTCCTAGGACGGCGATCAAAAGTTCGAGCGGCGGCAGAATGCTTGAACTCAACGCGCTAACGAGCAGCAGCATCGCCGCCGTCGATGCGGCGGGAATCACCTCGGCGACGATACGCCGAGCGCCGTCAGTGTAACGGCCGAAGTGCACGCTCGCTTCCGCGAGCATCATCGCCAGCGCTTTCAATTTGCGATAGGCCGCGATCAGAAACGGCAGCGACAGGATAAGCGCAAATCCCCAGATCACCGCGTGCGCCACGGCCTCGTTCGGAAACCAGCTTCGGACGTCGAGCAACCGTGCGTTCACGAGATAGGCGCCCGCTCCGAATATCGCGGCGATCAGGCAAAAGTTGACGAAGGCTTGCAACAGAATGCGCCGCACCATTGCGGCGAGCACGGCGCGGTCGCCTTCGAAGCGCAGGCTCTGCAGCCAACTTGTGTACATTTGCAGAACGCGGCGCACGCCATGCGGAGCGGAGGCGCGGATTCTGCGCGCCAGCGGATCGGCGGCGCGGATGAGGTAGGGCGTAAGGAACGTTGTCAGCGCAGAGACGGCGACGGCGATCGGATACAAGAAACTGCTCGTCACTTTCAAAGTGCTGCCCAGCGTGCCGATGATGAATGAAAACTCGCCGATTTGCGCGAGACTCATTCCGATGCGCATCGACGTTCGCCAATCCTGCCCGGCGATGAACGCGAACAACGAACGCGCCAGCACTTTGCCGATAATGACGACCGCGGTGATGACGAAAATGGGTGTCGCGTAGTCGACCAGAACGCGCGGATCGAGCATCAGCCCGATCGCCACGAAGAAAATTGCGCTGAACATGTCGCGCACGGGATCGACGAGCCGTTCGATTCGGCGCAATGAGTGCGCCTCGGCGATGATCACGCCGATCACGAACGCGCCGAGTGCGATGTCGTAGCCGAGCCGCGACACGAGAAGACAAAAACCGAACAGCAATCCGAGAACCGACACGAGCAGCATCTCGTTGCTGTTGAAACGCGCGACAAAATCCAGCAATCGCGGCACGGTGAGAATGCCGATCACCAGCGACGCGACGAGGAAAATCGTCAATCCGCCGAGCGTGCGCAACAACTCGCCCGTGTCGATGGTGCCGGTGTGCGCCGCGCTGGACAGCAGCGCGAGCATGCCGATCGCGAGCACGTCTTCGATGATCAAAATGCCGAAAACCACTTGAGCGAAATGTTCTTTCTTCAAGGCGAGCGCATCGAGCGCTTTGATCGTGATCGTCGTCGACGAAATCGACAACAGCGCTCCCAGAAAAAGCGCGTCCATCGTGCGCCATCCGAAGGCCAGGCTGGTTTCGTAACCCAGCCACATCATCGTCAGGATGCCGGCGCTCGCGGCGACCAGTGCGGTGGCTCCTACTTGACGCAGCTTGCGCAAACTGAATTCCAGCCCGAGCGAGAACAGCAGGAAAACCACGCCGAGTTCGGCCAGCGTGCGAATCGTCTCTTCGTCGGTGACGAGCGAATACGGCGGCGTGTGCGGTCCGATGATCACGCCGGCCACGATGTAGCCCAGCACGACAGGTTGCCGCAGCAGGCGAAATACGACGGTGACCACGCCCGCGGCGAGCATGATCACGGCCAGATCGCGAATGAAGGCAATCGCGTGCATGCGGCCGATGTTCGCCGATCGGAGCGCATGACGCAATCGCGGATGCGCGACTCGTATCGCCGAGTTTGACAACACAACGCCTGTGTGTTTCCATGAATAGACGTCTATACGTCTAAACGTACAAATGAAATCAACGCTTCACGGCATATCCGCATCTGCGCCTGTCTACGACCTGCCTCTCGCCGTCATCGGCGCCACGGGCCGGATCGGCAAGCGCGTCATCGAATTGATCGAGGCGCGCGACGATGAATGGTGTGCGTTGCGCCTGAGGCCGCGCATCGTGTTTGCCGCCAATTCACGCGCGTGGATCGCCGATGCGTCAGGTCTCGCGGCAGTGGATATGCAAACATCGTTGGATCGTGCTCAAGCGACCTCCTTTGAATCGTTTGAGCGATCGTTGCCATGCGCGGACCCGCTCATCGCCATCGATTGCACGGCGAGTGCGGCTGTCGCGGCGTCGTATCCGTTCTGGCTTGCGCGCGGCATCGACATCGTCACGCCGAACAAACATGCGTCGTCCGCGGACCACGGCTTGCGCGTGGCCATCCACCGCGCGCAAGCGGCATCGGGCGCAGAATTGCGCGATTCGACCACCGTCGGCGCGCAACTGCCGTTGCTCGCAACGCTGCGCGAATTGCGCCGCGCGGGCGATCGCATCGATCGCTTCGAAGCCGTGCTGTCGGGCACGTTGTCGTATGTTCTCGGCAGCTTGCAAGACGGAAAATCGCTGTCTCAATCGATCGGCGAAGCCATTGCCGCCGGCTATGCGGAGCCAAATCCCGCGTGCGATCTTTCCGGCGAAGATGCGGCGCGCAAGCTGGTTATTTTGCTGCGCGCCGCAGGCATCGATATCGAGTTGCGTGACGTGGAACGTTTGCCGTTGCTTGAAAGCGCCGACGGCGGCTGGTTGGCGGCGGCAACACGGCTCGACACGACCTGGCGCGCACGCGCCGCACTCGCGCAGTCGCGTCGCGAACGATGGATTTATCGGGCGAGTTTTCAAAACGGACGCGCTCGCGTGGCGCCGGAGCGCGTCTCCGTCGACGATACGCTTGCCAAACTGGCGCCGTGCGAGAACGCGCTGATCTTGCACAGCGACTACTACCGTGCGGCGCCGCTGACCATCGCCGGCCCGGGCGCTGGTATCGAGTTGACGGCAGCCGGCGTGTTTGCGGATTTGCTGTCCGTCGCCGAGCGTCACCGCGTGCGAACGGCGCATATTGCGTCAACGACGTACTATCCAACGCCGATGCTATCAGCGACGGGCTGATCTGCACTCGATGCCACGCGTTGCCGCAAGCTTTACAATGGCTGTCCGCTCACCGTCTAAAGGAATAGCCATGCCTATCGTTCGCATGACGGAACTGGATCTCGCCGGACAGCGCGTGCTCATCCGCGAAGACTTGAACGTGCCGCTGAAGGATGGACACATCGCCGCGGCGCAACGCCTCGAAGCCGCGTTGCCGACTATCAAGTTGGCGCGCGATGCCGGCGCGAAAGTAATGGTGATGTCGCACCTGGGCCGGCCGAAGGAAGGCGTGTTCGACAAATCCGAATCGCTTGCGCCGATCGCGCATTGGCTGAGCCAGGCACTGGGCAAGCCCGTGCGTCTCATTCACGACTATCTGCACGGCGGCTTCGACATCGACGATGGCGACGTCGTGCTGCTCGAAAATTGCCGCATGAATGTCGGCGAAGGAAAAGACGATTCGACGCTATCCGAACATTACGCCTTTTTGTGCGACATCTTCGTCATGGACGCGTTCGGCACCGCGCATCGCGCGCAGGCCTCGACGCACGGCGTGATCCGCCGCGCGAAAATCGCGTGCGGCGGCCCGCTGCTGATGGGCGAAATCGACGCGCTCGGCAAAGCGCTGTCGCATCCGAAACGTCCGTTGCTGGCCATCGTCGCCGGCTCGAAAGTCTCCACCAAGTTGGCGTTGCTGCAGAATCTGCTCGGGAAAGTCGATCGGTTGATCGTGGGTGGCGGCATCGCCAACACGTTTATCGCCGCGGCGGGTTTTGGCGTCGGCAAATCATTGATCGAATCCGATTTGATTGGCGTCGCGAAGAAGATCATCGACGACGCGAAAGCGCGCGGCGCGGATGTGCCGATTCCCGACGATGTGGTGGTGGCCGCCGAGTTCAAAGCCGAGTCGCCAGCGACGGTAAAGAACGTCGGCGACGTGGGCCCTGACGAGCTGATTCTCGATATCGGTCCGAACACCGGGAAGCGGTATGCGGAAATAATTGCCAAGGCGGGGACGGTGGTCTGGAACGGTCCGGTCGGCGTCTTCGAGTTCGATGCTTTCGGCAAGGGCACGCAGACCGTCGCGAAAGCGATCGCCGCGTCGAAAGCATTCTCCATCGCGGGCGGCGGCGACACATTGGCCGCCATCGAAAAATACGGTGTCGAAAAAGACATTTCGTACATTTCCACCGGTGGCGGCGCGTTCCTCGAATTTCTCGAGGGCAAGCAACTCCCGGCGATCGCGGCGCTGGAGGCGCGTTTCGGCTAGCGTTCCAGCAGCGCTTTCAACGTTCCCGGATTTTGCAGCGACAGCAGCAGGGAGATATTGTCGTCGTCGCTGCGCAAATAACTGACGTGGCGTCTGTCGGTCAGCAGGCACACCGCCTTCTCGCCGTTGCGCAAACGAAACCAGCCCGTGCTGAGACCCGGCATGCTCGTGCCCCACAGTCGGAACAGCGGCCTGAGTTCGGGATGTTGCGCCAGATCGATCACTTCGATGCCGTGCCGGCGCAAATTCGCCAACGGCACGCGTTTTTTCCCCACGCCGGTTTGCATTACCAGGTCGCCTTCCTCGACCGTGGCGCGCGCTCGGCCGACGATGCGGAGCAATACGAAGGGCGTGAGACAGAAAACCGCGGCCGCGAGGATCGTGGTGGCGACAGCGGACGAATCTTGTGGCCGCCCGGCTTGAATGCCGAACGTCACGCCAAGCAGCGCAACCAACAACAGGCACAACGTCACGATCACGGAGACGATGGGTTTACGTCCGGAGCTGATCAGGGGCAATTCGGTTGAGGCATTTGAATCGCGCATGATGTCCCCGAAGCGAGCGGCGATGCCGAGAATAAAGCGGCGGCGAGTTGAATGGGGCACTTTGTCGCAAGCATGTCCGCGTTCAGTCGCGTTAAAGCATCGCGCCGCCGTCGTGTGCTAGTTTAAGCGCTTGATTTCGGGACGGACATCTCAATGGATCTTCAGTTGCGCCGCACAAAAATAATCGCCACGTTGGGGCCGGCAACGGATGCGCCCGGCATGCTCAAACGCATCCTGGACGAAGGCGTCGACGTAGTGCGGCTTAACCTTTCGCACGGCGCTGCGGACGATCACAAACGCCGCGCGGACGAGGCGCGCGCCGCTGCGGCAGATCTAGGCCGCGAGGTGGCCGTGCTGGCCGATCTGCAAGGTCCGAAAATCCGCATCGCGAAATTCGCGGCCGCACCGGTATTGCTGGAAGCCGGCGCGCCCTTCGCGCTCGAATGCGATCCGAACACGCCGCCGGGCGATGTCGAACGAATCGGCGTCAGCTATTTGAATCTGTACAAAGACGTGAGGTCGGGCGACACGCTGTTGCTCGACGACGGGCTCATCGCGCTGAAGGTCGAGCGCATCGACGGCATGACGATTCATACCACCGTGCTCGTCGGCGGCGCGCTGTCGGATCGCAAGGGCATCAATCGACTCGGCGGCGGTTTGTCGCTCACGGCGCTGGCGGAGAAAGACAAGAGCGACATCAAGATCGCCGCCGCGCTCGGCGCGGATTTTCTCGCCGTTTCGTTCGCCAAGAGCGCGGCCGATATCGAGGAAAGCCGGCAACTCATGCGCGCGGCGGGCGGCAACGCGGCGCTGGTCGCGAAGATCGAGCGCGCCGAGGCGATCGCTGCGCTCGGCGAAATCATCGATGCGTCCGATGCGGTGATGGTCGCTCGCGGCGATCTCGGTGTGGAAATCGGCGATGCGGAATTGCCGGGCATCCAGAAAAAAATCATTCGCGAGACGCTGGCGCGCAACAAAGTCGTGATCACGGCGACGCAGATGATGCAGTCGATGGTCGAGTCGCCGATTCCAACACGCGCCGAAGTGCTCGACGTCGCCAACGCCGTGCTCGACGGCACCGATGCGGTGATGCTGTCGCAGGAAACGGCGGCCGGCAAACATCCGGACAAGGCCGTGGCGGCGATGCGCCGTGTCTGTCTCGGCGCGGAGCGGCAATTCGAGCCGACGTGGGATCTCACGCTGGGCGCGACGTCGGTCGACCGGCCCGACCAGGCGATCGCCCGCGCCGCGATGTACATGGCGGGGCAAATCGGCGTGCGCGCGATCATCGCGTTGACTGAATCAGGCGCCACGGCGCAGTGGTTGTCGCGTTATCGTTCGAGCGTGCCGATCTACGCGATGTCGCGCCGCAAGAATGCGCGGCGCCGCATGATGCTGTATCGCGATGTGACGCCGGTGGATTTCGATCCACACGGTGTCGATCCCGCGCATGCCGCCAAGGCGGCCATCCAGCATTTGTATAATATGCAGCGTTTGTCGGAAGGCGATCGCGTGGTGCTCACGCACGGCGATCACACCGGACAGCACGGCGGCACGAATACGCTGAAACTCTTGCGCGTCGGTCCCGGCGGCGTTGCCGAAGGCCTCGGCGATTTATAGGAGTCGACGATGAAGCATTGGTTATTTGCCGTTCTTGTGATCGCCGCTTCGAACGTTTACGGCGCCGAGAAAATCCAGATTATACCGCCGGAACGTTTATCCAATTATTGGCTGCTGCAATCGGGTTCCGCTGCGCAGACGACCGTTCCGAACTCTGGAAAGAACCTCGATGCGCCGACCTGTGCGGCGGTTTCTTACGTCGTCGAAAAAGACGGCAGCACCAGCCACGTGAAAGTGGAACGCGTGGTGCCGCAGGGGGACTTGAGCAAGGTGGCGCTCGGTGCGGTCAGCGGAATGCATTTCGCGCCGGCAGCGGCGAATATGGGCAAGGATGCGGTGTATACCTACGTGGTCATGTCGTTCAACGTGCCCGGCGCGCAATCGACGAATGTCGACGACAAAGCCGTGCGGGCCCGTGTAAGCAATGCCTGCAAACTCGACGACTTCACCGCGCGCAAGCAGCCTTGACGCGCGCCGTCGCATTTCGTACCCATCCGGCGCAAGGTTTTTTCCCCCTCGCGCGATCGGCGCCATCGCACTATAATCCGCGCCCTCGCAACGGCATCGAGGCTGCTGCGCCGCATTGTTCTGGAGCCGTAAATTTATGAGCATCGATCAACTGGAAAACATCGCGCAAGCCATGGTTGCGCCCGGCAAGGGCATCATCGCGATCGACGAATCGAACAGCACCATCAAGAAACGTTTCGATGCCGTCAATGTCGACAACAGCGAAGAGCACCGCCGCGCGTATCGGGAAATGTTGCTGACCACACCGTCGCTCAGCCAGCATATTTCAGGCGCCATTCTGTATGACGAAACCATCCGTCAATCGACGAAAGCCGGCGTGCCGTTTACCAAAGTGATGCTGAATGCCGGCATCCTTCCCGGTATAAAAGTGGACAAAGGCCCGCAGCCGCTGGCGGGATTTCCGGGCGAAGTCGTCACGGAAGGCCTGGACGGTTTGCGCGAACGCCTCAACGAGTATGCACGCCTCGGCGCGAAGTTCGCGAAATGGCGCGCCGTGATCACCATCGGCGAAGACATGCCGAGCGGAACCTGCATCGAAGCGAACTGCCACGCGCTGGCGCGGTACGCGGCGCTGTGTCAGGAAGCGGGAATTGTGCCGATGGTCGAACCCGAAGTTCTGATGGACGGCGATCACGACATCGAGGTGTGCTACGACGTCACCGAGGCGACGCTGCGTTCGCTGTTCGGATCGTTGTACGAGCAGAACGTCATGCTCGAAGGCACGATCCTCAAGGCGAGCATGGTCGTATCCGGCAAGAGTTGCAGCGATCAGGCCAGCACCGAAGAAGTCGCCGAAGCGACGGTGCGTTGCCTGAAAGCATCGGTGCCGGCGCTGTTGCCGGGCATCGTGTTTTTGTCCGGCGGGCAATCCGACGAGCAAGCCACCGCGCACTTGAACGCGATGAACCAGATGGGCCCGCATCCGTGGCCGCTGTCGTTTTCGTACGGACGCGCGATGCAGCAGGCTGCGCTGAAAACGTGGGCGAAAGACATGAAGACGAATTTCGCCGATGCGCAAAAAATCGTTGCGCAGCGCGCACGCGAAAACGGACTGGCCGCATTGGGTCAGTGGCAGAAAGCCGCGTAAATTCTTTCGCGCGATGAACGAACGATGCCGGCGTTGTGCCGGCATCGTCGTTTCGGAGATGGGTCAATCGACACCGAAACTCTGCAACGTCACTGGCGTTGCCTGCACCGTGATCGTGCCGAACATGCCCGCTCCGGGAGCGCCATGGACCGTGCAGTGGAATCCGTAAGTGCCTGCCGACAACGCCGGTGTGACGTATGTCCACGGACCCGGCACGGGATCGCCGCTGTTGAAGGTGGTTCCATCGTCGGAAACGGCGTCGTGCCCAATCGCCGCGTTGCTTTGGAACGTAATGGTGTCGCCGGACGGAATAGTGATGGTCGCGGGTGAAAACGAGAGACTGCTTCCGGGTCCCACCGTGATCGTGTGCGTCGCTGCAAAAACCGGTGCCGTCGACGACGCGAGAAAAAAAGCCGCCGAAAAAATCGTTGAGCCGAAACGCATATTGAATTCTCCATGAAGCCGCTGCCCGGAATACCTCCAGGCGACAGACCGTGCACTTCACGGGATTATTTCCCGCAACGGCGATAGGTAACTTTAGTTACGCAGCGCCTCGCGGTATGCGCGTTCGATGTCCTCGCCGAAACAGACGAAGAATATTTTTTCAATGGCATCGTTGTTCGCCACGAATTCGCGCACTGTTGCAACGGCGACATGCGCAGCGGCGCGCGGCGGATATCCATACACGCCGCAACTGATCGCCGGAAATGCGATCGTGCGGATGCGATTTTCCGCCGCGAGATTCAACGATTCGCGATAACAGCTAGCCAGCAGTTCCGATTCGTTGCGTGAACCGCCGTGCCAAACGGGTCCGACGGTGTGGATCACGAATTTCGCCGTCAGTTCGAATCCATCCGTGAGCCGCGCTTCGCCAGTCGGGCATCGCACGTTGGGTCGAACTTGCGGCAGCAACTTGCACGCGGCAAGCAGTTGCGGTCCCGCGGCGCGATGGATGGCGCCATCGACACCGCCGCCGCCGAGCAAGGTTTCGTTGGCGGCGTTGACGATGGCGTCGACGTGCAACGTGGTGATGTCGGAGCGAACTGTTTGCAGATGCGCATTCATCGAAATCGATGCTAAACCGCCTTCGTTGAACGGACGGCCAATCGCCGGACTATCTCGGCGCGGCCTCCAGCCGCTGCGAATTTCGCCCCAATGCCGACCTTGAAAAATACCTGCCTAGGACATAATATATGAAGCACTTATGAATACGGCAGATAAAACCGCGTTCGGCTTCCTGCTGAACGACGTTACGCGCTTTTTGCGCAAGCAGTTCGACCGCCGCGCCGTGCGATTCGGCCTCACGCGCGCGCAATGGCGTGCGTTGAAGCGGATTTCGTACAGCGAAGGCATGAGTCAGAGCGCGCTGGCGGAAGAATTGGATATGGAGCCGATCGCCATCGGCCGCGTGATCGATCGGTTGCAGAAAGCGGGTTTCGTCGAACGCAGAGCCGATCCCGCCGACCGGCGCACGTGGCGGCTGCACCTGACGCAGCGCGCGCACGCTGTCGTCGACGACATGGAAAAAATTTCCAGCGAACTCTTCAAGGAAGCGCAACGCGGCATCGCTGCGACGGATATGAAATCGCTCATGTCGACGCTGGGCTTGATGAAACACAATCTTGTTGCAATGGACGATATCGAGAAACGGCCATGACGGAAGAGAACACAACTCAAACAACCGCGACGACGAAAAAACCGCGCAGGAAACGCAATCTCGTTTTATGGATCGCCGGTCCGGCGGTCGTGCTTGTCATCGGCGCGTATTTTTATGTGACGTCGGGACGCTTCGTCTCCACCGACAACGCGTATGTGCAGGCCGATCAGGTCAACATCGCGTCGCAGGTGCCCGGCCGTGTCGTCGAGGTGCTCGTGCACGAAAATCAGGCTGTCAAGAAAGGCGACATCCTGTTCAAGATCGATTCGCAGCCGCTGGAAATCGCCGTTGCGCGCAACGAGGCTCAGCTGAATTCCGTGCACAGTCTTCTCGGGGCGGCGCGCGCCGGATTTCGTTCCGCGCAGGCGACCGTCAAATCCGCCGACGAAGCGTTGCGCGTAAACGACGCGCAATACAAACGCATGCGCGAGCTGCGTGCGCGCGGACTCGTCGCCGAGAAAGACGTCGACGACGCCGCCAACAATTATGCGAACGCACGCGGAACGCGCGACTCGGATGTCGCTGCCGTCGCAAAAGCCGAAGGCTTGCTGGGCGGCTTGCCGACGACGCCCGACGAACGGCTCGCCGCCTACAAACTCGCGGAAGTCACGCTCGCGCAAGCCAGGCTCGATCTCGAACACGCCACGGTACGCGCGCCGATGGACGGAACGATCGGCAAGCAGAATCTGCAGCCGGGCGACTTTCTCGCCATCGGCCAAGCCGCGATGCCGTTGATCGCGACGCAGTCGATGTGGGTCAACGCCAACTTCAAGGAAACGGAACTGACGAATGTCGTGATCGATCAACCGGCCACGGTTGAAGTCGACACGTATCCCGGCAAAAAGTGGAAAGCACACGTCGCGTCGATCAGTCCCGCGTCGGGCGCCGAGTTCTCGATCCTTCCGCCGCAGAACGCCACGGGCAACTGGGTGAAAATCGTGCAGCGCATTCCGGTGCGCGTGGTCATCGACGATCAGGACGACGGTCCGAATCATCCTGTACAAGTGCTGCGCGCGGGCATGAGCGCCATCGTGGAAATCGACACGGGCCGCCAGAACTCCATCATCGGCCGCATCGAAGGCGGCAGCGGCAACGACAAGCCGGCGCGCGTCGCGGAGAGTTCAAGGTAAGTCGCGATGAGTGCCGTCGCCACCCATCGCGAAGTCGCCAATCGCGGATTGCTCGTCGTTTCCGTGATGCTTGCGACGTTGATGCAGGCATTGGATACGACGATCGCGAACGTCGCGTTGCCGAACATGCAAGGTTCGCTGTCCGCGACGCAGGATCAGGTGTCGTGGGTGCTCACCTCGTACATCGTCGCCGCGGCGATCGCCACGCCGGCAACCGGGTGGCTGTCATCGGTGATGGGACGCCGTCGTTTGCTGTTGATTGCGATCGGTGGATTCACCGTCGCGTCGGTCCTGTGCGGCATCGCCACCAACATCGATCAGATGGTGATTTTCCGACTGCTGCAAGGCTTGTTCGGCGCCGCACTCGTGCCGATTTCACAATCGACTTTGCTCGATGTTTTCCCGCGCGAAAAACACGGCGCTGCAATGGCGATGTGGGGCATGGGCGTGATGATCGGCCCGATTCTGGGACCTCCGCTCGGCGGCTGGCTCACCGACACCTATAGCTGGCACTGGGTATTTCTCATCAACGTGCCGATCGGCATTCTCGGTTTGATCGGCGTTGCCGCCAGTCTGCCGAGCGACGACACCACGCCGTCGCGATTCGACTGGCGCGGATTCACCTTCCTCGCCGCCGGCATCGGTGCGCTGCAGATGATGCTCGACCGCGGCGAACAGAAAGACTGGTTCGAGTCCGCTGAAATCTGCATCGAAGGCGCGCTGGCGTTCCTCGGTTTTTATCTGTACGTCGTGCATTGGATGACGACGAGCAAACCGTTCGTGAATCTCGGCTTGTTCAAGGATCGCAATTTCCTCGCGAGCAACGGTTTCATTTTCGTGCTCGGCGTCGTGCTGTTCGCGACGATGGCGCTGCTGCCGCCGTATCTGCAAAACCTGATGAATTATCCGGTGGTGACGACCGGCATCCTGCTCGCCCCGCGCGGTGTCGGTACGTTGTTCGCGATGATGGTGGTCGGGCGCCTGCTCGCGCGAGGCGCGGACGCGCGCGCGCTGGCGGGCATCGGCATGGTGCTGACCGCGTATTCGCTCTGGCAGATGGTGCAATGGGGCATCGACGTGCCGCAGTGGCGCATCATCGAATGCGGCATCATCCAGGGTTTGGGACTGGGCCTCGTGTTCGTGCCGATTTCCACCATCGCATATTCGACGCTGCCGATGTCCACGCGCACCGAAGCCGCGGGCATTTTCAGCCTGATGCGCAACATCGGTTCCAGCGTCGGCATCTCCATCGTTATGACGCTGTTGTCGCGCGGCACGCAGATCAATCACGCGGAATTGGCCGAACGCATCACGCCGTACGGCGCGCCGGCGTCCGTGCTGAAAAGCATGATGACGCCGAGCGGCATCGCGGCGCTCAACGGCGAAGTGACGCGCCAAGCTTCCGCGATAGCATTCCTCAACGATTTTCAATTGATGATGTGGATGACCGTGATTTCGATTCCGTTGTTGCTGTTGCTTAAACCGGTCAAGCATCGGATTGCCCAGCCCGCGATGGTGGCCGATCACTGATGCGCGAACATCCGCACGCGAAACGTTCCAACGCGCCGCCCGCGAGCGCGCCCACTGCCGCGACGTCGGACGCGCCGCCGCGCAAGCGCAATGCCGACGAGATGCGCATTTATGGGTTGAACGCATGTCTCGCGCTGTTCGCGAAACGTCCGCATGATTTGCGCAAGATCTATCTGCTCGAATCGCGGCTCGGCGATCTGAAAGCCGCGCTCGCATGGTGCGTGCAAAAGAAACTCGGCTATCGCGTCGTGCAATCGAGCGATCTCGACAAACTCACCGCCACGCAGCATCACGAAGGCGTCTGCTTCGAAGTGCGCCGCCGCGCGCCGGTATCATTGTCCACATTGCTGCAAATGGTACCGAGGCCGCCGCAGCCGTGTCTGTTGTTATGGCTAGACGGCGTCGGCAATCCGCACAATGTCGGCGCCGTGCTGCGCAGCGCGGCGAATTTCGGCGTGCACGGCGTCTTGCTGCAAAACGATTCGCTGGCCGGACTTTCCGGATCCGCCTATCGAGTCGCCGAAGGCGGTGCGGAATCCGTCGCGCTCGCGCAATTTTCTCCCGGCGAAGACGTGCTTGGGCCGCTGCACAATTTCGAATTCCAGGTTGCGGCCACCGTCGTTCGCGAAGGCGAATCGCTGTACGCGGCGCGATTGCCGAAACGCGCGGTCTTCGTGCTCGGCGCGGAAGGCGGCGGTCTGCGCCGCAGCTTGATCGACCGAGCCGATTTGCACATCACGATACCCGGCAACGGCGCGGTCGAAAGTTTGAATGTCGCGGCGAGCGCCGCGGTGTTGCTGGGCGAGTACTACCGGCAGCGTCAAATCGAGAATGCCCCGAGACCGCCGCGCGGACGGTAATTCGCCGCGCGGTGGCTCACTTCATTTTTTCGGCGCGGCAAACGCGCCGGGCGCCGATCCGAAATCACCGTCCGCTTCCGCCGCGAGATACGCAAAAGCCGCGTACACCGCCACGTTTTGCGCGAGATCCTTCGGGTCGATTTTGTCGAGCGTGTCGTTCGCCGTGTGATGCCAGTCGAAATAACGCGTGCCGTCCTGCGTGAGATCGAGCATCGCCATTCCCGCGTCGCCCATCGCGCCGAAATCGCCGCCATGCGCGTGGCCATCGGCACCGCGTTCGACACCGAGCGGCGCGAGCACCTGCATCATCTGATCGATGGCACCGAGCGCTTCCGGTTTCACTTTCGATGACAAACGCCAGACGCGGCCCGAGCCGAAGTCCGATTCCGCGCCGATCGTGAACGTCGCGACGTCGGCTTTATGCGCTTCGCCGAATGCGTGGCCGCCGAACATGCCCGCTTCCTCGTTCGCGAATGCGACGACGCGGATGCTGCGTTTCGGATGCTGCGGCAGCATGCCGATCAGATGCGCCGCGCCTGCGGCGATGGCAACGCCTGCGCCGTCGTCGATTGCGCCCGTACCCGGATCCCACGAATCAAGATGTCCGCCGATCACGACGGCCTCGCCGGGTTTTTCGCGGCCGGTGATTTCTCCGACGACATTCGCGCCGGTGAATGTGCCGTCGAACCCGCAATCCAGATCGAGCTTGAGCGTGACCGGTTTTCCCATCGCGAGCATGCGCTCGAGCAGATCGGCATCGGGATTCGACATCGCCGCTGCCGGAATTTCGCGCGCGCCTTTGTCGAAATGCGTGACGCCCGTATGCGCGACACGGTCGCTGTCCGTACCGGCCGAGCGCAACACGAACGCTTTCGCGCCGAGCTTCGCTGCGAGTGCGGGACCGTTTGTGCGCCCGTCCGATCCCATGCCGTAATCGTGGCCATCGCGTTTTTGATGCATGCGAAAGCCGATGTATACAATTTTACCTTTTACACTCGCCGCATCCGCTTTCTGCAGCTCGGTGAAATCCTTGAACGCGACGATATCGCCCGTGATGCCGCCTTTAGGCGTGCCCGGCGAATTGCCCAAGGCGAGGATCACCAGATTCTGCGGAAACGGTGCGACGATCGACGCCGATTGTCCGCGCCGCACCCATTTCGGAAAGGTCGCCGCTTCCGTCCACACTTTGTCGAATCCGAGCGCCTTGAAATGCGCCACGACCCAATCGCGCGCACGCTGATCGTTGACGCCGCCGGCGAGCCGCGGTCCGATTTCCGTCGTCAATCCGGCAACAAAATCGTAGGCCGTCGAATCGTCCAGCGCCTGATCGCGCAACTTCTGCGCCGCAGCGATCGCGTCCGGTGAAATACGCGTGGCGTCCGCCGCATGCGCTGCAATGGTGCAAATCAAGCTCGATACGCAAAACAAAAACACTTTCACGCGCGATCTCCCTAGAAAAATCTTGCGAATTATGCCTGTCACCGGCGGATTTGCCGTTGCACGCGCGGCTCAATTGAACGACGCACGCGAACGTTTACCGAATTTTACGCCGTTAATGACGCGACAACCTCAACGGCGCACAGGAAGTGCGCTGTTCGACGCAGGCACAGGGAAGTGGCTCGGCGAACACACCGTTGAATCTGCACAACGTGCTTTCTTTGGTACTTTCTTTGCGCCGGCGGGGGAGAGGGGCAAGGGCACTGGATTCCCGCTTTCGCGGGAACGACGCGTCATCAACCCGTCGTCTTCTGCGCCTTCAAAATATCCCGAATCTCCTGCAACAACACGACATCCGCCGCCGGCGCGGGCGGCGCATCCGCTGTCCTGCGAATCAGCTTGTTCATCAATTTCACGACGAGAAATATCGCGATCGCAACGATGACGAACTGAATGATCGTATTGAGGAACACGCCATACTTGATGATCGCGCCGCCCGTCACCGCGCCCTTCGCATCGACAACAGGATTGCCGAGACGAACGATCAGATCCGAAAAGTCGATGCCGCCAATGGCATACCCAATCGGCGGCATGATGACGTTGTCGACCAGCGACGCGACGATTTTTCCGAACGCCGCACCGATCACCACGCCAACCGCCAGATCCACCACATTGCCGCGCATCGCAAACGCTTTGAACTCGCTGACCAGGCTCATGGTGATTCCTCGCTAAGTGAGTCGATATTCCTGAATCGTTACTCTATTCCATCGCGCCGCGTCAGGCGATGCTGCCTTTCAGTTCGCCGATGTTTTCCATGCGCGCATGATAGTGATCGCCGGATTTCAACGGCCCGACACCGGCCGGCGTACCCGTGAAAATCAGATCGCCTGCGCGCAGTTCGAACAGTTTCGACAGTTCATGGATGATCTGCGGAACGCCGAACAGCATGTCCGAGATGTCGCCCTGCTGGCGCATTGCACCGTTGACTTCGAGTGTCAGCTTCCCGCGCAACGGATGGCCGGATTTGTTCGCCGGACGAATCGCGGAGACCGGCGCGGAATTGTCGAATGCCTTGGACGCTTCCCAGGGCCAGCCTTTGGATTTGAGCGTGGTCTGCAAATCGCGCCGCGTGAGATCGAGGCCCACTGCATAACCGTAAACGTGCCGCAGCGCGTCCATTGCCGTGATGTTGCGTCCGCCCGATTGCAACGCTGCGACGAATTCCACTTCGTGATGAAGATTCGTCGTCGCCGACGGATACGGAATCATGCTGCGATCCGCCACGACGGCGTCGGCAGGTTTGCAGAAGAACATCGGCGTTTCGCGATCGATTTCGCCGCCCAGTTCTTTAGCGTGATCGGCGTAGTTGCGGCCGATGCAATAAATGCGGTGCACCGGGAAACGCGCGGCCGATTCCAGAATCGCGACCGATGGCGCAATGGAAGGCGGAAAAACGAAATCCATCAGACGTTCTCCTGCGACACAAAAAAGTATACCAAAAAGCAATTTTCATCACGGGAATTTTCGTCCCGCATCCGCGCCGAATCGTTTCAGCGCAGACGACGCTGCACGTCTGACACTTGTCACCTCGCGATCGTGACCGGCAACCCTTACTTTGCGAGGCGCGTACAGCGACTCTATGGCAAACTTATCGTTTCTGGGGATGGCTGCTCGACGTGGAAAAAGCGGATTTACTCAACCAACTGCGGCTGCAAAGCCACGAACGCGAAGAAACGGCGTCGAGCAAACGCTGGATCTGGATCGTTCTCGTCGTGGTGGTGGTGCTCGCGGCGGCGGGCGGCGGCGCATGGCTGATGTTCGGGCAGCAGCGTTTCGACGTTCAGGCCGCTACGGCGATGGCGCCGTCGGCGGGCGGCGGCGACACGGCGGTTCTGCAGGCGACGGGTTACGTTACCGCGCGGCGTCAGGCGACGGTATCCGCGCAGATCACCGGCACGCTTACGCAAGTGCTCATCGAAGAGGGCGATCACGTGGCCGATGGCCAGGTCATCGCGCACCTCGACGACACGGCGCAAAGGGCAGGCCTCGCGCAGGCGACGGCGCAACTGCATGCGGCGCAGGCATTGCTCGTGCAGTTTCAGTCGCAACTCACGCAGAACAAACGTGACCTGAAACGCAATCAGGATCTCGTCGGCCGCAAGCTCGTGTCGGACCAAGCGGTCGAACTTTCGAGCACCCAAGTCGATTCGGAAGCTGCGCAAGTGGCGGCTCAGCAGAGGCAGATCGAACTGGCGCAAGCGTCGGTGCAAGCCGCGCAAGTGCAGCTCGATTACTGCACGGTGCGCGCGCCGTTTGCGGGCGTCGTCATCGCGAAGGCGGCGCAGGTGGGCGAAATCGTGTCGCCGCTGTCGGCTGGCGGCGGATTTACGCGCACGGGAGTCGGCACGATCGTCGACATGGATTCGCTGGAAATCGAAGTCGACGTCACCGAGGCGTACATCAATCGTGTGCAGCCGAATCAGCCGGCACAGACCGTGCTCGACGCATATCCCGATTGGAAAATTCCGTCGCACGTCATCGCCGTGATTCCCACCGCCGACCGCGGCAAGGCCACGGTGAAAGTGCGCATCGCCATCGAAAACAAGGATTCGCGCGTGCTGCCCGATATGGGCGCGCGCGTATCGTTCCTCGAAGAAACGAAGAAAACGCCGAACGCCGCGCCGCCGAAAGGCGTGCTGGTGCCGACGTCGAGTATCACGCAGCGAGACGGACATAACGTTGTATTCGCCGTGGAAGGCGACCGCGCGCGCGCCAAGCCGGTGACGCCGCAGCAAACCTACGGCGATTTGCGGCTCGCCGAAGGCATCGGTGCGGGTACGCAGGTCGTCAGGGAACCGCCGGCGGAAATGAACGACGGCGCAAAAATCACGATTGTCAGCGACAAGAAATAACGGCGGCAATACTGGAGCGTCGGCATCAATAAAGCGATCGGACAGGAGAATGCCATGAGCACATTGGTACAAATCAGCAATGTCAGCAAAGTATACGAACGCGGCAAACAGAAAGTCGAAGTGCTGCATCACATCGATCTGGCCATTCAGCAGGGCGATTTCCTGGCGCTGATGGGCCCGTCGGGTTCCGGCAAGACAACGCTGCTCAACCTCATCGGCGGACTGGATTCGCCAACGGACGGCAGCATCCAGGTCGGCACGCAGCGCATCGACAAGCTCGGCCAGGGCGCGCTCGCCAAATGGCGCGCGGCCAATGTCGGTTTCGTATTCCAGTTCTACAACCTGTTGCCGATGCTGTCGGCGCAGAAGAACGTGGAACTGCCGCTGCTGTTGACGAAATTGTCCGCGGCGCAGCGCAAGAAAAACGCGAGCATCGCATTGCAGCTCGTCGGATTGGCGGACCGCGCAACGCACAAGCCGACCGAACTTTCCGGCGGACAGCAGCAGCGCGTCGCCATCGCGCGCGCCATCGTGTCCGATCCCACGTTATTGGTGTGCGACGAACCGACGGGAGACCTGGATCGTCAGTCCGCCGAAGACGTTCTCGGGTTGCTGCAAACGCTGAACCGCAGCCACGGCAAGACGATCGTGATGGTCACGCACGATCCGAAGGCGGCCGAGCACGCGATTCACACGCTGCATCTCGACAAGGGCACGTTGGTGGAGCAGGGCGTGGCCGCTTGAGCGAGCCGCGCGTTCGAATCCACACTGAGAGGTCGCCATGAAATATTTCCATCTCATCTGGGCCGCACTTTTCCGCCGCAAGACGCGAACGATATTGACGTTGATCTCGATCATCGCCGCATTTCTGCTGTTCGGTTTGCTCGATGCCGTGCGCGTGTCCTTCGCGCAGGCGGGACAGTCGGCGAACGGCGCGCAGCGCTTGCAGACGGGCGCGAAGCTGTCGTTCATCCAGCCGTTGCCGCAAAGTCTCGGCGCGCAAATCGCGACGGTACCGGGCGTAAAGGATGTCGCGTACGCGAATTGGTTCGGCGGCGCCTATCAGGATCCGCACAACCAGATCTTCACGTTCGCGGTCAGCCCGAATTATCTGGACGTCTATCCGGAAGTCGACGTGAGTCCCGCCGAGCGCAAGGCGTACGACGACAATCTCAACGGCATCCTCGCCGGCGAAGTCATCATCAAGAAATACGGCTGGAAAATCGGCGACAAGATTCCGCTGCAGTCGCAGATTTTTCCCAACAAGGACGGCACCAAGAACTGGAGCTTCGACTTGATGGGCGTCATGCACTCGAAAGACGGCAAGGCGTTCCAGTCGCAGATGATCATCTTGCACTGGAAGAATTTCGACGACAGCACGCCATACAACCGCGGCATGGCGGGCTGGTACATCAGCCGCGTCAGCGACGTGAACCAGGCCGACCGCATCGCCAAGCAGATCGATGCGATTTCCGCCAATTCCGATCACGAAACAAAAACGCAAACCGAGCAGGCCGCGACGGCGAACTGGATCAAGCAGACGGTGAATATCAGCCTCATCGTCACGTCGATCATGAGCGCGGTGTTCTTCACGCTGTTGCTGCTCACCGGCAACACGATGATGCAGGCGGTGCGCGAACGCACGTCCGAACTCGCGGTCCTGAAGACGATCGGGTTTTCCAGCAACAGCGTGCTCGGCATGGTGCTGGCGGAATCCGTTTTGCTGTTGCTGCTCGGCGGCGTCATCGGCCTGGCGCTCGTCAGCATCCTCACGCCGATTGTCGCGGCGGGCAGCGGCGGTGTGATGAATTTGCCAACCGTGGGCGCACGAAGCTGGGGCCTCGGCATCGCACTGGCGCTTGCCATCGGTTTGATCATCGGCGCATTGCCTGCGATGCGGGCGATGCGTCTGAATATCGTCGATGCGCTGGCCGGACGCTAAAGGAGAACGGCAATGAATTTTCTCATCGGTCTCGCAACACTCGTCGTCGTCATCATCGGCGTGATTCTGTTCCTCAGCTTGCCGTGGCAAGCATTGATCCTGCTCGCGATCGTGTTGCTGTTGTGGATGACGCTCAGCCGCCGCGGCCGTCAGGCTGCCTCCGTGACGGCGGTCGGCGTCAGCACGATCACGAATCGGCTCGGCTCATCGGCCGTAATAGTGATTGGCATCGCCGGCGTGGTGGGCGTACTTGTCGCGATGCTCGCGATGGCGCAAGGTTACGGCGACACGTTGCGCCGCACCGGCAGCGACGACACCGCCATCGTGTTGCGCGGGGCGTCGGCGTCGGAAGTTTCTTCCGTGCTGTCGCACGACAATGCGGTAACGATCACCGACGCGCCCGGCGTCGCGAAAGATGCAGAAGGCAAACCGATCGTTTCGCCTGAACTCGTGGTGGCCGCGAATCTGCCGATCAAGGGCGGCGGCGAGGACGATTTCGGCAGCGTGCAATTGCGCGGCGTCAGCGACGAAGCGTGGAAATTGCGCACCAACACGAAAATCATCGCGGGCCGAAAATTCGAACCGGGCAAATACGAACTCGTCGCCGGCAAAGGCGCGCAGGCGAATTTCGCGGGACTGGAACCCGGCAAGGACATCAAGCTCGGCAGCCAGACGTGGACCGTCGTCGGCATCTTCGCGTCCGGCGACGCGCTCGATTCCGAAATCTGGGGCGACATGCAAGTGATCGGCAGCGCGTATCGCCGCGGCAGCAGCGTGACGACGGTATTCGCGCGATTGACCGACGCGGCGTCATTCGAGCAGTTCAAGGCGAAGCTCACCACCGATCCGAGTCTGCAAGTCGACGTCGACACCACGTTGAGCTATTTCAGCAAACAATCCGAAGGCATGACGAAGATCATCACCGTCATCGGCATCGTCGTCGGTTCGATCATGGCGATCGGTGCGGTATTCGGCGCGCTCAACACGATGTTTGCCGCCGTCGCTACACGTGCGCGCGAAATCGCCACGCTGCGCGCGATCGGATTCCGCGGCGTGCCGGTGGTCGTCGCGATCATGCTCGAAACGATGCTGCTCGCGTTGCTGGGCGGCATTCTCGGCGGCGCGCTTGCATGGCTGATCTTCAACGGCTACACCGCGTCCACGCTTGCCGCCGGCACGACGGGGCAGTTGATGTTCGAGTTCCACGTCGCCCCGTCCGTGTTGTGGACGGGCATCAAGTGGGCACTGGCCATCGGCTTCATCGGTGGTTTGTATCCCGCGCTGCGCGCGGCGCGGTTGCCGGTAACCACCGCGCTACGCGAACTCTGAAAGCCGTTCACAAAATCCGCGATCGGCGGAAGTGCTGCCCCCTCACCCCAAACCCTCTCCCCCGCCAGCGGGGGAGAGGGGGAATAATCGCTTTCGCCGAATGAGGAGCATCAAGGTGCCGGCATCACCGGCGCGTGATACGCGAGCGTTCCACCGAGTATCCACAACAGAAACAGCACCAGCGGCACGTGCACGATAAGCTGCAGAAACGTGAACCCGACGATATCGCGCGCCTTCAATCCGAGCACGCCGAGCAACGGCAGCATCCAGAACGGATTGATCAGGTTCGGCAGCGCTTCTGCCGCATTGTATACTTGTACAGCCCAGCCGAGCGGATACTGCATGTCGTTGGCGGCCTGCATCACGTACGGCGCTTCGATCAGCCATTTGCCGCCGCCGGACGGCACGAAGAAGCCGAGGATGGACGAATAGATGCCGATCACGATCGCATACGTGTTCGTCGACGCAAGATGCACGAACAGGTTCGACAAATGTTGAGCGACAGTCACGCCATCGGCGCCTTTGGCTGTCGTGAGAATCGCCGCGATGCCGCCGTAAAGCGGAAACTGGATCAGCACGCCTGTTGTGCTCGGTACGGCGCGCGCGACTGCATCGAGAAAACTGCGTGGCCGCCAGTGCAGCAGCAAGCCCGCCATCAGAAACATAAAGTTGTATGTGTTGAGATTCGCAATCGCGCCGATCGCGTCTTTCGTCGCGAACTCGTGATACAGCCAGCCGAGGGCCAACAAAACGATGAGGATCGTGATGAGCGGACTGTATTCGAGCCACTCGCTCGGACGCGCGAACGTGCCGATGGGCCGCAGCACGCGCGTTTCTTTTTCCACGAATCCCGTCGAAGACTGTGCGTCGGCGACACCGGGTGCGGAAAGCCATGCAATCGTGACCGAAACGGCAATGAGGACGATCGTCAGCACGCCCGACTGCCACGTGAATATCGTTTCGGTGAAGGGAATCACGCCCGTGATCGCGAGCAGCGGTTTCGGAATGCTCGCCGGATTGGCTTGCAGTTGCGCCGCGGACGACGACAGTCCCATCGCCCACGACGCGCCGAGTCCGAGATACGCCGCCGCGCCGGCGGCGCGATAGTCCATGCGCAATTCCTCGCGCCGCGCCAGCGCGCGCACGAGCAGCCCGCCGAAAATCAGCGAGAAGCCCCAGTTGAGCAGCGATGCGAGCATCGCGATCAGCGCCACGTAACCGACCGCGCCGCGGCCTGTGCGCGGAATGGATGCGAGCCCCTCGATCAATCGCGCCACCGGCGGTGCGGTCGCCACGACATAACCGCCGATCACGATGAACGCCATTTGCATCGTGAACGGAATGAGGCTCCAGAATCCGTCGCCGAACGAGGTCGCGGCCGCCATCGGACTCGCACCGAACGCCATTGCGGCGACGGCCACGATGACGACGGCGAGTGCCGCAAAAATGTACGCATCCGGAAACCATCGTTCCGCCCAGGCAGACAATCGCAGTGCAGTGCGCACCAGCCAGGACGAACGGGAAGACGGCGTCGTATTCATGATCCACCCCTTGGTTGATCGCGGCGTGATCGCGAGGTGCAAGTGTGTGCGTGGCCGCCGCCGTGTTGCAAGTCGAGGTGCATCAAAATCGCGCGTGCGTCATGCGACTTAAGCCGCATTGATCCTGACGCCGACGACGGTTACTTCTTCGATTTGGCCAAGGTGATCGCTGCGACGCTGACGAGAATAATGATCATGCCGACGATGTCGAATCGCGTCACGGTTTCGCCGGCGACCAGCACGCCGATCAGCACCGCGACGGGCGGATTGACATACGCGTAGCTCGCCGCGAGCGCCGGCCGTGTGTTGTGCAGCAAATAGATGTACGCGCTGAATCCGAGGAGAGAACCGAACACGACGAGATAGAGCATTGCCGCGAGCGCATGCGGCGTCGGCGTGCCGACGATGTGCTCGCCGCGAATCAGCGCGATCGCCGCCAGCGTGATGCCGCCGCAAAACATTTGCGCCGCCGCGCTCATCGCGGGTTGCGGCATGTTCTGATGTTTGCTCCAGACGGAGCCGAATGCCCAGCCGATGGTCGCGCACACCAAAGCGATCGCGCCGACCGGCGACGCGCGCAATTCGCCGCCGAAATTGAGGACGATGACGCCGACGAACCCGATAGCGAGTCCGAGCCATTCGATCCGATTCGGCCAATTGCCGTAAAGACCCGAGAACAGGGCGATGAACAGCGCAACGGTAGCGACGGCGACGGCCGCGATTCCGGAAGCGACGGTTTGTTCGGCGTAGCAGACCAAACCGTTGCCCATCGCCAGCAGCAGGCTGCCGGTAATGAAACAGTTCAGCCATTGCCGCGGCGTCGGCGCGGGCATGCCGCGCCAGCGCAGCACGGCGAACATCAACAGTCCCGCGATGGGGAAACGTATTGCCGCCATGAGAAACGGCGGAAAACTTTCGAGCGCGACGCGTATCGCAAAGTACGTCGATCCCCAAATCAGATACACGCCGATGAGCGCCAGCGGGACGAGAATCCGCTGCGGCGAGCGGGCAGGCAATTCGACGGTGACGGCTTTATTCATGGTCGGCGGCGCCACGACGGCGCCGCGAAATCCTGCAAGATGAGATCGAAACTATTGAGATCGAACTTTGGCATCGAACTTTAACGATGAATCTGGTACCGCGGAAGCGCCACTATTGCCGGCTAGCGCGGTGCCACTTTGCCTTGTTCCCTGGCAAGCAGCGTGCGCTTGCGTTCGATGCCCCAGCGATAGCCGCCGAGAGAGCCGTCTTCGCGGATCACGCGATGGCACGGCACGACTACCGCGAGCCGATTGCGCCCGCATGCGTTGGCAATGGCGCGCACTGCGCCCGGTTGGCCGATTTCGTTGGCGATGTCGGAATAGCTGCGCGTTTCGCCGCGCGGGATGTGCTGCAGCGCCTGCCAGACGCGCCACTGAAACGCCGTGGCGCGGATATCGAGCGGCGGCAGCGGCGTCCTGTCGTTCGCGTTGCCGCGCAATTCTTCGCCGATGCGAGTGACGATGGCAGTGAGCCATTCGTCGCGGCCGGCGTCGACGCGGTTGACGGTCGCGTGCGGGAATTCCTGGCGCAAGTCGTCGACCAGCGCCGCGTCGTCGTCGCCGATCGAAATTTTGCAGATACCGCGTTCCGTCGCCGCGACGAGCAATCGACCGAGCGCGGTTTTCAGCGTCGTGTAGCGGACGGCGATGCCGGCGCCCCCGCGCTGATAACTCGCGGGCGTCATGCCGAGCAGTTGATCGGTTTTTTCGTAGACGCGGCTGCCGGATCCGAAGCCCGCGTCGTAGATCGCATCGGTCACGCGATCGGTATCGCGCAGCGCCGATTTCAGGTTTTTCAGACGCAGTGATTGCGAATATTCCGCCGGCGTCACACCGAAGCGTTTGCGGAAGATGCGTTGCAGATGGCTCGGGCTCAGTCCAACGCCGCGCGCCAATTCGGAAAGTTTCGGCGGTGCGTCCGCGGCGTCGTTGAGCATGGCAAGCGCGCGGTCCAGCGGATCGATGTCGAGCGAAGCGGGCTTCATGGTCATGGCGGTGTTCCTCCTTATCACGAAGGATAAAGAGGTGCCGGCGCGGCTTCTATCCGTTTTTTGCGATCAGTGCCTGACCGCGCGCGTGTCGTGAATGACCGCGTATTCGCCTTCGATGACGCGCGGATCGGACGCGGCATTCGACGCTTGTGGGACAGATGCATGCGAACGCGCGAACACGCGGATCAACGCCACGATGCCGCCGATAAACGCGAACGCGATCACCGCAAAGAAACCGAGCACGAGAACGCCCGCGACCAGCGCGGCGCCGATCACGGCCAGCGCGAGGCGCACCAGCGGATGACGAGGACGGTTCAACAAGCGCCAGTGCAGCATGGCGGCGTGGCTCCCTGTGGCAGAATGCCGCCACGCAAGACGCGTGTGCGGGAGGGGTTAAATACTCCGATGAGTGTTAGCAAAACGTTATGCCGGCTGGATGCGATTCCCGACGGCAGCGCACTCGCGGTGGAGGTCGAATCCAGCACCGGCGGTTTCTCGCTTATCGTGTTGCGCCAAGGCGAACGCGTGTTCGCGTATCACAACGAATGTCCGCATGCGGGACGGCGTCTGGACTGGGCGCCGGGCAAATTCCTGATCGATTCCGGCTTTCTTATTTGCGCCGCGCACGGCGCAAGTTTTTTCCTCGAAAGCGGCCGCTGTTACGCAGGGCCGTGCATCGGCAGCGGACTGGTGCCGATCAATGTCGATGTGACCGACGGAGACGTGCGGCTATCGAGCGATGCGCTGTGAGCGCATCGCGATCAATCGACTTGAATATGCACATCCTGATGCGCTGATCCGGCCGAGCACGCGAATACGTCGGATTCTCCGACGATGGAGCGAGTCGGCAAGTGCGTTCCAGTGACGACAGTCGCATCGCTGATCAAATCCACGCGAACGCGCTGACCCGAAATATTGCTCGCGTCGATCGAATAGTTCGCGCTCGTGTCCGTCAACGCGAACGTTTGCGTTTGCGAATCGAGATCGACCAGGCGCACGACCGCGCCTTGCAGCGGTTTTCCGCGCAGCGTGTACGCGGTGCCGGTTACCGAGCATGCAGCGCTTGACGCGGAAACGAAGAACAGGGCAATCGCGCCCGAACAGGCAATCGTGTTCATGGGTAAACCTCCGATGAGATACCGATTGTTCCTGACGGATCATCCTAGCGCGACCGTCGCAGACCGACGTTGCCGCAAACGCGAATTCGCGGTCGATGATCAGCGGAAAACGAGGTTCACCGACACCAGAAGAACGACCAGCAGCAACAAAGTCAACGGCGCGCCGACGCGGATAAAGTCGCGCGCCCGGTAATTGCCGGGACCGGCGACGATCGTCAGCACCGGATTGGCGCTGGCGATGATGAAACTGTTCGATGTGGAGATCGCGACGATCAGCGCGTAAACGGCCGGATTGCCGCCCGATGCGAGCGCGATATTGATCGCCATCGGCACCATCATCACCGCTGCGCCGACATTGGATACGACTTGCGAGAAGAACAGCGCAAGAATGGCTATCACCGCTTGCAGCGCCCAGTCCGGCCAGCCGCCGAGATAGCGCAACACTTCCTGCGCGATCCACGCGGCGGTTCCGGTGCTGTCCATCGCCCAGCCCAGCGGAATCAGGCAGGCCAGCGTGAAAATCGTTTTCCAGTTGATGGCGTGATACGCCTCTTCCATGTTCAGCACGCCGGCCAGCAGCATGCCGACGGCGCCGGTGAGCATCGCGACGGACAGTTTCACGTCGGTAAACAAACCAAGCCCCATCGCCAACGAGAAGAACACGAGCGCGTGCCAGATTTTTCCGGGGCGGTGTTCTTCTTTCGGATAGTCGGTGACGATGACGACGTCGCGTTCGTCCTGCGCCAGCGCGAGGTCGCGCCAGAATCCGTGCAGCACGAGCGTATCGCCGGCGCGCAATGCCGTCTTGCGCACGTCTTCGCGAAACACTTCTTCGCCGCGATACACGGCGAGCACGCTGATGCCGAAGCGTTTGCGCAGGCGCAACTCGCCGACGGCTTTCTTGACGAAACGCGACGTCGGCGGAATCACCGCTTCGGCAATACCGGCGCGGTTCGGATTGAACATGTCGCGAAAATTGCTCAAGCGGCTTTGCACGCGCAGCAGATTCAGGTTCGCGAATTCGTTGACCTGATCGCGCTTGCCCAGCGCGCCCAATACGGTGCCGACCCAGATCATCGTGTCTCCCGGCGGCGCGAGCCGGGTTTCGTCGCCGTTCTTGATCGCCAGCATCAACGGCGCGCCGCGCAGTGCCTCGGCTTCGCCGATGCTCATGCCGACCAGCGGACTTTCGCCGGTCACCGTCAGCTCGAATACTTCACCGGCGATGCCGTAGGTTTCGGCGAAGTAGGTTTCGGTTCGGCCGGGAGTGACGTTCGGACTTTCTTCGTCCGTCGGCAACAATTTGCGCGTGAACAATGCGAAATAACCCAGACCCGCGAGCAGCAGCGGCAGACCGATCGGCGCAATGGCAAACAGCGAAAACGGTTCGATCGTCTGCGCGCCCGGCGGCAGGTTGCGATTGGCGTTCGCGATGAGATCGTTGAGCAGGATCAACGGCGAATTCGAAATCATCGTCGTGTTCGTGCCGGCGAGAATGCAGAACGCCATCGGCAGCAGCAATCGGCTGAGCGGCACGCCGGTGCGCGCGCTGACGCGGCCGGTGACCGGCAGGAACAATGCCGCCAGCGCCTGGCTTTGGATCACCGACGACATCGTCCCCGCCATCGCGTTGATGAAGAAACTCAATCGCGACTCGACGCCGCCCGACAGCCGCAGAATGAACGACGCGGCTTTGTTCAACACGCCCGTTCGATCGAGACCCGCGCCCATGATCATCACGGCGAGCAGCGAGATCACCGCGTTACCGGCGAAGCCCTCGAACAACTGCTCGACGGGGATCAATCGCGTGATGCCGATGACAACGACGATCAGCAGCGCGATGAGATCGGCGCGTATCCATTCGAGCACGAGCATGAGCACGGTAAACGCCAACAGCCCAAGCACGAGGAGCATGTCGTGAGTGAGTGTCAGGCCGGGATTCATCGGGGCGATTTGTTTTTATTGGCCCGGCGTTGCGGCGTCAAACGCGTTCATAGACAAGATCCCATGTGCCGTGGCCCAGCCTCGTGCCACGTTTTTCGAAGTGCGTTTCAATGCGGTCCGGCTGGCGTTGCGCAAATTTGCCGATGCCGGCCGTATTGCGCCAGCCCGGGTCCGCATCGATCGTGGCGAGCATGTGCGCGGCGTATTCTTCCCAGTCCGTCGCCAGACAGAATGTTCCGCTGCGTTTTACGCGCGATGCGACGAGCGCCACGAACGCAGGCTGGATCAGCCGGCGTTTTTGCTGGCGCTTTTTCGGCCATGGATCGGGAAAGTAGATACGCACCTCGTCCAGCGAGTCTGTGCCGAACAGCCGGTCCAGAACATCGACTGCGTCGTGATTATACAAACGCACATTGTGGACATTGTGCAAAGCCAGGGCGTTCATGAGACGTCCAACGCCGGGCCGATGCACTTCGATGCCGACGAAGTTCTTGCCGGGTTCGTTCTGCGCGGACGAGAGCAACTGCTCGCCGTTGCCGAAACCGATTTCGAGCACGAGCGGCGCGGTACGTCCGAAATGCGCGCGCCAATCCGGCGACGATGCATTCGGATCGAGCCCGTAGCGCGACCAATGTTCCGCGAACGCGCGCTGCTGCGCGGGCGTGAAGCGGCCTTGGCGTAGAACGAAACTGCGGATGCGGCGGTGGTTTTCTCCCTTTCCCCCGAGCTTGCTGGGGAGAGAGGGCTGGGGTGACGGGGAAGCGCCTGTCATATGCACGGCGCTGAATCCGGCGTCGCCCCCTCACCCAACCCTCTCCCTCGAGCAAGCTCGGAGGAGAGGGCTTCAAAGCATTGCCGCGTTTGCATCAGCCTACGGTCCCGTCAATCGGACTTGACGCCGCCGCGTAGCGTTTGCGCGGAATGCGTCCGGCCAGAAATGCCGCGCGTCCTGCTTGCACCGCGCATTTCATCGCGTGCGCCATCAACACGGGATCGCGTGCGCCGGCGATGGCGGTGTTCATCAGCACGCCGTCGCAGCCGAGTTCCATGGCGATGGCCGCATCGGACGCCGTGCCGACGCCGGCATCGACGATGATCGGCACCTTCGCGTTCTCGACGATCTCCAGAATGTTCCAGCGATTCTGGATGCCGAGTCCGGAACCGATCGGCGCGGCCAGCGGCATCACGGCGACGCAGCCGATTTCTTCCAGACGTTTGGCGAGAATCGGATCGTCGCTCGTATACACCATCACCTGGAAATTTTCGGCGACGAGTTTTTCCGCCGCCTGCAGCGTCTGCACGACATCGGGAAACAATGTTTTCTGATCGCCGAGCACTTCGAGCTTCACCAGCGAATGTCCGTTCAACAGTTCGCGCGCGAGCCGACAGGTGCGAATCGCGTCGTCGGCGGTGTAGCAGCCGGCCGTGTTGGGCAGGATGGTGAATTGTTGCGGCGGCAGCGCATCGAGCAAATTCGGCGCGTTCTTGTCCTGGCCGATGTTGACGCGGCGGATGGCGACGGTGACGATCTGCGCGCCGGCCGCTTCGGAGGCACGGCGCGTTTCGTCGAGATCCTTGAACTTGCCGGTGCCGGTCAAAAGACGCGACGTGTATTCACGGCCTGCGACGATCAGCGGATCGTGCATCGTGGCCGGAGGGATTCTGGGCTGCGCATTCATTGTATAGTATGCCGCAAAGTATAAAATTGGCGGTGCATCAGCCGCCGCAAAGTATAAGATCGGCGGCGCATCAGCCGCCGCCCATGGCTTCGACGATCTCGATGCGGTCGCCGTCGCGGATCAGGCGATCCGCATGCGTGCTCTTCGGCACGATTTCGCGGTTGATTTCCACGGCGACTGCGCGCCGCGCGTAGCCATTGGCATCGAGCAGTGCGGCAACGCTGACGCGCTCGCCTACAGCGTGTGGTTTTCCGTTGAGATGGATCGCTGGCATCCGCGCATTTTAGCCTGTTGCGACGCTCCATGCTAAGCATCGCGGCAATTGAAATTGCGCCGACTTAAATGCGAACGCCCGGACTGGCCGGGCGTTCGTGTTCTTCGACATCGATGACTCAGTGACCGTGCTTCTTGTCGTCGTCTTTGTCCTTGTTCCCGCCGCGATCGTTATTGTTGCCACCGCGTGACGGCGCTGGAGCGTGAGGTTGAACCTGAGGCGTCACTGCCCGCGGTTGAACCTGCTGCACCGGCTGATGGTACGTCTGCGCCGACTGCGACGTGGACGTCGCCGGATGATACGTATTCGTTTGCGGCGTGCCCTTGTGATACTCGTTCCCCGATCCTTTGGTATGCGAGTTTTGAATCGTCGAATTCTGGATCGTGTTGGTCGGCCGGATCGTCTGCGTCTGACCGGTCGGCTTGATCGTTTGCGCCGCGCCGCCCGTCGTCGTACGCGAATTCTGGAACGTATTGGTCGGACGAATCGTTTGCGTCTGACCATTCGTCGTCGCATTCGACTTCAGATTATTGTTCGTCGTGGTATTCGATCTCAGATTGTTGTTCGTCGTCGTGTGCGAATTCTGGATCGTGTTGGTCGGGCGAATCGTTTGCGCCTGTCCGTTTGTTGTTGCGGCGGCACCGCCAGTCGTCGTCGCCGGATGCGCGAAGCGCGAGGAGTCGAAATGCTGAGCCTGCGCACCTGTCACGGCGGCGGGGCGGCCTGTCGTTGCGTTGGCCGCGCCGCGCTGAACCGCGGGAAGCGACGAGTTGCCGGCAACGCGCGGATTGCCGGTCGGGTTGCCGACCACTGTGTGCGCTTTGATCGCGGGTGCGGCCGTCGTGTGGATGGGCGCGCCGCCTTGCGTGACGACGTGAACGTTGGCTCCGCGGCCTGCGGCGGCAGCACCGCCAGCTCCGCCGACGGATGCGGTGTGCAGTTCATGCACCGCCAACGGCTGGCCTGGGTTCTTGGCAAGCACGGCTTGACGCGTCGCGAATGAGGCGACCGGTGCCGGCGGCCTTGTCGCGGCAACGATCTGTCGGTTGCGGATCGCGGCCGCGGGAACCGCATGCGCGGCGGGAGAACTGACCAGGCTCGCGCGAGTCGGCGCGACGGCAGCGAATCCCGATACGCGTCCGCCGTTGGCGAACGTGTGCTCGTCGACGCGAATGGCTGCGCCGCGTACAGAACGCGCACCCACGAACGTCGCGGCAGGAACGGCAACGACTGCACCGCGCACGCCGCGGTTCGCGTAATGGATGGCGGCATAGTCGATGTGACCGCCGCGGTAGCCGCCGTAATAGCCGCCTACCAGCGACACGTTGAGGCCGCGCGAATTGTAGATGTTGACGTTCGTGAAATAACGCTGGCTCACGTGATATGCGGGAAAATACGGATCGCGATAGCCGAGCGGGAACCAGCCGATCGGTCCGCTGGAGATGCCTATGGCTACGCCGCCGCCGACGAACGCGACCAGTGCCGGCGCATAGATCGGGCGCACGGCGATTTCACCCGGGCACCAGCCCCAGCGATTGCCGACGTAGGCCCAGCGGCCGTAATGGAATGGCGCAAAACCCCACGGTGCGTCGTCGACCCAGCTCCAGCCGTACGCGCCGACCCACGCCCAATGACCGCTGTGATACGGCGACCAGTCAACGTCGACTTGCGACGGATACCACACGTTGCCGTATTCCGGAACGTCGTTCGCCCATGTGCCGTAATCGTCCAGATCCTGATAGCCGATGGTTTCTTCGGCGACATAACGCTTCGACGGCGCGTTGTCCCAACGCGCATCGCGCTGCAACGCGAATTGATCGAACTCGTCAGGCTGCGGCAGATCCGCGCTCTGATAATTCTGCAATTGCGGATCGTTGAAGCTTACCGATTGGCCTTCATCGACGTGGAAACGCGCGCCGCCTTCGCCGTACACATCGCCGCCGCCGTGCATCACGGATACGATCGTGGTCTGCCCATCGGGCTGCACGTCGATGCGGAATTCCCCCACGCGATTGACGACGAACGCGAGCGTCGGCGTATCGATCTCGTAGGTTTGTCCGTCATACAAACGGCGCACGCGCAAATTCATCGCGCCTTGCGTCAATTCCATTTGCGCTGCGTTGTCGTCGAGATTGAGGAAATCGAAACTCGATTGCTGATCCATGCGGACCGCCGCCGAACCGATTTCGAGCTCGGCGCGCCCACCGTTGTCGGTCCACAATTTGTCGCCCGTGATGAGCGGACGATTCATCTGCGCCTCGACCCAGTCGTTCTCGCCGGCCGGAACGAAACTCACGGCGCCTTTGAGATACGACAGCCGCGCCACGCGCGACGGCGGATCGGCCTGGTCGGATTGATCGCCGCCTTGACCCGGTGGCGGGGCTTGATCGTCAGGCGCGGGTTGCGCCATTACAGTGAACCCCAGTGTCACGCCGGCCAGAAGGACGGCGAAACGAAAATTCATAAGCATGGCGAGCGCTCCTTTGCGTCACGCGAAAAGACGATGAGAGATAGTGAATCCGAACATGTTGCGGTCGGGCGATTGAATTGCTGTCCCCAGCGGACACTCTACGCCGTCTATATAAGCGCAGCCAAGCTGAATGGCGACTAGCCCATGGGCGCGGACGATGCGGCACCGGAAAAACGTTCAGCGCGCAGCAGATATCACGTGCGCGCTTGGCCGAAGAGATTATTGCCGTCGATCGGATGAGTCCGTACAGTAATCGGCCTCGCGCGGGTGTAGTTCAATGGTAGAACTGCAGCTTCCCAAGCTGCTAACGTGGGTTCGATTCCCATCACCCGCTCCAAGTTTCGCCGACAATTGCGGCCAACGTTGTTTTATGCGGACAGACGACTACGCGCCGTCAAGTCCGTTGCCGAAAATCTCGTCTTCGTTGATTTGTCGTTCGTAAGCGCCGGTATCCGGATTTGCCCCAACGACGCGTGCGAATCCGGCGCCGCGCGTGTCGGTGTCCAAATTCATCGGGTTGCTGCCTGCGCCGATCGCCGGACTCGTCGACAGCAGCGCATGCGCCGGTACCAGACCGCCGTGATTGGCGAGCGGTGTCAGCTTCGGATCGGCCGTGATCGCGCCGGTCGGAACGTTGGAGCTGACGATGATGTTGTTCGAGAACGTCGCGCTGTTCTTGATGAACAGGTTTCGATCGTAACTTGCCGACGAGCGATTGTTGCCGGCGATGATGGAGCTGACCACGTTTCCACTCTGCGCATAGATGCCGCCCACCGCGTCTCCCGGAGTTGAAGGCGATCGTGCTGTTATACAGCGCACTGGTAATGGAGTTGATCCCGCCGATGGGTTTGGTTCCCGAACCGGCGCGATTCGACGAGACGGTCGTATTGACGAGAGTGACGAACCTGACCGAGAGGCCTCCGGCGTCGACGCCGTAATTGTTGTTGATCGCGCTGCGCGAGGCAGTCAAGAACTCGGCTGAAATACGTCGTAACAGTATTCGGTTTCCGTTGCATAAATTCCCGCCAACCCGTTGTCCGATATCGTGCTGTCATAAAGTTCAATACCAGCGGGTGCCTCGACACCCTCGTTCGCGACACCGCTGACTGTGCTGCCCCGCAGGTCGGCGGTGTAGGCAGTAATGCCTCCGGTGCTGTTGGTAATCGAACTGTCTTGCAACTTGACGATGTCTCCAAGCGCTTCGAAGCCACCTTCGCATCCGCTCAACGTCGAGTTGCGTCATGTCGATGACGTCGTTGTTCGCAGCCGACGTGATCGCCGAACGCAGGCTGCCGGTTCCCGAGTCGTTGCAATTGCTGACGGCGAGCGTGCTCGCCGTCACATCGAACGGCGCAACGTTCAAGGCAGAAATCAATGCCGCAGCAAGGGGTAGGCGTACCGAGCGCATAACGAACCCCCAGGTTCGCGTGAGTTTGTGGACGAGAAACGCCGCGTCGTCAGGTTTTGCGACATTCGCTGTGGCTATCAAAAAGATTCTCGCTACGCGTCAACTGTCATTTTCAACAATAGACAGGCCGGCGACGCGGGTGTACTTTCGACGCAACCGCTTTGGGGGCGGGTCGCCATGACCTCGCGCTGCGGGATGCTGGGGATTCTTATCGTGTTTTCCTGTCAACGAACGCACCGCTCGCGCGACACCGCGCAGGGTTTGCGTTCGATTGAAATCGAGTGAGGGGAGATTTGATGCGCACCAAACATTTCTATGTGAATCGACTGTTCGCGTTCGTCGCGGCCATGGGCTGTGTCGCGGGATTGCAAGCCAATGCGCAGGCCGATGTACCGCCGGCGCGCGCGGAGATGGCGCAGAGCCGCGTCAAGACAATGGGCGAGGCCGATCCGGTGAAACAGGATGCCGGCTTTGCCAACGGCGCGAACAATCCGTTCGTCGGTGGACCCAATCTGATAAGTGTCGCGAACAATTATGCGTTCGCCACGAGTACGTCGGCGTCGCTCGTCGACATGAGCAGCGGCACGAGCACGCTCATCATCGCCGATAAGGACGACGTTGCCTCCAACGTGACATTGATCGGTTTCGATTTCTTTTTTCAAGGCGCTCGGCAAGACCGTTTTTCAGTCAACTCCAACGGCTCGCTTCGTTTCGGCCCAGCCGTGATCAGCACGACGCTTTACGATCCGCTCGCCCAAGCCGGACAGTCTCTCATTACGGCCTACGGTGCCGATCAGCGCACGCACGCAGGCGATGGCAAGGTGCATTACAAAGTCATCGGAACTGCGCCGAATCGTGAGCTGGCGATCGAATGGCTCAACATGCAGGCGGATTTCAATACCGGTGGCACTGCGGACCTCACCTATCAGGTCCATTTGTTCGAGACCACCGGCGTGATCGAATGCGTGTACGGATCGATGTCGATGAGCGCGAACGGCGCCGCCGATCCGAATTCGTTGAGTCCGCAGATTGGATTTTCCTCGTCGAACACAGTGGGCACCGTCGGTTCCGTCACGGCGGCGCAAAGCGGTACGCCGGCTCCCACATTTAATGGCGGCTCGGCTACGCCGGTCAACAACACGTATACCGCCGGGCCCATTCCGGTTCTTGCGTCCGCGGTCGATGGATCGCGTCGTTCGTTTTCATTCACGCCGCCTGCGGTCGATGCACCGGGCGGGCCGTTGACCTTCACCGGCGTCACGGCAACCGGAATGACGCTCAACTGGACCGATTCCGCCACCGAACAGGGTTACGCCATTTACGTGTCGACGGATGGCGTGAACTACACTTTCCTCAACACGGCTGCGCAAAATGCGACGAGCTTCGTCGCGACCGGCCTGTTCGGCGCAACCAGCTATTTCTGGCAGGTGGATGCCGTTTCCGAAGGCGACACGGCGTCTCTCGGCGGTTCGCAGGCGACTGCGGCGCCGACGCCGAACACATCCATCGGCGATGGCCAGTGGAGCAATCCGGTCGTCTGGTCGACGGGCAACGTTCCGACGATCAACGATGCGGTGACCATCGCATCGGGCACCACCGTGACGATCGACACCGCGGCGGTCGCTTACTCCGTCTCGGTTCCCGGTGTGCTGCAGTTCGAACAGACCACCGCACGGACGTTGACGGTCGGCACCGATGTCACCGTTCAAAACGGCGGCACGTTGCAGTCGAACCCCGCCGGTACGCAGACCGGTCACAGTTTGAGCATCGCAGGCAATCTCACGAATAACGGAACGCTGGATTTTTCGACCAACGCCGATACCGCCGGCGCGGGAATCGTATTCACCGGCGCCGCGAACAACACGTTCGGCGGCAGCGGCGCGACGACCGATATCCGTTTGCTGACGATCAACAAGGGCACTAGCAACACGAATGTTCTCGAACTGAATCCGTCGAACTTCACGGTGCGCGGCGTGACCACCGATACCGTGGTCGGCGGCTGGCTTACGCTCACCAACGGCACATTGAAATTGTCCGGCATGTTCAGCGGTACGAGCCGCGTCTTCACTTCGGCCGCCTATACCATTGCGACCAACGTCGGATTCTGGTTGAACAATCCGAATTACACCGTTGCCGGACAAACGGGCAGCTCGACCTTGAACGGGTTGCTTCATGTTTCCCAAGGTACGTTCAACATCGGCACGACTACCGGCAACGCGTTGGGATTCTCCACAGGTTCGACGGTAGTCGTCGATGGCGGAACCGTAAATACGACCGGTCGTTTCGGCGTCGCCGCGGCCGGCAACGTGATCAACTATTCGCAAAGCGCCGGCACGATTACGGTCAACACGATCGGCAACACGTCGGCCACGCTGGGCAGCTTCGATCTCGGCACGTCCGTAAGTTCGTCGGTCAATGTCAGCGGCGGTACCATCGTCGCTCAGCTGGCTGCGTCGGCGATCGATTATCGCAACCAGGCGGGCAACGGAATCCCCAGCGTCACCGGCGGAACGCTGCAGTTGGGCAATGCGGCGTCCGGAGCGGCCAAGTCGTTCAACATTCGCGGCGTCGTTCCGAACCTCGTCATTACGAACACGTCCGCAAACCATACGGCGACGTTCACCTCAAGCCCCGTGAGCTTCAACAACAGCTCGCTGGACATCACCATCAACGCCGGTAACACCCTCAACACCGCCAACGCGATATTCCTGATGGTTGGATCGACGGTGACGAACAACGGAACGTTGACTTCCAGCGGCGCAAACAGCAACTTCATCTGGCTGGACAATGGGCAAGGTTTGCAGACCTACACCGGGACCGGCGTTACCACCGCGCCAGTCACGGACATGTGGGTCGAAAGCACCGGACTCACATTTACGTCGACGAATCAATTCATCACCAACCGAATCAATCTTTTCGCCGGCAGCGTTACAAACTCGAACCACATCACGCTCGGCACCGGCGGAGCGACGACGGAGGTCGTTCAGATCGGCAACACCACGACGCCGACCGCAGCGGGCACGTTCGATGTTGCGCCGGTGTTCAACCTCGGCACCGGCGGCGAGATTCTTTTGTATTTGCGCACGGGCAGTGCACGCGTTGCGGGACCCGAAATCAATCCCGCGCGCACACTCGCCATCCTGCAGTACGACGAAAACGACCCCACGCACACGCTGTCGCTCGATGCCGATCTTTCCGTTATCGGAACGACCACGCTTGCGAACGGACGCCTCGTTACCGGTCCGAACAATTTCATCGTCGGTGCGGTAGCGCGTACGAATGGCTATGTCGACGGCAATCTGCGCAAGTCTCTCGGCGCCGCGGCGAGCGTGACATTCGAAGTCGGCACGGCGAACGGCTATACACCGGTGAACGTGAATGCAACCGCCGGCACGTTCCCCGCCAGCGTAACGGTTGCGTCCGTGCAATCGCAGGCACCGAACATTTTCCCCACCGATAAGGCGATCGACCGCTATTGGAATGTGAGCGCACCGAACATCACGTCGGCGGACCTCACCTTCAGTTATTTGGATCCGGATTTGCCGGGAACGCTGACCGAAGCGAATCTCGTGCTGTATCGGCTGGACGGAGCCACCTACACGAATCTTGGCGGCACTCCGAACACGGCTGCGAACACACTGACGGCGACGGGCATCGGAACCTTCGGACTGTTTACGCTCGCCGAACCCGGCGAGACATTCTTGCTGCACGCCGATCTATCCGTTACCAAGACGGATGGAGTTACCACCGCGACGCCGGGCGGCAGCGTCACATACACCATCACCGCCAGCAGTGCCGGACCCGATAACGTGACCGGGGCCACCGTCGCCGACACGTTCCCCGCGAGCTTGACGTGCACATGGACATGCACGGGAACAGGAGGCGGCACGTGCACCGCGGCGGGCAGCGGCAACATCGACGATTTGGCCGACTTGCCGAGCGGCGGCAGCACGACATACACGGCCAGTTGCACCATTTCGCCCACGGCCACCGGTACGTTGAGCAATACCGCGACGGTGACGGCGCCGGCCGGCGTCGACGATGAAACGCCAGCCAATAATTCGGCCAACGACACCGATACGCTCGTGAGCTTCGCGGACCTCGCCATCACCAAGACCGACGGGGTGACATCCGCCACGCCGGGCGGCAGCGTCACGTATACGATCACCGCCAGCAATGCCGGCCCGAGTTCGGCGACAGGCGCGACCATTGCCGATACATTCCCCGCGAACTTGACATGCACCTGGACATGCGCGGGCACCGCCGGCGGAACGTGCACCGCATCTGGAGCCGGCAACATCAGCGATACGATCGATCTGCCGTCCGGCGGAAGCACGACGTATACCGCCAGTTGCACGATTTCGGCTGCGGCCACCGGAACGCTGAGCAATACCGCGACGGTAACCGCGCCGGACGGCGTCACGGATCCGACGCCGGGCAACAACTCGGCGACCGACAACGACACGTTGACGCCATCGGCCGATCTCGCCATCACCAACACGGACGGTGTTACGTCGACCACGCCGCACGGCAACGTGACGTACACCATCACGGCGAGCAACGCCGGGCCGAGCAATGCAACCGGCGCCACGATCGCCGACACATTCCCGGCAGGCGCCACCTGCACGTGGACGTGCGTGGGCGCGGGTGGCGGAACATGCACCGCATCCGGCAGCGGCAATCTCAACGACATCGTCAATCTGCCATCGGGCGGCAGCATCACCTACACGGCCAGTTGTTCTCTCGCCGTCACCGCGGGCGGCACGCTGAGCGATACCGCCACCGTCGTCGCACCTGCCGGCGTCAACGATCCTGTGCCCGAAAATAACTCGGCGACCGATACCGACACGGTCAATTCGGCCGCACTCACCGTTACCGTGGACGACGGCCACGGCTATGTCCGCGTCGGCCAGTTGCGCAATTACCTGCTGAAGATCAGCAACGCAGGTCCGGACGACGCCACCGACATCGCCATCGACGAAACGCTGTCGTCCGCGTTCGAGGCCGGCGCGACGGAGTGGTCCTGCATCGGCGGCGACGGCGGCGCGAGCTGCACGGCATCGGGCACCGGACCGCTCGTCGACAGCGGCATCGTGATCCCCGTGTCGCGCAGCCTGACGTGGCTCGTGAGTGTGCCGATCAGTTTCGATACCGACGAAGACACGGCGGACAACACCTTCGATGTGACGACATCATTCGATCCGAACTCACCGTACGTGGTCACCGATAGCGATACGATCGTGATATTCCGCGATGGATTCGACGTCGCTTTCGCCGACGGCTCGGATTTGGCACCCGCGGTCGCCAGTCAGGCGCCGGCATTGACCGCGATGATGCATCCGCTCGCCGTGGGACAGTCGCTGTCGTTCACGTTGCCGGCCACGGCCGGAGCGAATGCAGTCGATGTCCTGGTGCAGGCGCGTGCGCCGGACGGTTCCGGATTCCGCGTCGAACGGCTGAACGTCGGCAAGCAGCCGAGCGTGCGGGTGGTGTCGATCGATCTGCTGGGCGTAGAGCGCGCGAGCACCTGGACGGCAGCGCAAAACGGCGGGACGGTTGTCATCGGCCTTGCGGGCGATACCGGCACGAAGGCATTGCTCGAAACTCAATCGGCCGAGACGACGTTGCAACTCAGCGCGAAAACGCTCGAGGTCTATCAGGTAATGGCCGCCGACGCTGCGGCGAGCATCATCGAGTAACACGTCAACTCAGAGCCCGGGCATTGTCCCGGGCTCTTTTTTTTGATCGGCGCACCCGCGTCGCGAATCATGGCTTGTAATTCACGCGCCAGTTCTATTCCATGACGGGCATGACGCAGCACCTGCCCGCATCGTGGGACAAAGCGCTCGCCCGCCGCGGACATTACGACGGCGCATTCGTGATCGGATGGATGTCGTCGGGCATCTACAACTTGCCCTCGTGCCCGCTGCGCGCGAAAAAATCCGACGACATTCGCGTGTTCAGCACCGAAGCCGCGGCGAAGGCCGCCGGTCTTCGGCCTTGCAGGACATGCCGGCCCGATCGCTATTACGAAAATCGCGATGACGTCGCCGTTTTCGAACGGATGCGACGCGATGTCGACGACGGTTCCGTTCCCATTCGCAGCGTGCGCTCGTTAGCCAAGCATGCCGGACTGACGATCGCGCAACTCGACGATGTGTGCCGCGATCACGCGCAACTCACGCCCAACGCGTGGCTCTCGGAACGCACTGTGCGCAAAGCGGCACACGCGTTGATCCGGACACGGCGCAGCATCGACGACATCGCCGGCGAACTCGGATTTGCGGCTGTCGATGCGTTCGCAACGATGTTCCGCGCGCGCATGCGCATGACGCCTGAGGATTACCGAAGACTCGCTGCATCGCGCGGCTTCGCGTTGCTTCTTCCGAGGGGCTTTCGCGCAACGGAAATACTCGCGTACCACGCACGCTATCCGGAAAGCGTGAGCGAACGCAGCGCAGGCAATCGAATCTGGAAAGCACTCACGACACCCGACGGCGCGGCCGTGCTCGAACTCACCTTGAACCCGATGCACGTGCGTGCGCAAATCCACACAGGCGCGAAACTGAGTCGCGTCAGTGTTGCCGAATTGCACGCAAGCGCGATCGCGATGCTCGGCCTCACGCACGATGTGCGCGCGTTCGAACGTCAGCATGCGGCGCTTGCGCGAGATCGTCGCGGACTGCGTCTTCCGTTATTGCCGAACGCGTTCGATGCACTGTGCTGGGGAATCGTCGGTCAACAGATCAACGTGCGTTTCGCAGGCAAGTTGCGTCAGGTGCTGATCGGTTTGGCGGGACAGCCGATCGGCGCAATGCGCGCACATCCGACGCCCGAAGCATTGGCCCGGCTTTCCGTCGGCGATCTCGCCGGCCGCCAATTTTCGCGCGCGAAGGCGCGCTACCTGATCGACGCCGCACAGGCGGTCGCAAGCGGGCGGCTCGACATCGAGGGATTGCGCGACGGCTCCGCCGTCGCCGCGGAGAAAACGCTCACGGCGCAGCACGGCATCGGCGTCTGGACAGCCCGCTACATGCTGCTGCGGCTCGGTTTCGCGGACATTGCGCCCATCGGCGACAGCGCGCTGGCGACAGGCTTGGAACGACTGTATCGATTGCCGCAGCGGCCCGACACACGGCAAGCGGCGCGGCTGATGAGCGATTTTGCGCCGTATCGAAGTCTGGCGACCGCGCATTTGTGGGCATCGCTGAAAAGTACCGTGGCGCCGGTTCGTGTGTAAGTCGACGGTAGAACTGCACCTTTCCAAGCTGCTAACGTAGGTTCGATTCGATCGCCTGCTCACAAATCCCGGAAACCTGCTCTCATAAGGAATTGTCACTACCGACGCGGCGCATGCCTTGAATGGCGTCAGCGTCGTGTTGTTTTGGAATGATCAACGTAGCTGTCAACTCGCGGCTTTGGCGCGGACGAAGCGATGCGCAAGGTGCGCAGCGGCAGGACGCGCTCACGTTGTCGGCGGCGCTGAGCGATGCGGTTACCGAAGCTGGCGCATCGGCATGGCTGCTGCCGCCCCTGCGCGTCGTCGACAGTTTCGACGCGTGGACGGAACGATTCGATGCGTTGATCCTGCAAGGCGGCCGCGATATCGCACCCGAACTGTACGGTGAATTGGCGGCGACCGTGAGCGACGCCGAGCACGATCGACTCGAAATCGCATTGCTCGATCGCTTCATCGCTGCTCGCAAACCCGTGCTGGGATTGTGTCGCGGTTGTCAGCTGATCAACGTCGCGTTCGGCGGCTCGCTGTACCAGGATTTGCCGTCGGAGTTGCGAGGCGCGCAAAATCACTCCGATCCGCAACGCTATGTCGAACTCGAACATGACGTCGAACTCGTACGCGGTGGTTATCTTCATCGTCTGTATGGTACGGAGAAAGGAATCGTGAACTCGGCGCATCATCAGGGCATCCGTACGCTGGGACGCGACCTTCAGGTCGATGCGACGAGTAGCGACGGTCTCGTCGAAGCAGTGCGCTGGCGCGGACCGGGCTATGTCGTGGGACTGCAATGGCATCCCGAATTCGATAGCCGGCGACAAACGCCATTGGCGCGCAACATATTGTTTGCCGATTTCGTCGAAACCGCTGCGCGCGCGAAAAGGGAAATCGTTCGCAGATGAGCGCGCGCGCGCCACAACGAAGCTGGCAGCGCCACGCCGCGAACACTGCGGCGTGGCGGGGAAAAGCCGACGTATTGATGCGGTTGGCGCCAGTGTTGCGAATGTCGCGCGTCCCGGATTCGATGGTCATCACATTTGCGCATTGGACGCGGCATCGCGCGGATGCGATTTGTGCGATCCGGGAAAGATTTACCGAACCATTCCTCGCAGTGCGCAGCAATACGGACGATGAGGACAATTTGTCGCAGTCGCAGGCCGGTCATTTCAAAACTGAATTGAACGTTGCCGGGCATTCTGCCGATAACCTCGCGCGGGCGATCGACGCCGTTTTCCATTCGTACGCGATGACGAACGACGCCTGCAGTGTCCTGGTGCAGCCGATGGTGGACAACGTTCGCGCCTGTTACGTCGCGTCCACGCACATGATGGAAGATCTCGCGCCTTACTACGTGCTGAGCTTTGGCGGCGGCAGGGATAGCACGGTAGTCACGAATGGAACGCAGCCCGTGACGACGATATACGTCGCCCGCAACGAAGGGTTTGCGGATCTCGATGACGATTGCCGCGAGGTGTTGCGAGCACTGCAGGAGGTCGAACGGATCATCGACGAACCCTTTGAAACGGAGATGGTGCTGAACGGTACGGGCGCGGTTTTGTTGCAGGTGCGGCCCATCGTGTTGCGAGGGAGCACGACAATTTTCCGGTCGAGCGAATTGGCGCATCTTCGCGCGGAAGTCCGGCGCGAACTGGCGTTCGATGAAGAAACAGACGTGTGCGGAAGCCGCCGTTTGTATGGCCAAATGCCGGACTGGAATCCGGCTGAATTGCTCGGCGCGCATCCGAAGCCGCTTGCACTGTCGCTGTTTCGTTATTTGATATCGCGCGAAAGCTGGCGAGAGGCGAGGTCGGCTTTCGGCTATCGCAAAATCGGTAAAAGCGATCTGTTGCGTGAATTCGCCGGCCGTCCGTACGTGGACGTTCGGCTCAGTTTCAATTCGCTGCTTCCCGCCGGACTGGATGCGGCGTGCGGAGCGCGTCTCGTCGATGCCTGGTCGGCGCGCTTGCACGACGCCCCCGGCTTGCACGACAAAGTGGAATTCGACGTTGCAAGCACGATCGTGGATTTCGATTTCGAGCGGCGGCATCTGGCGTTGTATCCGCATGTCTTCGATCGCGCCGAGTTGCGCGATTACCGCGCACGTTTGCTGACGGTCACGAAAGCTTGTCTTGACGCGAGTCGATTGCAATTCACCCTGGACGGATTGCGAATATGTCGCAGCGATCTAGGTGCGAATATCGACACACCACGAGCGTTGACGCGCTTGCTCGAACACATTCGCGTGCATGCTGCGCGCCCATTCGCACAAGTAGCACGCCAGGCTTTCGCCGCCGAAGCCTTGCTGCGGTCCGCCGTTCGGCGCGGAGCACTCGACGCGGCGCGCCTCGCGACGATGCGCGCGAGGATTCCAACCGTTGTGGCAGATTTGCTCGATGCATGGTCTTCTTTGGGCGCTTGCGGCGACGAAGGAGAAATGCTGGTTGGCCGGTTCGGACATTTGCGTCCCGGCACTTTTGAGATTTCCGTGCCCACGTACGCTGCGCGCGGGAAAAAGTTTTTCTCCGCAACAGCGCCGCGCATCCGCGGCCATCATGCGCCGTTCGCATGGACCGCCACCGAGCGCGCGGATATCGACGCGCTGTGCCGCGAGAGCGGAATAGATTTCGGTGCCGAACATCTTTTGCGTCTTTATGCCGAAAGCGTGCAGGCGCGCGAGTACGGAAAATTCGTTTTGTCTCACGCCGTCTCGTTGCTGCTGGAACGAATCGCAGATCACGGCAAATGCCAAGAACTCGACCGCGACACACTGGCATGGCTTACGGTCGATCGAATTCTCGACGCGGATACACGAACGGTTGAGTTGCTCGGCATAGCGGCGCACGCACGTCGACGGCACGAAGCGGAACGATCGTTGCGATTGCCTGCGTTGCTCGACGCCCACGACGATCTGCGCGTGGTGCGCTGTTTGCCGTGCGTACCTAATTTCCAGGGCCGCGGAGTAGTGGAGGGACGCATCCTCGAAGTCGGTCCGCATACGAACCCGTCATCGTTGCCACTGCGAAGCATCGTCGCGATGGAGGCTGCCGATCCCGGTTACGACTGGATATTCTCGCGTCGGCCCACTGCACTCATCACCGCGTATGGCGGCCCCAATTCGCACATGGCGATTCGTTGCGGCGAAATGCGTTGCGGTGCGGTGCTGGGCTACGGCGTCGAAAATTTTCGCCGCTTGTTGCAAGCGACACGCGTCGCTATCGACTTCGACAGCGGAACGCTGGGAATTTCCGGATGAGTGCGGCCGCCGGCGAACTCGCGTGGGACTATTCGGCGCTCGCGCGACACTACGATCACCGTGCTCCTTACGCCGCCGACACGGTGGCGACGATACTTCGCGAAACCGGCGTCGGGCTTGGCGCCACGGCCATCGATATCGGCGCGGGAACGGGGCGGCTGAGCGCGATGCTCGCGTCGGCTGGATTGCATGTGCAAGCCGTCGAGCCGAACGCAGCGATGCGCAAAATAGGTCAATCGATAACCCACAATCAGGATGTGGTTTGGAGCGAAGCGACAGGCGAATCGACGCGAATC
>DATAVJ010000149.1:0-6664 GCA_036267795.1 Rudaea sp.
CGCAGGTTCCGCCGTCAGCAACTGATGTCCGTTGTAGTGAAAGTCGCCGATGAGCGGAACGTTGACGCCCATCATGTCCAGCCGTTCGCGAATGCGCGGCACCGCTTTCGCGGCTTCGACGGTATTGACGGTAATGCGAACGAGTTCCGAACCGGCGCGCGCCAGTTCTGCGGTCTGCTTCGCCGTGCCGGACACGTCGGCAGTGTCGGTGTTCGTCATCGACTGCACGACGATCGGCGCGTCGCCGCCCACGCGCACGCCGCCGATATCGACAGCGATCGAACGTCGGCGCGGTGCGGCCGAAGTCGGGATGTTCACAGAGGTCATCGAATACTCGGATACAGGCGAAGGTGCGTCGCCCGTGCTGCAGGGTCAACCTCGCGATTTTATCCCTGCGTGGACGCCGAATCGAGTTCGTGATGCTCCGGATCGTCGTTAGCGGCCCGCGGCGGCTGAGGTTCCGCATCGGAATTCGAAGCGATGGCGATGGAAAGCCGCAGATAACCGCCATTCACATCGACCGCTTCCGTCAGGCGCACGGTTTCCACCGTGGGCTCGGCCGGCCATGCGAACGGATCGCCGGGCCGCGTGAGTTCGATAGCTTCCGCATTGCGGTCGAAAAGTTGCGGCGCCATGATCGACAATGCCGTTGCGCCTTCGACCGCGCGCAAATCTTCGAGCACGATACCGCGCATGGCCGCTTTCGGTGCGCCGGAGTCGTCGAAACTGCGCAACGCCGCCGGTGTTGCGCGCCGTGCCAGCAACTCGATGCCCGCATCCATCGATCCATCGGTCTCCACACGCATCCAGCGAATGGCGCCGATCATCCAGTCCTGCGATTCGCCATCATCCGCACGTGCAGCCAACCCGACCAGTTCGCCGACGCGAACACGCATCCCCTCGATTTTGTCCCACATCAAGCGGTAACCGCCGAGGCTTTGATCGAGAACCTTGGTCGCGAGGTGTTTGACGCGAACCGGCGCACCGCCACCGCCCGCAGCCCATGAAGCGACGCGATCGCGCTCGTGCAGCGTGATCGCGACACCGCGCGTCTTGCGCAGGAAAGTGTCGAAGTCGACGTCGCCGGCGAGAACATAATGCAGATCGTGCAGTCCGATCACACTGTCCAACGTATGGCCGGCGGCGATGCGCTGCTGGCTGCGGTCGGCGCCATGACGCCACGCGGACAGCAAACGTTCGACGAAAGAAATGTCGGCGTGAACGGTCGGTCCGCCGCGCGAACGAAATTGCGTTTTGCTCAGGCCCGGCGGCAATGCGGCCAATTGACCTTCGAGCGAACGGACCAGTCCGTTCAACTCGAGCGCCCAGAGTCCGTCACTCGGCAATTCGCGTTCCTCCGGCAGATAGCCGGGACTTTGATCGTTGTCCGTGCGCACGGCGACAGCGCCGGCAGGCGCGCGCCCTTCGCGCAGATCGCACAACGCGCACCAGATACGCGTCAGTTCGTGGATTTCCGCATTCTCGCGCTGTGTAAACCGGTACGGATTGGCGAGCGCGAACAACAACGCATGAATGTAGGCAAGCCGCACGCTGCTCGGCGGCTGCGCTTGCGTGGGATCGATCACGCTGCGCGTGTCGACGCCGACCGCGACGGCGAACCGAAACAGATCGTGCAAATTCTGCCAGACGCCCTGCGGCGGCGCTTGATAGCTGAGATAGGCCTGAAAAAGTAAAGCGCCTCGATGTTGCACGGCGCGTGTCAATGCCTGCGAAACGGATTTCGTACGCAAGAATGGAACGGCACCGGCCGGCGCGCAAAGATCGTAGGCAGCCGCCGAATAACCGATCGCCATTTCCAGTTCGAAATCCTGCGCCTGCTGGCCGATCGCCTGTTTCTGGGGCGGCAGCGGAAAACTGTCGCCGGCAACATGTTTGCCGAGGTTCGCGACGACTTGCGCCACCTGCGGACGCAATAATTCCAGCGCTTCGAGACGTTGAACCGCATCAATGCGCAACTGATTCATCTCGCGCAGGCCGCTCATCAACAAACGTGAAACCGCGGTGGGATTGGCCATCGGCAAATGCGAAATCCACGCGCGAAGCGACTTCACGTCGGTGGCGAACGACGTTTTTGCCGGCATGTGACGCTCAGGAAAACCGTTCACCAGCCGCTGAAATAAAGCACTCATCGGCTACCCCAGGATGTCGAAAACCGGAAACTGAAAAACATGTTGTCCCACCCCAATATACTCCTCGTCTGCCGTCGCGCAGCGGTCAGGTCCGCAGCGCCGCCGCAAGCAAGCGGCGCAGCACACGTTCGCCCAACGTTTTGGGCGCATCGAGACCGAGCCGCCGCAACAGCGGCTGCATGTCATTGCTCGTGCGGCCTTTCCATAGGGAAGTAAGCAAAAACGCGGCCAATCGCGACTTGGTCGCGGAGGCCAACTGCAGACGCTGCAATGCCGGCAAAAGCGCCTGCTCGTCCGGTGTGAAATCGCTTCCGAACGGAAATGTCGGAAAACATTGCCGCATCGGCGCAAGCGCTCCCTGCAGGCGTTGCGACGTGTTCTCGCGCCATCGGTCGGGAACGGCGAAATCGCTGCGCAGCTTGCCCGCGGCCTTGGCGTGTCGGACAAGATCGTCCACAAACCGCGCATCGCTGATCGCCATCATCGCGATTGCGCATTCTTCATCGGACTTCCCGCGCAGGTCGGCGGTGCCGTATTCGGTCACATAGATATCGCGCAAATGCCGCGGAATGGTCGTGTGTCCGTAGTTCCACAGAATATTCGAGCTGTCCACGCCTTTGCTGCTGCGTGAGCTGCGCAAGAGCAGAATCGACCGTCCACCCTCCAATGCGTGCGCCATCGCCACGAAGTTGTACTGTCCGCCGACGCCGCTGACGACTTGCCCGGAGTCGAGCGCGTCCGACACCGCCGCCCCGAGTGCTGTCGCCATCATGCAGGTGTTGAAGAATCGTGCATCGCGGCGCTGCAGCGTATCCAGCGTTTCACGCCCGCCGTAAATCTGATTGATGTCCGAGACGCGCGTCATCGACAGTCCGTCGAAAGCCGCGCCGCTGAGATTCCGCAACCACGCGTAGAAATCTTTCGATCCCAGGTAAAACGCGCCGCGCAGATAGCGCCCGTCTTTCAATCGGCGGCCTGACAACATCCGGTTCCAGGCCGGCGCGGCAGACTCGTCTCGCAAATCCAACGGCAACTCTGTTCCGTCCGAAAAGCGCAAACGATCATTCGTCGATTCCGCGTCGTTGGGAACGATCCCGAATTTTTTGAGCCGCGCCAGTTCGCGTGCGTCGACGCGATCCGGCAATACGCCGTTGGCACGCATCCGAGCGAATGCGTCGTCCGGCAGAACATCCGAAATATCGCCACGAGCGAGCGCGGTTTCGATAGCGAGATCGTCATACACAAGCCGCGAAAGAATGCCGGCCTCGGCGAGCTGCATGAACCCGTCCATCACCATTTCGCTCGCGCCGTAAAGACCGCGCGTGAACGGTGCGGCGCCGCCGATTTTTTCGGTCAATTTCTCATCGACGCGCAATGCTTTCAGCGCCTTCACGTATACATCGTTGTGCTGATGACGGACGAGCAGCGCCTGCACCAGCGCGTCTGACAGCGCGCCAATGCCGATCTGCAACGTGCCGCCGTCGCGCACGAGCGTGCTCGCGTGCAAGCCGAGTGCGTATTCGGTGATCGAAACAGGATCGCGCACCAGCGCGAACAGCGTGTGCCGCGAGGTTCCGTCATCGAGGACGATATCGAAGAAATCCGGCGCGACGATCGCCTCGTTGCCGATGAACGGCAAATCCGGATGCACGACGCCGACGACAAGTGGCCTGGGCTTTCCCGCCGCCGCCAGTTTTTCCAATAGTTCGGCCGTGACATCGGGATTGCACGCGAGACTGTAACGTCGCCCGTCGGCATCGTCGCGGACCGCGATCAACTGCAAAACGAGGTTGATGTTCGAATCGACGACATCGCGTGCGACATGCGTGTAATTCATACTGATGTAGTCGCGCTGCGATTGCCCTACGCCGAGCATCGCGCCGGACTGCAAATAGAATTCGTGAACGCGGATGTTCTTCGGGAGGCGGTTCTCCTGCTGTGCGGCGACGTAGGCGAGATCGGGATAATCCGCGCCGAGATGACGATCCATGAATGGACCGATGAACCGTTTTTCCAAATCGTTGCGCACGTGCGGACGCGCGAGCGATAGCGCGGTGTAGATCGTCAGCCGTTTTTGCGGATCGGCGACGATGCGTTCGTACAGGGCGTTGAACAGTACGTTCGGCTTGCCGAGACCGAGCGGCATCGCCATGCGCACATCGTCGCCGCAGTGATCGATGATGCGGTCTATGCTGGTATCAGTCGTCGAAAGAAACTCGGGCACGTGCGGGTCGCTGCGCGGCAAGGAAATTCATCATCGCAAATATCGCAAACAAAAAAAGGGCCGCTTTCGCGGCCCTTCTCGCTTATCAACGCGATGTATCAATTGCAGTCACCGTCGAAATCGTCGGCGAAAATCACGTCGGTGAGTTTGGCGAACGAAATGCTGTCGATCCACCAACCCGAATACGTGTCGTAGTTGCGGCCGCCGCCTTCGGTACCCAGACGCCAGCGGAATGCCGCCGTCGTCACCGGCGTGGTTCCCACTTTGGCCGGCAAATTGGCGGTCGCGGTGACATAGCCGTTCGAGTTGCCGCTCCAGACTTTGCGGGCGGTAGCCGTGGGGGCCAGTGGATTGAGCTCCGAGGTGTCGAGCGTGGCATTGTACGTACCTACGCTGATCGAGCCGCCGGACACGGACGTGATGTCCGCGAAGGCGCCGCCGTTCAGCGACACTTCCAGCACACCGCCGTTGAACGCATGGTTGAGCAACGGAAGTATGTCCGGCGACCACAATGTATAGCTCTGACGGAACGTGATCGATGCACCGCTCGTTACCGTGACCGCTCGCGTATCCGATACGAGCGCGATGTCGGCGAAATCGTTGGCATCGTCGATCCAGGCGGCGTTCGCGCCGGAATCGGTGTAGCCCACCGATCGCGTTACCCAACCGGTCGTGGCCGGCGACCCGGTAGCCGTGGTCGTGGTCCAGCCGGCAGGCAGCGCGGGCGACGTCACCGTGTCGAAGTTTTGCGTCACGCATGACGTCGCCGCCTGCGCCGTTCCGGCGAGCGCCGTCAGCACGACGGCCGCCAATGTACCCAATGATTTTGCGTAGTGCATGTTTCTTTCCCCGAAGATGTTGCGAGCAGGCGGCGAAGCGGACGAAGCCGCATTCGCCTGCAAATCGGTATTGTTGGCGTCAGTTCTCATGGCGCGGCCTGCAACACGGCTTGTTGTGCGTTGATGAAGCCGTAGCCGTCGACCGGCGAGTAGCCGCTGCCGAGACGGTTGCGGATCACGCCCGTGAACGTACCTGCAGCGGTCGTGCCGCTGAAGGACATGCCGTTCAAGTTGATCGAACCGCGCGGCAAGGTGACGCCGCCGCCGAGCAAGTCGCCGAGATAGCTTGTTGACGTCGTGCCGTTGATGGGCGCGTTCAGCGTGCCGACTGCCGAGGAATGCTGGACGGCGCGACCCACGGTGAAGCGGAGCGCGTTTCCAGTTGTGAAGCTGGCGTCGAAGCCCAGGCCCATCGTCCAGTATTGCGTGGTGCCGTTCGACGGCGCCGGCGCGAGATTGGAGAACGTCGGTGTCACCGATCCGGAGAGTACCGTCGATGCCGAGCCAACCGTGAGCGGCAACTGCACTGGCGCGAATACTATTCCCGGCGAGTTGTTCTCGAAGTACGTTATTTGCGACGCGGAGTCTTGATAGCCGCTACTGCCGCCGGAAACGTTGCCGCCGTCCGCTGCATCACCCTGCGGATTGAACGTGATCGAGTTCAGGTTGCCGGAACCGGTGTACTTGACCGTGATCGAATTCGCGTCGGCGCCGCCCGTGCCTGTCACTCCTATCGAGCCGGCAGCGCTCGGGCCGCTGCCGTCACTGGCGATCGTAACGGTAATCGTCTCGCCCGTGCTGGTGCGCGCGAAGCCGCTGGCGTACGAAGGATCGAGGTCGTGCGCGAACGTGCTGTGTTCGAGCAGCGTGGTCATCTGCGTCGGCGTAAGGCTGTGGTGGCCGCCGTGCGCTTCCAATACCAGTGCGGCGATTGCCGCCGCATGCGGACCTGCCGCGCTGGTGCCGGAGAAATTGCCGTCGCTGTCGTAGTCAGAGCTCGCGTCACCGGCGAAGTACCCGTTCATGTTCGACGAGACATTGGCCGCATCGGCGGTCGCAACACGGGGCTGGCGACGCACGGTCGGCAGCGGAAGACGATTGCCCTGATCATCGAAGTAGATCCGCACCGGACCAGGCGACGTGAATGTTTCCGGCAAGCTCGGACGGAACACGCTGTACGCAGCCGTACCGTTGCTGCCTTCGGCCATCGCATGGCCGCCGGTGGTGACGGTGTTGTAGGCGAAGTATTCCGCCGGTCCATAGCCGGACAGGCCGTTGCCAGGCAGCGAGTACCGAACATGCGTGGCGCCCGGACCCGTGGCGGGAACATTGGCGCGGGCGATGACGTACTGCACCTGCTTCTGTCCCGACGGCGGATTGGTGTAGTTCAGTTCGATCGGCTCGTTGGTCGCGAAGTTGTTCGAGGTGAGCGAACTGGTCGGCAGGTACTG
>DATAVJ010000150.1:0-1519 GCA_036267795.1 Rudaea sp.
TGACGGTACCGAAACGCGCAAGCGTCACGACGCCGACCACGCCGACGACCACACCGGTCAGCTTCGATGTGGACGGACGCGGCCCGCCGACCCATCCAATCAGGACGGTGAACAGCGGCACCGTCGCGTTCAATACCGCCGAGTATCCCGCCGGCAGCCAATACGCCGCGAATGCGAAGGCCACGAACGGCAACGCCGCGCCGCCGATGCCGACCAGCAGGTAGTCGCGCCAACGCGCGCGAAAATCGGTCTTTCTGCCGGTTGCGGCGAGCAACGCCAGCAACGCGAGCGCCGCCAGCAGCACGCGCCCTGCAGCAGTGACGCCGGCGCCGAGCGCAGGCACCGTGATGCGCTGGAACATGAAGGAGCTACCCCAGATCATGCTCAGGAGAATCAGTTGAGTCAGCGTTTTTGCATTCATGGGGAATTTGCATTCAAGGGAAAGGTCCACACACTGTCGAATCACGACGATGTGTGATCGTAACGCTGGCGCAAACGCCGGAAAATCGTTATTTTCTCGTCCGAACTGTGAGCGGAATTCACAATGAAGAGCCTGCTTTGAATCCGTGGCACCGATTGCCGCCCCTGCGTTCGCTGCGCGTACTGGAAGCTGCCGTGCGCCACGAGAACTACACGCGCGCCGCGTCGGAGTTGAACCTGACGCACAGCGCCGTGAGTCATCAGATCCATGCGCTCGAGGAATCGCTGGGCACGCGCTTGCTCGAACGCGCCGGACGCCAGATGCGTGCCACCGACACAGGACGCCAGCTCGCGCTCGACGTGCGCGCGACGCTGGACTCGCTGGCCGCCGCCGTCGAACGCGTGCGCGGCAGCGACAGCAGCAACGCCATCACGATCAGCTGCTTGCCCTCCTTCGCGTCGGCGTGGCTGGTGCTTAAGATCGGCGATTTTCTCGATCGCTATCCGCACATCGATTTGCGTCTGGAAAGTTCTGCGTCGCTCGCAGATTTCCGCAACGACGGCGTTGATGTCGCGATCCGTTTCGGCTCCGGAAATTACGAAGGACTGATCAGCGAAAAATTGTTCGACGACGAAGTTTTTCCGACGATGAGTCCGAAACTTCGCCGCAGCGAACGTGTGCGTACGCCGGCAGACCTCGCGCGCGTGCCTCTTCTGCGCATCCGCGTTCAGCCGTGGACGCCATGGTTCGAGGCCGCCGGAGTGAATTTGCCCGAACCGCGACGCGGACCGGTATTCAACGATTCCGAACTCGCGCTGCAGGCGGCGATTCAAGGCCGCGGCGCCGTGCTCGCGCGCGGCTCGCTCGCCGTGCAGAAATTGCGCAACGGTTCGCTGGTCGCACCGTTCAAGCTGCGCATTCCGTCGCCGCAGACGTGTTATCTCGTCTATCCGCACCATCACGCGCAACGGCCCGCGGTGAAGTTGTTTCGCGAATGGCTGCTGGATGAATTGCGAACGTCACCACCGAGTTTCGTTGCCGCCGCGAAATGATGGAAACGCACATCCCACGAAAACGGTTCGGCCAGCATTTCCTGCA
>DATAVJ010000151.1:0-12579 GCA_036267795.1 Rudaea sp.
GGCGCTTTGATGTTCGCGAAACGACGCGTAGCCGAATACGCGCCGGAGGATATCAGACGATTCATTCTTCATGGACCGATGCTAGCAAAGTGTGAGCGGCATTCGCCGGAACGAGATGCGGTTCAAAGATAGAAATTCCACTGCAGCTTCAGCGTCAAACTGTTGTCGATGGGCAATCGCCACGGTGCGACGTCGGCCAGCGGCACCGCGACCGCATGATTGAAAACGAAGAACAGATCGCGTTCCGGCGCAATCATCCAGCGCAGCTGTGCGCTCGTGCCCACGCGCTTTGTATCTGTATCGAACTGCGCGAAACTCGAGAACGCGAGATTCTCGGCGAACACGCAATTGGCCTTGAGCTGATAAAGGCGTTGGATGAAGCGGCCTTCACGCAGCGATGCGCGATCGGTTTCGTTGTTGAATTCGAAATGCCACGCGCCGTTCGGCGTCGTCCACTTGACGTACGGAATCGCCTGCACGAGCGAACCGTCGTAGAAGCCACCGGTTTCGAGTTGGATACCCGTCTGAAACGGATGCGCGGTGGACGATTCCGCCTGGAAATGCAGGCGATCGAAATGGTAGTCGCCGGCCGGCAATGTGACATGCTCGGTGATCGCGAATGGCTGCGCGAGACTTTCGTAGCGCGGCGCCCAATGGAATTCGAAATGTTCGGCCGAATCGGTCAGGATGTTGAACGGCGTGACCGTCAGTTTGCGCGATTCGGTCCGGCCGCTCAGATCGTCCGCCTGCTCGAGTTCGAGTTCGTAGAACAACTGGTGAATCCAACGCAGGCTTTCACTGGTCGGCCGCGGAAAATGGCCGAGATAAAAATCGTATTGGCGCGTACCGGGACGCGGCAGAAATCCCAGTGCGGGATCGAGCGCTTCGCCGAACTGATGCGCGCTGATCACCCAGCGCCAGAGATCGTTCGGATAATCGATATACATGCCGAATCCGTCGTGACGGCCAGGCAACGCATTGCCGGATGAGCTTGCCGCCCAACCGGAGACGTTGAGGTTCTTGTCGCCCATGAATGACGCCGTTCGCCACACCGCATCGACGCCTTCGAAACGATTGCGCGCGCGACCGGACGGGTCGCCGTCCGTTACCAGGGTACCGATGCGCAAGTGATCGTCGACGTCGTAGGCAAGACGGCCGACAAACAGATTGGCCGGATCGCTCACGGCGGAATTACCGCTGTGCACGCCCAAGGCGCCGATCGACCACGGCCCCGTTTGCCCGACGATCTTCACGCCATCGTCGATGCGCACCGGATAGCCGTCGACGAGTCCCATCGTGCGCGAATAAAACGGAATGAACATATAGCCCAAGCCCGATGCGAACGTGAACTGGTTCGATCCGTCCAGAAAGAACGCGCGCTTCTCAGGTTGGAATAACGCGTACGGCGTAAGGTTGATCTGTTGGGCGTCGACTTCTGCTTCCGCGAAATCCGGATTCACCGTGAACGACGCCGCCAACTCCGGGCTGATCGCGTAACGCACATCGACGCCGCCCTGCGCGGCACCGGCGCCGAGATTGGAATAGCGCGCCAACGCATACGGCGAGACTTGCCAGCCCGACGACGGTTCGATCGCCTCCACGCCGAGCAATGCGCCCATCCGCGACAAGTCAGTGACGGATGCGTCGAGCGAAATGCCGCTCCACTGCAACGTCAACTGTTGGCGTGGAATGTAACGCGCGACGTTCAAACCCCAATGCGGTGCATCGCTCGGAAAACGCAAACTGCGCGTGTCGATAGCGATGTAGGCGACCCAGCCGTCCGTGCTAGACGTTATGTTGGCGCGCCAATCGCCATTCCAGTCGAAGCTGGTAAGAATCGCCGATGGTGAAAGGGTTCCATCGGTTCGGCTGCCGGCGACATTCACATCGAATTCGTACGCCGTTCGATGGCGGCCGAAGGTATCCAGGACAACCGTGACGTGATCGTCGAATGTCTGGTCGCCGTCGAAAACGACACTGCTGCCAACCGCACGATCGAGCTGCGGATCCGTACATTGCACGCGAAGATAAAGATGATGCGCCGACGCAAGGACGCGGACACTCGTCGCGAATTCGGTAGCTGCGTTCGGAACCGGCGCGCGCTGCACCAGCGGCTGCGGCTCGGCCAACGCCCAAACAGGGTCGTCGGTCGGACTTTCCTCGGTATCGTCAGTCAACGCATGCGCGTGAATTTCTGCGGCAAATGCCGGTGCAGTCATGAACGCAGACGCGTACAACATCAAACCGGCGATTCGCTGGGCGACATTGGGAAGACGAAACGCCGACGCCATTTTTCGCCGCGTCACGGATCGACCGGCAAAAACACGGTCACGACTTCGTCGTATGTTCGATCCGCGCTGCGACATCCGCTATACGCATGGTCGATCGGATCTTCCTTCGCGCATACGTCTGCGCAGTTGCCGGTGATGATCATGTCGCACTGCGAGACGCCGGGCCGCGCCGACGGGTCGCTGCACAACCGCTTTGCGCGCGAGGAACTCGTGACCGGTCCGCCTCGTCCGCGACACACGTAGGCGGTCGGCATCTCAGAAAAAATATCGCCGTAGAACGCCGCTTCCTGGAACGTGAAATCTTTGCGCTCGTCCGCGGTGACGGTCGCGCGCAGATTGGGATTTCCGCCGCGCATGGAAATAAGCACATGTTCGCCGAGCGCATTGACGAAGCCGAGCACGCATGCGCTTACCCAACGTCGACCTTCCGGCGACAGCGGCGCTTTCGACCAATCCGGCGCCAGACCGAACGCGCCTTCGGCGATCTGAGGTTCGTCGCCATTTGCGACGTCGATGGAAGTCCCATGCGGCATCGCACAGCGAATGATGTACTTCAGCAGATCACGTCGTACGCAGTCGATTCGAGACGGCTTCCCGGCCGCAGCGGCGGCGCGGCACCTGGCGTGGCATCGGCCCATGTCAGCGATGGGCAAAGTATGCCCAAGCCAATGCATACGTCGCGAAGTCGCACGGATTTCCCCCTTGATGCCGTCGCCGCTGCGGGTGATTGGGCGAGACTTCGCGTCGAGCGAAGTCGCGCCCTGTTCGCTTACGGTGTTTTGCGACTAGTCACAGCAACGATTGCGAGGCGAGCGACTTCAGTTGAGATGCCGTCGCTGTTCTGGAAGCCCCGTTAAAGCCAATACCGTTGAAGCCGATACCGTTGAAGCCGATACCGTTGAAGCCGATGCCGTTGAAGCCGATGCCGTTGAGATTGACGCCGTTGAGATTCACACCGTTCATCGTAAAACCGTTCAAATTGACACCGTTTTCAAATGTCGCTCCGTTTGCCGATGAAACACCGAGTGAGCAAAGCGCCGCGAATGCCACGAGTTTGGAACGTTGAATCAGTTTCATGACCAAGTACCCCTTGTGGGAACTTGCCGACGTATCCTTTGCTAGCAAGTTCGACTTTGGCGATTGCGATCGTCCTGCCGCAACGTCGAGGTTAGTTATAAGCGCAAAACAATCGCCCAAACGGACAGAAACAGGACACTTGTCGGACATTGCTCTTTCGCGTGCCGGCGCGGAAACATGCGTATCCGGCTTTCGCGCGCCGCAAGTTTTGGCTAATGTAGAGACTGACCCACGGAATCGCCCATGCGCCTGCATTCGAAAATCGCCGTCGTTGCTCTTTTGCTTTTGTCCGGCTGCGGCGGCCCCACACATCCCATCAACCCGCCCAACGCGAGCATCCAGCAACTCGACGTGCTTCCGGATGGCCGCTGGAAAATCCAGATCCGCCTGGAAAACTTCAGCGACAAGACCGTTCACTACACCAACGTGAAAGCATCGCTGCGCGTCGGCGGCGAGCCGGCTGCGGACATTTCCCTCAATGCGGACATGGATGTTCCCGGTGAAAATGCCGATACCATCGATACGACGTTGATGCCGTTGCCGAACGCGAGCAAGGCGCTGGCGACGGACGTAAAACTTCCCGGCGGCGCGTCGTACGAGTTGAAGGGAACGATCACGATTCCCGCGGCGAGCAAGGATTTCAAATTCGAACACAAGAGCCGGCTGTCGCCTGTACCCGGCATCGCCAATCAGTATCGCTAGCCGAACCGGATCGTCATCACTGGATCATCGCCATGAGTTTGTACAAAGCGCCGCTCGCGGACATGCGCTTCGCGCTGTTCGACGTGCTGAAGGCCGAGTCGCAGTACGCGCGCCTTCCCGGCGGCGAAAATGCGACGCGCGATATCCTCGATGCGGTTCTCGACGAGGCCGCGAAATTTTCCGAGCAGGTGCTGGCACCACTGAATGCCGTCGGCGACGAGGAAGGCTGCCGCTTCGACAAGGCCACCGCGACAGTGACCACGCCGAAGGGTTTCAAGGAAGCCTATGCGCAATACATCGCCGGCGGCTGGGGCGGACTCACGGCGCCGGAAATATACGGCGGACAACATCTTCCCGAATCCATCGGCGCGCCGCTGAAGGAGATGATCGATTCGGCCAATCTGTCGTGGGGCACATACCCCCTGCTTTCGCACGGCGCGACCGAAGCGCTGAAGCAGCACGGCGAGGAATGGCAGCGCGAAGTTTTCCTCAAGCCGATCATCGAGGGCCGCTGGACCGGCACGATGTGCCTGACGGAGCCGCATTGCGGCTCTGATCTGGGCTTGCTGAAGACGAAAGCCGAACCGAATGTGGACGGCACGTATCGAATCAGCGGCACGAAGATCTTCATCACGGCCGGCGAACACGATTTCACCGAAAACATCGTGCATCTCGTGCTGGCGCGCCTGCCCGACGCACCATCGGGAACAAAAGGTATATCTTTGTTCATTGTCCCAAAGTATAAAACCGGAAAAGACGGACAAATGCGCGAACGCAACTCGCTCGCGTGCGGCGCCATCGAACACAAGATGGGCATCAAGGGTTCGGCCACGTGCGTGATGAACTTCGACGCCGCCGAAGGCTGGCTCATCGGTCAGCCCAACCGCGGGTTGATGGCGATGTTCACCATGATGAACACGGCGCGTCTCGCCGTCGGCCTGCAGGGGCTTGCGCTGATCGAGCGTGCGTATCAGAACAGTCTCGACTACGCGCGCTCGCGTTTGCAGATGCGCTCGATGGCGGGTGCGAAGTTTCCCGATAAACCCGCCGATCCGCTCATCGTGCATCCGGACATCCGCCGCATGCTGCTCACGCAGAAAGCGTTCGCCGAAGGCGGACGCGTGCTCGGCTACTACGCGGCAACCTTGGTCGATTTGGTCGAACGGTCGCCGGATGCAGCGGAACGCAAGCGCGCCGATGAATTGTTGTCGTTCATCATCCCGATCGTGAAGGGACTGCTCACGGAAGCGTCGATCGAATGCACGAATCACGCGCTGCAGATTTACGGCGGCCATGGTTACGTTCACGAAACCGGCATCGAACAGTTCGCGCGCGATTCGCGCATCACGACGATCTACGAAGGCACCACGCAAATCCAGGCGCTGGATTTGCTCGGCCGCAAGATTCTGCAAACGCAAGGCGTCGGATTGCGTCATTTCCTGGAAGAGATCAGCGCGTTTTGCCACGATAATGCGCAAAATGCGGCGTTGGCGGAATTCATCGCGCCGCTGGCAGTGGCGACGAAGGAATGGGCGGATCTCACGCAGGAAATCGGCAAACGCGCACTGGGAAATCCTGACGAAATCGGCGCGGCGTCCGTCGACTATCTTTTCTACTCCGGCTACGTCGCCCTCGCCTATTTCTGGGCGCGCAGTGTCGCTACTGCCGCATCGATCACTGCATCCGACGATTTCAAGGACGCCAAGCGCGAGACGGCGCGCTTTTACTTTTCGCGCATCCTGCCGCGCACGCAGACGCATGCCGCCGTGGCGCGCGCCGGCATCGACAGCCTGATGGCGATGCCCGACGCGCATTTCGGATAGAAGGCCGGACGAAAGCCGCGGTTACTATCACGCAAAAACACCTTAGAATCGACTTTGTAAACTGCTCGAACGCCGATCGCCGTCATGAATGACGAAACTCCCGCATCTTCGACGCACGTCCGGCTGGCGCACGCGGACGACGATGAATTTATTCTTTCCCTGGCAGAACGCTTCGTCGGTTTCGAACTGCCGGCGTGGCGCAAGCGTACCGAAACGTTGAACGGAATTCGCGCGGACATCGAGCGTCATCTGCGCGAGCTGCCGGCGGCATCGCACCTGTTCGTCGCCGAGAACGGAGACGGCGAACGCACCGGATTTCTGCATCTGCAGACGCAAAAGGATTTCTTCACCGGCGCACTCAACTGCCACATCAGCGACATCGTGGTTGCGCCGGATTGCGAAGGCAGCGGCGTCGGCAGTGTGTTGATCGCATATGCCGAACGATGGGCCAGGCAACATCGTTGCCGTCACGTCACCTTGGCCGTTTTCCCGGGCAATGAGCGCGCGCGTGCATTCTACGAACGCCGCGGTTTCGGTACAGAATTGTTGCGGATGGCGAAACCGGTCAAGTAACGGCGCCGTTCGCCGCCGCGGAGACGCCTACGACGCTTTCTTGTCGCGTGCTATGAACCACGAGCGCTGGGTCGACGGCGCCGACGTACTCTGCACGACACGCACGATCGCAACAGCTTTGCGATAGATCGCGCGCACGCCTGGATCATCCACGCCGACGGTGAGGTGGATCGCCTGCATGAGCCAACGCGCGATGTAGCGGATTCGCACGATCGCGCTATCGGAATTGAGCTGACGCTCGATCGACATGGCGCCCAGCGCGTGCAGAATATCGTCGGGTCGATGCGAACGTGGTTCGGCACCGCGCTCACTTGCGTCGTCGCCGGCCGCGGCGGCGAGCGATGCCATGAAATCGCGAAGTTGAAGCAATTCCGCCGGCGACATCGCGCCGACGGCATCAGCGACGGCTTGTACGTGACGCCTCAGGCGCATTGCGCGCGTCATGCGCGCTATCTTTTCCAGAATCAAGCCCGCGCTTTTCATGTGTCCCTACCGTGACGTGTTGCTCCGATGTTCCGAGTACATCAATAGCATTCGGATGCCCGCTGTTCCGTGAATCACGGAACAACGTGCGGCGCGCGGTGGCGGAGCGGATATGTGCGCTCGCTCGCGGCACGGCGTGCGGTTTCTCGCCGAAGATCGTCGCCGAAGGCTCGTGCGACGCGTAATGCGGCGTCGAATAGTAGTGTCCGCTATAAATTCTGTTCATGGCTACGTCAACCAGGCGTGCATGGTGCGCGGTTGCGCGAACTCGTGAACGATGCGGACCGCCTCGATGACGACACATGGCGTTTCTTCGATATGGATGGGCGGCACGGGTTTCATGTCGTTTCCCTGCGAGAGAACAGCGTTATTTTCTTGCGTGCTCGATGTGTTTTTCATTTGCCAACTCCGAAGTGAATTCAGTGGGCAAATGCTAGCGACATCCGATGCGTCGAAAGCGACATCTTGCGGACAGCTCAAGGACTCTGAGCGCGCTGGTCGGGACCTCGTTATCGGACATTACCAGGACAAGATCAGGACATTGGCGTGCGCTTGTCCTGTTCCTGCGTAAACTAACCATCGAGTCCGTGACATTCGACTGCCGATGTCCGGCACGGTGTCACCTTGTCGTCGCTTATCGGAGTCACTGGGGGCTTCCTATGGCACGAGTCACATTGGATATCACACGGGATCGGCCGGCGCCTTTCGGCTATTCGTTCGATCGCATCGTCATCGAACTGGCGCGCGCCCGGCTCACTGTCGACGGACGCGAAGTGCAAGCACCTACGCTGCCGCTGCGCTTGCTGCAAGCATTGTGCGAGCGTCCCGGCGTCATGATTCCGCGCCGCGAACTGTTCGAGTACATCTGGCCGCGCCAGATCGCATCGAACGAAGCCCTCACGAAACTGATCGGCCGCTTGCGCGACATGCTCGGCATGTACGGCGCGCGTGTCGTGACGGTGCGTGGACGCGGTGTGCGTTTGGATGCCACGGTTCGGCGCCTGGAAACACCGCCCGTCGGAGCCGAAGAGGCGAATGAGATAGCGCTCACGGTGAAACCGAACGAACCGCAAGCGCGTGCCGTACCGCTGATGGAACGGCCGATCGTACTGGTTGTGGACGACAGTCCGGACAGTGTGCTGTTGCTCACGGAAACGCTCAAGGACAAATACCGGACAAAAATCGCCACCAGCGGCGCGGCCGCGATGAAAGCCGCGTTGCGGCAGCCGCAACCGGACATCATCCTCATGGATGTGGTGATGCCGGAAATGGACGGCTTCGAACTGTGCAAATCACTCAAGCAGCTTCCGAATGTCGCGGCCACGCCGATCATTTTCATCACCGGCAAGATCCAGCCGGAAGAAGAAGCGCACGGCCTTGCCATCGGTGCGGTGGACTACATCACCAAACCGATTTCGCAACCGGTGGTGCTGGCGCGCATCGCGACACATCTCAAACTGGTGAACGCGCAGCGTACGTTGTTGTCGCACAACGAGCGGCTGGAAGACATGGTGCGGCAGCGCACGATGGAGCTGGCAAAAGTCCAGGACGCCACGATCGCTGCGATGGCCGCCCTCGCCGAAACGCGCGACGACGAAACGGGCAATCACATCTATCGCACGCAGCGATACGTGAAGTCGCTCGCGATGGCGCTGCAGAATCACCCGCGTTTCGAATACGAATTGACAGACGAAAGCATCGAACTGCTGTTCAAGTCCGCGCCGCTGCACGACATCGGCAAAGTGAGCGTTCCCGATCACATTCTCAAGAAAGCCGGTCCGCTCACCGTGGAGGAATTCGAGGCGGTGAAACAGCACACGACGAGAGGCGGCGACGCCATCCGCTCCGTCGAAGCGCGGCTGGGCGAAAGCAGCGACTTCCTGCGTTTCGCGCGCGAGATCGCCTATTCGCATCAGGAGCATTGGGACGGATCCGGCTATCCCGAGGGCCTCGCCGGCGATGAAATTCCGATTTCCGCGCGCTTGATGGCGGTCGCCGATGTGTATGACGCGTTGATTTCGCGCCGCTGCTACAAGGCGCCCTTCTCGCACGAAACGGCCGTCACCATGATGGAACAGGGACGCGGCACCCATTTCGATCCCGACGTGCTCGACTCGTTCGTGCGCATACAAGATGAGTTTCGCGAAATCGCGAAGGCGTTTTCCGATCAGGCCGAAACCGCGCGATGAGGCGTTCGGTGTTGCGCCGCCAATGCCATCGGCTGCTCGGCTGCCGCCGATGATCCGCTCGCTCAATAAAATGAGACGGCCGTCTTTGCTGCGATGGCTTGCGCCGGTATTTCTCGCGTTCGGCTGCGGCCGCGACGCAGTGTCCTACGAGATCGTCAAAGGTCCCGCGCCGGTTGTCGAATCGCAACTGCGCTGGTCGGCCTACCGCCGGTTTTCGAGTTCCGACGGGCTGCCGGGAGCGACGGTCAACGCGCTCGCGCAAGACAAGGACGGCTTCGTCTACGCGGGCACGGAAAACGGGCTTGCGCAGTTCGACGGTCATGCATGGCACAAGATTGTCTTGCCGCACAACAACGCGACATCCGTGGTTTCGAAACTGATTGCGCTGGACGACGGGAGCGTATGGATCGGAACGGACAATGCCGGTCTGTTTCGGTACATGCGAGGTTCGATCACGGCGCAAGCATTGCCGGCAAGCGCATCGGAGACAGATATCGAAGCGTTCGCCGCATCGGGGCAGCAAGCGGCGTATGTCGGCACGTCGCAGTCGCTGTATCGCTGCGATCCTGTGAGCTGTCGGGAAATCACCGCAGGCCGTGGATTGCAAGTGGCTGATTTACTGGTGGGCACGTTCGACGATCGCCGATGCCTATGGGTCGGCACGAATATAGATGGCCCTATACCGCATCGACGGCATCGACGACGCGACGCCCGTTCGCGCCGATTGGCACCTCTTGAAGGAGCTGGGATCGGTTTCCGTGCGCGCACTCGCGCAGTGGGGCGGAAACGACGGCAAAGATCTATGGGTGGGTACCGGATTCGGCCTCGTCCGCATTTCTCATCAACGTATCGTCTCTTACGACGCAACCGAAAACGACCGCTTGAACGGTGTGTCGTCGTTATTGCCGGGCCGCAATGCGGAAGGCAACGACGTGCTTCACGTCGGTTTCTTCGTCAGCGGAATCGCGGACGTCAATCTCGACGGCACATGGTCCCTGCGCAACCGGGCGAATGGATTGCCCGAAGATTACGTGAGCGCGCTTTACCAAACCGACACGGATCTGCGCACACCGGTCCTCTGGATCGGGATGCAGAATGCGGGCATCGCAAGGCGTGACGCCGGCGTTTGGTCAGCATTCGACGAACGCGACGGATTGCCGAGTCACATCATTCACGGCATGGGCGAACTCGAATTTTCCGATGGCGTGCGAACGCAGTGGATCGGAACGTCCGATGGCGCCGTGCGTTGGCATAAAGGACATTGGGAATCCTGGCTTCCGCCAGCATATCGGCAGGCCGTGATCAACGCCGCCGTGAACGCCGATGGCGCCGTATGGCTCGGAACGGATTTCGGCGCGCTCGTCACGCGGTCCGGCGCGAGCGGCGACGCGACCTTGCGTTTGAACGATTTGCCCACCGCCTTCGTCGAATCGATTTTTCATCCTGATGAAAGTCCCGACGTATGGCTCGGCACGCATCACGGGCTCGTCAACGCGACGGACAAAAAGCGGTCGCTTAGCGACGTACCGATTCTGTCGGGAGATGAAAGCGTCTACGCGATAACAGAAACGAGAAGCGCCGACGACAAACGTTTTTTCTGGGTCGGCGGCAGCGGACTCGGATATCGATCCGACGGTATCTGGTACTCGCTGCCGGAGCATTGCGGATTGTCTGCGCAGGACGTTTTCGACTTGAAGGAACGCGGTTCGCCATCGCACAGCCATGTCTTGTGGGCCGCAAACCGCAACGGCGCGACACGGATCGATCTGGACAACGACTTCCGATGCGAAGCAGTTCCGGAATCCGTCATGGTTCCAGAACCGATTTCGCGACTGGTGTTCGACAAATCAGGCCGCCTGTACCTGTTCGGGAAACACGGCGTTGTTCGCCTGACGCCGGATACGGGTGCGCCCGACGATTTGGGCCGCTTGCATGCGGAACACTTCGGCCTCGACGATGGCTTGCCGACGCTCGAATTCAATCGCGGCGCCTTTGTCGACGATCAGGGCCGCATCTGGGCAGCCAGCGTGGAAGGCGCCGTGCTCTATGATCCCCGCGAAGAAATGGCGGCGCATACGCCGCGTCCGTTCCGCATGTTGTCGGCGCGTGTGGACGGAACGCAAAAGCAACTGCTCGACAATGCAGTTCTCGATGCGGATGAAAACAATCTGGCATTCGATTTCAGTCTGCTGTCCTTTCAGCGCGACAAGTTGACGCGCTATCGCACCGAACTTACCGGACTGGACGAACCGATCACGGAATGGACGCCCGACAATCGCCGCGTTTTCCGCCGATTGCCGGCCGGCGACTACGCGTTCCACGCCTATGCGCGCGACGGTTTCGGCCTGGAATCCGAACCGATCTCGATGCGGTTTTCGATCAGCCATCCAATGTGGCGCCGGTGGTGGGCCATCGTCCTTTATGGCTTCGCCGTCATCACGTTGAGTGCGACGATCAGCCGCTGGCGCATCGACCGTATCCGGCGTGCCTCCAAGGTCCTCGAGCAAACCGTGAAAGAACGTACGGCCTCGCTCGTCGTCGCCAACAGACAATTGGAAGAAGCCCGGAAAACTGCTGAAGCCGCCACGCAATCCAAGAGCGTGTTTCTCGCCAACATGAGTCATGAGATCCGCACGCCGATGAACGCCGTGCTTGGTTTTGCAGGCCTGGGTTTGCGGCTCGGGCTTTCCGCGAAAGCGCACGACTATTTCCGGAAGATCAACAACGCGGGCCAAAACCTGCTCAACATCCTCAACGATATTCTCGATTTTTCAAAAATCGAAGCCGGCAAGCTGGCGCTCGAAACCGTTCCGTTCGCGTTGTCGGACGTGCTCTCGCACGTCACCGATTTGTTCACGCTGAAAGCGTCGGAAAAAAATCTGGAGTTCGTCGTCGGCACGGCGCCCGGCGTATCGGATCATTTCGTCGGCGATCCGCTGCGCCTCGGACAGGTGCTGCTCAATCTCGTCAACAATGCCATCAAGTTCACCCAGGCCGGCTTCGTGCAGCTCTATGTGGAACATGTCCAGAACGCCAGCCGCAATGGAAAAACCGTCCTGCGCTTTTCCGTGGAAGACTCCGGCATCGGCATGTCGACCGAACAGATGGAGAAACTGTTTCAACCGTTTTCGCAAGCCGACCATTCGACCACGCGCAACTTCGGCGGCACCGGTTTGGGATTGACCATTTCGCAGCGCCTCGTCGCGCAGATGGGCGGCGTGATTTCCGTCACGTCGCATCGCGGCGCCGGCAGTTGCTTTCATTTCGAGATCGGGCTCAAGCACCAGGAAAATCCGGTGGAACTGCTTCGGCTCATTCCCGAACAGCTCATCGGTTTGAAGATTCTGGTGGTCGACGACAGCTCGCAGGCACGCGAATGGCTGCGCGATCAACTGACGGCGCTGCGTTTCGACGTAGCGACGGCCGATTCCGGCGAAGTCG
>DATAVJ010000152.1:0-13079 GCA_036267795.1 Rudaea sp.
CAGCACCGGTTAAGCGAATGGCGCGGGAAAGTCGTGCTGCTCAACTTCTGGGCGAGCTGGTGCAGTCCGTGCCGGGAGGAAATGCCGTTGCTCGATCGCGAAAGTGCGAACGCCGGGATCGACGTGGTCGGCGTCGCCGTCGACGATCCCGACGCGGTGAAAGATTATCTTCGGCAAACGCCAGTGTCGTTCCCGATCCTGCTGGCGGACGAGAAGAACAACCCATCCATCCAATTCGGAGATACGCGCGAGGTGTTTCCGTACAGCGTTCTGATCGGACGCGACGGGCGCATCGTTGCTCAGAAGATGGGCGGATTCGAGCCGGCGACGCTGACCGATTGGCTTACCGCGAACGTGCCGCGTGCGAACTGAAACAGCGATCAACTTCGGCTAACGTCGGCCAAATTCGGCATTCCTGCTGCGAACGTACTGGACAAACCGCGACCCGGGGAGCAGACTTCGCCCCCTTGAACGGGCCTCCTGCCCGCAGCACCGGTCGCGATGGCTACCATTCTCGTACTGCACGGCCCCAATCTCAACCTGCTCGGCACGCGCGAACCGGAGATCTACGGCCACGCGACACTGGCGGACATCGAGGCGATGCTCGCGAAGCAGGCAAAAATGGCCGGCCACGCGACGGTCAGCTTCCAATCGAACGCCGAACACGCGCTGATCGACCGCATCCATCGGGCGAAAGCCGAAAAAATCGAAATCATCCTGATCAACCCCGGCGCCTTCACGCATACCAGCATCGCGCTGCGTGACGCGTTCCTGTCGGTGCAGATTCCTTTTATCGAATTGCACCTGTCGAACGTTTTCGCGCGCGAGCCCTTTCGGCGGACGTCGTATCTGTCCGACATCGCCATCGGGTTGATCACCGGTTTCGGCGCGGCCAGCTACCGGCTGGCGCTGGATGCCGCCATCGAACGCCTTAATAAAACCTGGAGCGTGAAGCGCGCTCCGAAAAAAATCGCGCGGCCGCGCTGAACTTCATTCAATAACGCGATCCGGCATCGACCGGGCGAGGACATATGGATTTACGCAAAATTAAAAAACTGATCGACATTCTCGAAGAATCGAATCTCTCCGAACTGGAGATCAAGGAAGGCGAGGAATCCGTGCGCCTGAGCCGCATGCCGACGGGCGCGTATGCGCCGCAGCCGATGGCGCCGGCGACGCATGCGCATGCCGAGCCCGCACGTGCCACGGCTACTGCGGCGTCCGCAATGCCTGCGGCCTCCGCCGAAAGCGTCCTGCCGCCGGGTCACGTCGTGCGTTCGCCGATGGTCGGTACTTACTATGCGTCGGCAAAACCCGACTCGCCGCCGTTCGTGAAAATAGGTCAGGCGGTAAAAATCGGCGACACGCTCGGCATCATCGAAGCGATGAAAATGTTCAACCAGATCGAAGCCGACCATGCGGGCACGATTCTCGCGGTGCTGGGCGAAAACGGCCAGCCGGTCGAGTTCGATGAACCGCTGTTCGTGATCGGCTAAATGGCGATGCTCGATAAAGTCGTTATCGCCAATCGCGGCGAAATCGCGCTGCGCGTGCTGCGCGCGTGCCATACGCTGGGCATCAAGACCGTGGCCGTGCATTCGACTGTCGACCGCAATTTGAAACACGTCGGCATGGCCGATGAATCCGTTTGCATCGGTCCTGCGCCTGCGGCGGAAAGTTATCTCAACGTGCCGGCGATCATTTCGGCGGCGGAAGTGACGGACGCGCAAGCGATCCATCCCGGCTACGGATTTCTTGCCGAGAACGCCGACTTTGCCGAACGCGTCGAACAATCCGGATTCATCTTCATCGGCCCGACGGCGGACGTGATTCGCCTGATGGGCGACAAAGTGTCCGCCATCAAGGCGATGAAAGCGGCCGGCGTACCGTGTGTGCCGGGATCGGGCGGCCCGCTCGGCGACGACGCGATAGAAAACGGCCGCGTCGCGCGCGAGATCGGCTATCCCGTCATCATCAAGGCGGCCGGCGGCGGCGGCGGTCGCGGCATGCGCGTGGTGCACACGGAAGCGCATCTGAGCAACGCCGTGTCGATGACGAAATCGGAAGCGAAAGCCGCATTCAACAACGATCAGGTCTACATGGAGAAGTTCCTGGAAAATCCACGTCACGTGGAAATCCAGGTTTTGGCCGACGGACAAGGCAATGCGATCCATCTTGGCGAACGCGATTGCTCGATGCAGCGCCGTCATCAGAAAGTGGTGGAAGAAGCGCCTGCGCCCGGTATCTCGGCCGAACAGCGCGAACAGATCGGCAAAGTGTGCGTCGATGCGTGCAATCGCATCGGCTATCGCGGCGCCGGCACGTTCGAATTCCTGTTCGAGAACGGCCGCTTTTATTTCATCGAAATGAATACGCGCATCCAGGTGGAACATCCGGTGACGGAGCTGATCACCGGCGTCGATCTCGTGCGCGAGCAACTGCTGATCGCGTCCGGCGAAAAATTGTCGTTAAAGCAATCCGATATCAAGATCACCGGCCACGCCATCGAATGCCGCATCAACGCGGAAGATCCCGACACATTCATGCCCTCGCCCGGCCTAATCAAGCGTTTCCTCGCCGCCGGCGGTCCCGGCGTGCGCATGGACACGCACATCTACGACGGCTACAGCATTCCGCCGAACTACGACTCGATGATCGGCAAGCTCATCGTGCACGGGCGCGACCGCGACACCGCCATCGCGCGCATGCGCATCGCCTTGGGCGAACTCGTCATCGACGGCATCAAGACGAATATTCCGCTGCAGCAACGCATCATCGCCGACGTCGGATTCCATTCGGGCGGCCAGAACATCCACTATCTCGAAAAACGTATCGCCGAACAGCGCGAGAAAACCATCGCGATCGGCTAGACCGATGCCGTGGCTCGAACTCTCGTTGACCGTAAGCGCCAACCGACAGGCGCAGATCGAGTCCGCGCTCGAAGACCTCGGCGCGCTGGCGATCACGCTGCAGGATAGCGACGCCGACACACCCGACGAACGCGCGATTTTCGAACCCGGCGTCGGCGAAACGCCGATGTGGAATGAGATCGTCCTGCAGGCATTGTTCGATGCCGAAGCGGATCGCGCCGGACTCGTCCACGCCTTGAGCGATTTGGTGCCGGACGTCGTGCCGGAGCAGATCGCGTTTCGCAACATCGCCGATCAAGACTGGACGCGGGCGTGGATGGATGCGTTCAAGCCGATGCAATTCGGCAAGCGCTTGTGGATTTATCCGTGGAACATCGAGCCGCCACCCGATCCGGACGATGTGATCGTGCGGCTTGATCCCGGCCTCGCCTTCGGCACCGGCACGCATCCAACGACGGCGCTGTGTCTCGCGTGGCTCGATTCGCTCGACCTGCGCGGCAAGACGGTCATCGACTTCGGTTGCGGCTCCGGCATTCTCGCCATCGCGGCACTGAAACTCGGTGCTGCACGCGTTATCGGTGTCGACAACGACGAACAGGCGATCATCGCCAGCCGCGACAACGCGGAACGCAATGGCGTGTCCGAAAAACTGGATTTGTATACTCCTGGCCGTTTCGCGCCGGTCGAAGCCGACGTGCTGGTCGCCAACATCCTGGCCGGTCCGCTGCACGATCTCGCGCCGCAATTCGCGCGCTGCGTGAAACCGGGCGGATCGTTCGCGATTTCCGGCATCCTCGACGGTCAACATACGGAATTGCTCACACGCTACGCCGAATGGTTCGACGCGCTCGACGCCGTGATCCAGGACGGCTGGGTGCGGATCAGCGGATTTCGACGACGGTCCGTTTCGCGCTAGCCGCGTCGAGCGTGGCGGCGAGTCTCTCGGCAGCGATCCGATCGGGCGCCATCGGCGCGAGTTCCTGCCGCAAGACAGGCAATGCAGACCGCACAAGTTCCGCGGCGTGCGCGTCGTCGTGCGCTTTCGCGGCGTATTGCGCCTCGCGCACCGCAACCTGCGCGCATAAAGGATTTGCGGGCGTCAGCTTTTCGGCCAGCGATTTTCCGGCTTGATGCTCCGCGTCGCGCGCGCCGCTCCAGTTGCCATGCGCGGCGGCGATGCGGGCCTGGGTCTCCGCATAACGCGCGCGGCGGCGGTACTGGCCGGCACCCTGCGGCGGCTTGAGTTCGCCGAGCGCACGTTCGGCGCCGGCAGGGTCGCCGCCGGCCAGCCGCAGGTCGACGTCGAGCAGCTCACTGTCGAACCGTTCGGCGGGAATGCCTTCAATCTGTTTGCGCGCCGCCAGCGCCGCATCGAGCAGCGGCCGCGCTTCTTTGGGCCGACCCATCTCCAGCAGGCAGCGCGCGAAATTGTGTTGCGCCCGCGCCAACGACGGATGCGGCGCCTGGAACTTGCGCGAGCGGATGTCGAGCGATTCGCGGAACATCGCGACCGCCGCCTCGAAGTCGCCGCGATCCTCGTACAGCGTGCCGAGATTGTTGGCGGTGGTGGCCAGGTCGAGCGAGTCGGGCGACAGCTTCGCATGCAGTGTGTACGCAATCCGGTAGTGCCGCTCGGCTTCGGTGAAATCGCCCTGATCCTGCAGCAGCGCACCCAGATCGTTTTCGGTGTGCGCGACAACGCTGCTCTCCGCGCCGAGCACCTGCACGCGCAGGCGCAGCACTTTCTCGAAATCGGCGCGTGCGGCATCCAGATCGCCGAGCGCCTGTTCGGTTTGCGCGATCATGTTGAGCGAATTGAGCGTGCTCGGATGCACATCGCCGAACAGCGCCTGCTTGATGTCGTAGGCCTTGCGGTATTCGGACAAAGCCGTCGCGTTATCGCCTTCGTGAAAAGCGAGAAATCCCAAGTCGTGATGCGCGGACGCAAGACCTTCGCGTTCCACGTCGCCAGCGTGCGAAAAGATATCGAGCGCGCGCAGATAGTCGGCTTTCGCTGCGCGCATGTCGCCCAGGGATTGTTCGACGACGCCGAGCGCTTCGTGCGTGTGTCCGAGTTCGGCCGCACCCGGCGGCAAATTCGCCTCGCGGAGCGAGAGCGCTTCGCGGCAAGCGGCTTCGGCGCGATGGAAATCCGACATCTGCTGCAGCGCGCGGCACGATTCGTTGAGCGCAGCCGCCAGACGCAAGGGATCGGCGCGTTGCGCACGCATCAGCGCGATCGATTGCCCGAGCATGTCGGCGCTGCGTTGCGGATAACCGATGGTGCCGTAGATTTCGCCCAGCGCGGCCAGCAGCCGCGCGCGGACGGACGGTTGATCGGCCAGCGCGTGATCGAGCGATCCGCTGCCAGCATCGAGCAGTTCGCGCGCAGTGATGTCGCGGCCGCGCGTGTTCTCCGGCGCGGCGTTTTTGAACAGTGCGAGCAGAAAACCAGTGACCTGTTCGGCGGTCTGCGCTTCTGTCCGCGCGCGGCGTTCGGCGTGCGCGGCACGATTGCGTTCGATCGCCAGCCACACCGACGTGCCGAGGATCCCGGCAAGGCCGACGATCGACGCAGCGACTGCGGTGCGATGCCGCGCGACGAATTTGCGCACGCGGTAGGCGAGACGATCCGGCCCCGCTTCAAGCGGCTGTCGCGTGAGATAGCGTTGGATGTCGCGCGCGAAGTTGGCCGCCGAGCTGTAGCGCTCGTCCGGGGTTGCCGCGAGCGCACGGCGCACGATGTGTTCGAGATCGCCCGCAATCCGGCGCGACTCGCGCCGAATCCACGGTTCCGGTGAGTCGGCGGCGACGAGCGCGGGCCGGTGCATCCGCCACGGTCGCGCGCGTTTGTCTTTCGTGTAGCACTCGCCGCACAGCAGTTCGTAAAGCATGAGTCCGAGTGCGTAGATATCGCTTGCCGTCGTCACTGTGCCGCCGCTGAGTTGTTCCGGACTCGCGTAGTCCTCGGTGAACGCGCGGAACGACGTCGCGGCCATGCCGTCGGATTGCGGCGCGGTGAGCTTGGCGATGCCGAAATCGAGCAGCACCGGCGCGCCGTCGGCGCGCACCATGACGTTGCCAGGCTTGAGATCGCGATGGACGATCAAATTCTGATGCGCGTGATGCACGGCAAAACAGAGTTGCTCGAAGAGACGCAGACGTTCCTGCAGCGGCGGCTGGCGTTCGGCGAGCCATTGCGGCAGCGTCGTGCCGTCGATGTACTCGATGACGAGATACGGCTGTCCTTCTTCCGTCGTTCCACCGTCAAGCAGACGTGCAATGTTCGGATGCACCAGGCCCGCCAGCACCTGCCGTTCGCGACGCAGACGTTCGAGTGCGTCGGTTGACGGAAACCCTCGTATCACCTTGATCGCAACGCGATGCTCGTATTCGCGGTCGGCGCGCTCGGCGAGATACACGCTGCCCATGCCGCCGCGGCCCAGCTCTTCGATGACACGATAGTTGCCGACGCGCTGCCCGATCCATGGCCGCACTGAATCGAAATGGCTTGCCGCGGTGGCTGCCACGCTGGCGGCGATGGGGTCGGCTTGCGTGTCGTCGCAGGCGAGCAGCGAAGCGACGTCCGCGAGCAGTTCGGCATCGCTGCCGCACACGTGCGTGAGATAGGCGATGCGTTCGACTTTCGCAAGAGCGGCGGCGCGATCGAAGATCTCGCGGACGCGATGGATGTCGCTCATGGATTCACGCCGCCAGTTCGCGCCGCAGCCAGGCGCGGCCGAAACGCAGGTTGCGATCGACGGTCGGCACCGAAATGTCGAGCACGTGCGCGATCTCGTCGCGGCCGAGTCCGCCGAAGTAAGTCAGCTCGATCACCTTGCCGGTGCGCGGGTCTTCGCTTTCCAGGCGGCACAGCGCGTCGTCGAGCGCGACGAGGTCGGCGGTATTCTCCGTCGGCGCCTCGTCGATTCCGGTGAGCGTGACTTGAATCAGCCCACCGCCGCGCTTTTCCGCCTGCAGCGCGCGCGCGTGATCGACCAGCACGTTGCGCATGTGCAGCGCGGCCAGCGCGAAGAAATGCGCGCGGTCGCGCCAGTCGACATCGCTTTCGCACAACCGCACGAACGCCTCGTGCACAAGCGCGGTGGGATTGAGCGTGGCATCGGCTCCGCGCAGGCGGCGCCAGGCCATGCCGCGCAGTTCGGCGTAGACCAGTTCGGTAAGTGGCGGCAGCGCCTCGTTGTTGCCCGATCGCCAGGCATGCAGCAATTCGGTGATCGGCGATTGCGGCGTCAGCATTGACAAAGTGTAAACCCTTCGCGGCGGCCGATTCGAACGGCGTGATAGGAAATCGCCCCTTTGTCCGTCTATCCCTGCCGACATCACACTTACAGGGGAATCCGCATGACTATCCGTACGCTTTTCGTTCTTTCTCTCCTCGCCGGCGGCGTTGCCGCGAATGCGAACGCGACGAGCACCGTCGTCGTCAACAGCACGGACGATACCGTGGCCGACGATGGCGTTTGCACGTTGCGTGAGGCGCTCAACGCGGTGAATTCGCAGGCATCCGGCAACGGCTGCACATTTTCCGGTTCCGGCAGCCCGACCGCGGTGCAGTTCGCGCTTCCGCTCATTTCCGACGTGAACGTGATCACCGTCGGCAGCCAGCTTCCCGAACTGAACAATCCCGCGATCATCGACGGACTCAGCCAGTCGGGCGCCGATTGCACGGCGTGGCCGCCGGCGCTGCTCGTCGAGGTGACGTCGACGAACGGCCAGTTCAATGGTTTCACGCTGAACGCCGGCGCGAGCGGCAGCACGATCCGCGGCCTCGTCATCAACGGCTTCAACAACAACCAGGGCTACGCGTTCAACTTCAACGCGGCGATCAACATCTACCAGGGCGGCAGCAACCATGTCGAGTGCAATTTAATCGGCACCGACGTCAACGGCACGACGGCCGTGCCGAACCTGCGCGCCGTGGACATCAACAGCAGCTCGGACAACGTGATCGGCTCCGACGGCGTCGCCGGTCCGTACGTCAAACGCAATCTGCTGTCGGGCAATTCCTACGAACAGGTCGATACGCGCGGCAACGCACTCAGCGGCAACCGCATCTCCGGCAACTACATCGGCACCGATGTGGCCGGCACAGTAGCCCTCGCCGGCGGCAGTTCCGGTGTCGACATCAGCGCCAATCCGGGACCGGCCAGCGGCAATTTCGTGGGATGGGACGGCGTGGGCGATCCGGCCCTGATGCGCAACATCATCTCCGGCTTCGGCGGCACGAGTGGCGCGATCGCCATGGTGGTCGGCGCGATCGGCAACCAGGTTGCGGGCAACTACATTGGCACGGACGTCAGCGGCACGTTCGCCATCCCGAACGGCATCGGCATCGAACTCGGCAGCAACGCGAGCGTTTATCACAACATCATCGGCAACGACGGAACGCAGAATGTCTTGTCGGCCCGCAACGTGATTTCGGGCAGCGGCTATTACGGCGTGCAGATCAACGGCTTCAACGGCACGCACGACAACGCCGTGATCGGCAACTACTTCGGACTCAACGCCGCGGGCACGGCCTCGATCCCCAACGGCGTCGCGGGACTTCAAATGGTGACCGGGAACGCGAATTCGCTCGTCGCGCGCAACTGGTTCGCGGGTCAGAGCACGTCAATCTATATGTTCGGCACCGGCAGCGGCAGCACGGCGAGTTTCATCAACAACAGCGGCGGCGCCATCGCCGATCTGCCGGCGCTCGATTCCAGCGGCAACTGCATGCTCGATCCGACCGGCGTGCAGGTGTATGCGCAAGGTTCCAGCGTGCCGAACCCGAATTTGTTCGCGGGCAACTGGTGGGGCGTTTCGACCGGCCCGAATACCGCCGGCGGTGCGTCCGCCGATGGCAGCATTGAGGCCACGCCATACCTCACGGCGCCTGCCGACATCTGCAGCGACGTGATTTTCCGCAACGGATTCGAAAGCAACTGATCGCCCGCATTGCTCCGGCTGCGCGGCGCCGGAGCGATGCTTTAAACTGGCCGCATGTACTCGCAATGCCCGGAATGCCTGACGATCTACAAGCTCGGCGCGACGGAGTTGTCGCAAGGCCATGGCAGCGTCCGCTGCGGCCATTGCGCCGCGGTATTCGACGCACTGCGCACATTGACGGAGCAGTTGCCGCCGGAACCCGTCAATCGTCTCGACGAAATCGCCGTCGACGGCGCATTGCCGCAATTGTCGGTGCCGGCGCTGAGGCCGACATCGACAAAGCAGCAAGGCACGTTGTTCGATCCGGACGACCGCCTCGGACGCGACAAGCCCGCACGCCACGTGCCGCCGCACGTGCAGACGCCGGCATTCGCGCGCATTCGTCATCTTGCTCCGCTCCGGCGCAATTGGCCGTGGCGACTGGGCGTCGGCGTGCTCGTGCTTTCGCTCGCTGCGCAAATCAGTTATGCGGAACGCGCGATGCTGCTCGACGACGCACGTGCACGGCCACTGCTCGAACGCGTCTGCGGCACGATCGGTTGCCGCTTGCCGTTGCGTCACGATCCGGCGACGCTGCAACTTCTGTCGCGCGATATCCGTCCACATCCTTCCGTTGCGAACGCGTTGATCATTTCCGCCACGCTGCGCAATGACGGAAGTTTTCCGCAGGCATTTCCAGCGGTGGAAATCACGCTGTCGGATCTCGACGAAAACCGTATCGCGATGCGGCGCTTTTCGCCGCAGGAATATCTCGACGACAGCCGCGCGGTCTCCAACGGCTTGGCAGCGGGCGGCACGGCAGCGCTGGTATTCGAAGTGGCGGACCCCGGCAAAAACGCGGTGGCATTCGAATTCAAGTTTTTCTGATCCTCGGCTCTTCCCGGGTGTCTGAGTTGCTGTAGAATCGCTTCCCCGCCGCGACACCGTTTTGTGCGTCCGGTTCGAATGGCGGAAGACGTTCTAATAATCTGCCCCCCGAGAATTTACCGCCGCCGTGAACGCCTCTTCTTCGCATGCCGATTCGGCATCCGATTCCACGCTGCAACCGGCTTTGCGCGAGTGCGTTGCGCGAGCGGTGCGCCGCTATTTGTCGGATCTGGACGAGCAGATGCCGGATGGCGTTTACGAACTCGTGCTGCGCGAAGTCGAGACGGCGCTGTTCGGCGAAGTATTGCGCTGGGCCGAGGACAACAAGAGCGTGGCGGCAGCCGCGCTCGGCATCAACCGGGCGACGTTGCGCAAAAAACTGGCGATCTGCGGACTGGATTCGTCGACCGATTGATCGCAAGCCGCGCCGAAGCCGCGCGCATATAATGAATGGCTTCCTGTGGGGAATTCGATGTCCGACTCCAGCATAGTTCCGATCCTGCGCGCTTTGCTGAGCGTATCCGACAAATCCGGATTGGTTGATTTCGCAAGCTATCTTCACGCGCGCGGCATCGAGTTGATTTCAACCGGCGGCACCGCGAAAGCGTTGCGCGATGCCGCTATTCCCGTGCGCGACGTGAGCGAAGTCACCGGATTTCCCGAAGTGATGGATGGCCGCGTCAAGACGCTGCATCCGAAAATCCACGGTGGTTTGCTGGGCCGTCGCGGCACGGACGACGACGTGATGAATGAGCACGGCATCGAAGGTATCGACTTGCTCGTCGTCAACCTGTATCCGTTCGAGAAAACGACGGCGACGCCGGATTGCACGATGGACGACGCGATCGAAAACATCGACGTTGGCGGTCCCGCCATGCTGCGCGCGGCCGCGAAGAATCACGCGCACGTCGTGGCGCTCGTCGATACCGCCGATTACGCGCCGCTGCTCGAAGCATTGCGCGACGACGGCGGCACCACGCTGGGTTTCCGGCGTCGGCTCGCCGCAAAAGTGTTCGCGCACACCGCGCAATACGACGGCATGGTCGCCAATTGGCTGGGCGCGCGGGACGTGCACGATCAAGTGGATCAGTTTCCGCCGACCTTGCACCTGGATTTCACGCGAAAATCCGTGCTGCGCTACGGTGAAAATCCGCATCAGAATGCGGCGCTCTATCTCGACAAATCGCGTAGCGCCGGCAACGTGGCGAACGCACGCATCCTCGCCGGCAAAGAATTGTCGTACAACAATCTCGCCGACGCCGACGCCGCGTTGGAATGCGTGAAGGCGTTCGAAAAAACGCCGGCGTGCGTCATCGTCAAACACGCCAACCCGTGCGGCGTGGCGATCGGCACGTCATCGCTCGACGCTTACGAAAAAGCGTTCGGCACCGATCCGGTGTCGGCATTCGGCGGCATCATCGCGTTCAATCACCCGCTCGACGAAAAAACCGCGCGCGCGATCGTGGAAAAGCAATTCGTCGAAGTCGTCGTCGCGCCGGACGTTGACGGCGCCGCACTCGCCGCGTTTTCCACAAAGCCCAATGTGCGCGTTCTTGCGTCCGGCATGTGGCCGGAGCACGCGGCATACACGCTCGAATACAAGCGCATCGCCGGCGGATTGCTCGTGCAGGATGCGGATCGCGATACGCTGATGCTGTCGGACTTGAAAGTCGTCTCGAAACGCGTGCCGAATGCGAACGAATTGCGCGACTTGTTGTTCGCCTGGCACGTAGCGATGTTCGTCAAATCCAATGCCATCGTCTATGCACGCGAAGGACGCACCATCGGCATCGGCGCCGGGCAAATGAGCCGCGTGATCAGCGCGAAGATCGCCAGTATCAAAGCCGCCGAAGCCAAACTCGACGTCACCGGGAGCGTCATGGCGTCGGACGCTTTTTTTCCCTTCCGCGACGGCATCGATGCGGCGGCGGCCGACGGCATTCGCGCCGTGATCCAGCCCGGCGGATCGATGCGCGACAAAGAAGTGATCGCCGCCGCCAATGAAAACGATATGTCGATGGTATTCACCGGCGTGCGGCATTTCCGGCATTGATCGCGAGAGAATGACGCCGTGAAAGTACTCGTCATCGGTTCCGGCGGCCGCGAACATGCGCTGGCATGGAAGATCAAACAATCCAACCGCGTCGGCGAAGTCATCGTCGCGCCCGGCAATGCGGGCACGGCGCGCGAACCGGGCGTGCGCAATGCGGATGTCGCGTTGAACGACATCGACGGATTGCTCGCTTTGGCGAAAAAAGAAAATGTCGCGCTGACTGTCGTCGGCCCCGAAGCACCGCTGGTTGCGGGGCTCGTCGATCGTTTCCGCAGCGAAGGTTTGCGTTGTTTCGGCCCGCGCAAGATCGCTGCGCAATTGGAAGGTTCGAAAGCCTTCGCGAAAGAATTTCTCGTGCGCCACAACATTCCGACGGCGCGCTATGACGTTTTCCACGAACTGGCACCGGCGCTGAAGTACGTTCGCACCCACGGCGCGCCGATCGTCATCAAGGCCGACGGATTGGCAGCGGGCAAAGGCGTCGTCGTTGCGCTGACGCTCGCCGACGCCGAACAGGCGCTGCACGACATGCTCGGCGCGCATTCGCTCGGCGACGCCAGCTCGTGCGTGGTCATCGAAGAATTCCTGGAGGGCGAAGAGGCCAGCTACATCGCTGTCTGCGATGGAAAGAATGTGTTGCCGCTGGCAACGAGCCAGGATCACAAGCGCCGCGACGACAACGATCTGGGCCCCAACACCGGCGGCATGGGCGCCTACTCGCCCGCGCCCGTCGTCACGCCTGACATCGAAGCACGAATCCTGCACGACATCATCCGACCCACTCTCGCCGGCATGGCCAGCGAAGGCGCGCCGTTCATCGGATTTCTCTACGCAGGCTTGATGATCGCCGCCGACGGCTCGCCGCGCGTGATCGAATTCAACGTCCGCCTGGGCGATCCGGAAACGCAACCGATCATGATGCGGTTGAAATCCGATCTCGTGGACATCGTCGAAGCCGCCATCGACGGACGGCTCGACCGCACGAGTATCGGGTGGGACGAACGGCCAGCACTCGGTGTCGTGCTGGCGGCCCATGGTTATCCCGGAAAAGTGCGCAGCGGCGATGTGATCGACGGTTTGGATTCTCCCCTCGGCGTCGGAGCGAAAATCTTCCACGCCGGTACAAAAGTGGAAAATGGGAAAGTGGTGACTTCGAGCGGACGTGTGCTTACCGTCTGCGCGAAGGGAACGACATTCGCCGACGCACAGAAAAAGGCGTATGAGGCATTTGGCAATGTTCGCTTCGATGGAATGATTTATCGACGCGATATCGGGTATCTGGCGGTGGCGCGCGAGAAGACTTAGCGCGTTCGCAACGTTCATGGCTCCTTCCTGTC
>DATAVJ010000153.1:0-36852 GCA_036267795.1 Rudaea sp.
ATCGGCGCGTTCGATCCGGTACCGTCCAGCACAACGTGAAACGTGTCTCTCGGACGCACCGCGCGATCGAAATAATCGCCGACCGCCGACGCGAGATCGGGGCTGTTGGCGACAACGCCCATTTCCGTGTTCAGGAGTTTCGAGCGCTGATCCATGTTCATCGAACCGATGAAAATGCGTTGACGATCCACGACGATGCATTTCGCGTGCAGACTCACGCCCGATGACGTGCCATGCGCAGAAGGTTGATTTCCCGCGAGCGGACGCAGTTCGTAAACCTCCACGCCGCCTTCGAGCAATTCGCGGCGATAGCGCGAATAACCGGCGTGCACGAGCGGCTCGTCCGTCGCCGCCAACGAGTTGGTGAGCACGCGCACTTTAACGCCGCGCTTGGCCAGCGAAGTGAAATATTTCGTGTCTTCTTCGCCGGGGACGAAGTACGAGGAAATCAGCAGCACTTCGCTCTGTGCCGAACCGATCATCGCGTCGAGCTTCGGCTGCAACAGCACGGAAGGATCGTCGTTTTCGCTGTCGACTTTCTGGGGATCGTCCGCGACCAGGCGAGCCGGTCCCCACGCCCACTCGCCGGGATGATCGATGTTGCGGCCGCCGGGCAGTGCGTCGACGAGCACCGACGCGTAATCCGATTGCTTCAGCGGGCGGGCATCCTGCTTCAGACGTTGGCGCAGTTTGTCGACATCGGCACCATCGGCGTGCGTGGTGTCGAAGGCCTTCACCGGATATGCCGCGTGATCGTTCCAGTAGATGTCGAACGCGCGCGACGCTTCGGGCACTACGGGTCCGATCATGATCACGTCGAGATCGCGGAAATGCTGTGTCTCGCCCGTTTCGAAATAGGCATCGCCGATGTTGCGCCCCCCGATGATCGCCGCCGTGTTGTCGACGATGAATGATTTATTGTGCATGCGCCGGTTCAGGCGTGGACCGTCGATCACGAACTGGCCGATCTTCGAAAAGATCGACGGGTTGCGCGTCTTGAACGGATTGAAAAGCCGCACTTCGATGTTCTTGTGCGCATCGAGCGCGTCAAGCAGGTGCTCGGCGTCGCCCGCATCGAGATCGTCCACCAGCAGCCGCACGCGCACGCCGCGGTCGGCGGCGGCGAGCAGGCGTTGCGCGATCAGACGTCCGGTCGCGTCGGCGTCGAAGATGTAGTACTGCAGATCGATCGAGCGCGTAGCGCGGTCGGCGAGCACCACGCGGCTCATCAATGCATCGTTGTTGTTCGTGAGGAGACGGAAGCCCGATTCGTGTTCGTGCCCCGCGGTCGTCGATGCGACGTAACGCGCTGTCGTTGTCGTCTTCGGCGCGGCGAATGCCGCCGAATAAGGTTTGACATAGCTCGTGCGCAACGACGAGCATGCGACCAGCGCGACGACAAGCATCAGGAAGAAGCACGCGCGAGCCTTCCAACGCTTGTTCATCGCGATAGTCCTTTCGCTGCCATGGAGATTGTGCCCTGTTCCGTCGAGCCGATTCTGTTGACCGTACGGCCGCCGCGCAATAGCAACGTCATTATCCGGTATGCGCCGGTTCAGGCGGGCGTACGAGTTCAAGCTCCGCAACCAGCGGCAAATGGTCCGACGCGAGACGCGCCGTGCGGGTTTGGTGCCTGTAAGTGCGAACCAGCGCCGACGGCGCGGATACCCAGATACGATCGAGCGCCAATACCGGGAAGACGGACGGATACGTGGCATGCGCGCGCGATTCGCCGAAATGCGCGTGCAATGCTCGCAGCGCGTGGCGAGGCAGCGTCCAGTCGTTGATATCGCCCAGGAGAACCGTCGCCCTATCCGGTTGTTTTTTCAATGCGGCGACCAACCGCGCGGATTGCTCGCGCCGTTCGGACGGCTTCAATCCCAGGTGCGTGGCGATAATGCGCAACGGAATTCCCTGGCAATCCACGGTTGCATCGATGGCGTTGCGCGGTTCGCGTCCGTGCACGCTGAGATCGATCCGCTCGTTCGACGCAATCGGTCGCCGGCTGAGAAGACCGTTGCCGAAATCGCCGTGCGCGTTCCGGAAAGTGATGGCGGCAATGGAATGCGCATGTGTTTCGCGACGCAGCGTATCGAGCATATCCCTACCTCCGCGTGACTGCAGTTCCTGCAGCGCGACGACGTCGGCATCCATTTCGGCGATGACGCGCGCGGTGCGCTCGGGATCGTAGCGCCGGTCGAGGCCGACGCCGCCGTGCACGTTGTACGTCGCGATCCGCAGGCGCATGTGCCTATCCGATAATTTTGCTGCGCGAAAGACGCCGGCGCACGAACAGCGCAAGGCCGATCACGACGCATGTCGCGAGCACGAGCAACGCAACGGTCAGCGGCGACGGCGCGCGCACCGCGGCGACGACGCGGTCGACAAAAAAAGCATTCACGACGATGCCCGGCGCCATGCCGAGGGCCGTGCCGGCGATGTACTGGATGCGATCGATGCGTGTCGCGCCGAGCAGGAGGTTCACGATCGTATAAGGCGCCACCGGCACGACGCGCACCAGCGCGACGGCGAGAATTCCATGGCGCACGAAATGCCGATGGATGCGGCCGAGCCGCCCATGCAGCCGCTTTTGTACGGCGTGCAATGGCAGGCGGCGCGCGATTTCGTAGAGCACTTGCGCATTGAGCGATGCACCGATGAGCGCGTAAATCGCGCCGGGAACCGCGCCGAAAACCAGCACGCTGACCGCGATCATCAGATTCACGGGAACCATCGCGAGCCCGCCGATCACGAAGAATCCGATCATCAGGAAAGGCGCCGACGGAGAGCCTGCGAACCGGTCGAAGAACCCCGTGAGATGTTCGACATCGATCCATTGCCGCAGCGGCGTCAACCACCACGACAGCGCAATCGCGGTGATGATGGCCACGATCACGATGGCCGCGAGAATTCGCCATCGCGCCGATGTGCGCGGCTCGGCCGCCGCTTCGGCGACAAGTTCCGCGAATTCGACAGGTTCTTCGGCGTCGGCGGGCGATGTCATCGGCGAGCAGGTTATTACCCGCCGATGCCGTTGACCAGCAAAAATGCCGCATCGTCGTTCCGATGCGGCATTTCGTAGTGCGCGGTTGGAGTTTCTATCGCGATCGAGGCCGAGCGATCACGCGTTCGCCGATGCTGCCTTCGACCCGTTCTGCACGCGCATGGCCACGTATTTGGGATTGATGGCATTGACGACGCGGCATGCGGCGCAAAGAAAAATGGTGTCGATGGTTTTGCGGTTGTTGTCCAGATCGACCACGCGCGAGTATTCGCGCAGATTGTCGGAGTGAACTCGGCAGGACGTGCATTGCATGTTCGTAACGGGCTCATTGATGGATGTGTCGAGCCGTGAGCACGACTTATGCCACCGATGAAGGCGCTATATGAAACCGGCGAGCGAGATTTCCGATCCGCATTTTGCATGCTCGTCTGCGTGCGCGGATGCAAGTTGCAACTGAAACATTCTTCGCAATTTTTCAATTAGGATATTCATGGAAGATGTCTTGCGAGGATGCGCGGCGTGGCTGATAAAAAGCGAACATGGCCGATGATCAAGAATGCAACGTGGTCGTTCACCGAGCACGACGGACTTACGCTTGCCGCGGCGTTGGCCTTCTACGTGACGCTCGCCTTTGCGCCGACCATTGCGCTGAGTTTGTGGATCGCCGCGTCGCTGGGCCACGACGCGCAGCGTCAACTGCTCAACGAACTGCAGTTGCTCGGCGGCAATGACGTTCGCGTGGCGGCACAAATCGTCGTCGACCACGCCACGCAAAATCCCGGCGCGGGAACGGTCGCCGGCATTGTCGGCATCGCCGTGCTGGTGATAAGCGCCAGCGCCGTTTTCGCGCAGTTACAATCGTCGCTCAACAGCTTGTGGAACATTCCGCCGCGATCCGCCGCGTTCGTGCTGCAGTGGATCCAGCAGCGGATGCTGTCGGTGGGAATGCTGGCGGCGGCGATTTTCATGCTGATCGTCACGCTCGTCATCAGCGGAATCCTCACGTGGATTTTCGGCGAGGCCGACATCGTCTGGCAGCTGGTCGATCAGATATTCGCGCTGGCCGTGTTCACGCTGATGTTCGGCATTTTATTCCGCTATCTGCCGGCCCGCAGGATTCCGGTACTCTGCGCGTTGGAAGGCGGCTTCATCACGGCCGTGCTGTTCACCGTGGGCAAATACCTCATCGGCGAATATCTTGCGCACAGCCGCGTCGGCGGATCGTACGGGCCGGCCGGTGCATTCATCGTGTTGCTGGTGTGGGTGTATTACTCGTCCGTCGTTTTTTTCTTCGGCGCGGAAATCATCGGACAGCGGCTAAAATCGGCCGCGGACAAGCGCGTGGAAAAACCTGCAATGACCGCGTAGTCATGGTTTGCGCGGCGGCGTCCACTGGTACGTCCACGTTTCCGACAGCGCGCGTCCGTGGTTGCGAAGGAACAGACGCAAATCCACGGGCCGATCATCGGCGGGCCGGACATCGAACATCGCGCGATAACCGTGGATCGACGCGAGCGGCCGCGCGGACAGCAACTCCAGCGTGCCGCTCGATGCGGTGACGATCGGTTCCACTTTCGCGTCATGCGGCAACGTGGCGAGGTCGCCGCCGGCGAAATCGACGACGAATCGCCACGAAAAATAATCGTGCTTCCAGCCGACCACGCCGCCGATTCCCGTCCACGTCATCGCGGCGTAGGCGAGCGGCGGATTGGCCGGCATCTTCGATCCCCAATGCAGTCGATAGGCGTACAGCAATTCTTGACCGCGTTGCGGTTTCGCCGCGGGATTCCAGAATGCGGCGATGTTGTCGTCCGTTTCGTTGTGCGCGGAAAGTTCGAGTAAATCCACGCTGCCTTTTCCGAATCCGGACAGCGGCTCGGCCCACAAACTCGGGCGCAGGTTGTAGAACGCACCGTCGTCCTGGTAATGATCAAAGTTGCGATCGCGTTGCAACAAACCAAAGCCGCGCGGGTTGTCATCGAGATACGAATTGAAGCGGGGCAAAGCAGGATTCGCGAGCGGCCGCCAGATCCATTCGCCGTTGCCGTTGAACATCGCCAGCCCGTCGGAATCGTGGATCGACGGACGCCAATCGTCGGCGACGCGATGATCGTCTTCGGCGACGAAAAACATGCTCGTCATCGGTGCAATACCGAGGCGCTCGATTTCCGTGCGCGGATACAGCGCTACATCGATGCGCATCGTCAATGTCGCGCCGGGCCGGATCTCGAAGCGGTACGCACCGGCCACGCTCGGCGAATCGAGCAATGCGTACACCGTCAGCGCATCGGAACCGGGCTTGGGTCGCTCGATCCAGTACGCGGCGAAATCCGGAAATTCCTCCGGACGCTGCATGCCGCAATTGATGGCGAGCCCGCGCGCGGACAATCCGTACTGCAGTTCGCCGCCGACGGCGCGGAAATAACTCGCGCCGAGAAATGCCGCGACATCGCGCACGAAATCCGTGTGGAAGTTGACGCGGAATCCCGCGAAGCCGAGGTTCTTCGGCAGCGTTCCGAGATTCTTTTTCAATCGGCTAAGATCGAACGCGGCCGGATCGTACAGGATTTCCCGCGCGTTGCCGTCGACGACCTCATGAAGTCGCACGGCTTTTCCGTAGTTCAAGCCAAGATGAAAAAACTGCACGCGGAAGGGCAGGTTGTCGTTGGCCCATAATGCATGGTCGGGCCGGAATTTGATCGATTGATATTCGTCCCAGTTCAACGCCGTCAACGATGCCGGCGCGGGCGTTTGCGATGTGGCGTCATACGGTTTCGACGCGATGGCGCGTGCATGTCCTTTCAGCCATGCGTAATCGAAACGCGATGGCGCGGGCGTGGACTTTGCCCATACGTCGCTGTGCAAAAACGGCGCTGAAGCCAGCGCCGCCGCGGATCCGATCAGCCATTCGCGCCGCTTCATGGTGCTCCTATCGCTCTTTTTACCAAGGGTTCCTGCGAAATGTCGGTGCCCTGCAAAACGTCATGGAGCACGACCGGTTCTTCCACGCGGCGACTGCCTGCAACGCGATATTCCCGCGCTGCCTTCCATGCCGGATGCGCATCGGGCGAATTCCAGACATCGAAATGCAGTTTCGACAAAGCGATCGCATCGCCGAGCAACGCATTCTTTTCGTCGGCGTCGAGCGCGTCCGGTCCGTGGGCGAGTGCGCGGGAGGCGAGCTGATGATTGGCGCGGCGGATAGCTTCGGAGTGCCGCGTACGCGCCAGATCGCCCGCGCATGCCAACGCGTTGTGCAGCGGATCGACGACGGCGTCGAGGAACGCAGCCGAGTTCGTCGCGCGGCGCGTGTAGGCGCGCATGCGGCGCAGTTCGCGCGGCGGCGCGGTTTCTTCCGGGATCAGGAACAGCCGCGCTGCGCGCGCGCGTCGTCCGAGCGATGTGCGGCTCGAAAATACGGAAATCGGGATCGACAGCGCCAGCGCGCCAGCCACCGGCAGCAGCCACCACAGGAAAGACGGATTCAGCCAGTAGACGAACGCGGCCCACGCCAGTCCGATCACGGTGTGCACGCCGTGACGCCGCAAGGCGATGGACCAGGGCGTCTGCGCGTCGTCGCGCGGCGGCGATTTCCACGTGATCTTCCAGCCGAGCAGCGACGAGAGGACGAATTGCGTATGGAACAGCATGCGAATCGGCGCGAGCAGCGCGGAGAAAACGAACTCCATTAACATGCTGGCCGCCACCTTCGCAGTGCCGCCGAATGCGCGCGCCTTGTGCGCGGCCAGCAGCAGCGCGACGCTGGCGAGCTTCGGCAGGAACAGCAGCATCGCCGTCATCGTGAAAAGAAAAATCGCGCGATCCGGATGCCATTCCGGCCACAACGGAAAAAGTTGCGCGGGTGCGGTGAAATATTCCGGCTCGACGAGTGTGTGCACGGCGAGATTCGCCGTCGACAGCAACAAGAATGCGAACCACAACGGCGCGGACACGTACGCCATCACGCCGGTAAAAAATACGGCGCGATGTGCCGCGTGCAATCCTTGCGTGAAGAACAAGCGCGAGTTGATCAGATTGCCCTGGCACCAGCGGCGATCGCGCATCAATTCGTCGATGAGGTTCGGCGGCATTTCCTCGAAACTGCCGGGCAGGTCGTACGCGAGCCACACGCTCCAGCCGGCACGCCGCATCAGCGCGGCTTCGACGAAATCGTGCGACAGGATTTCGCCCGACAATGCGCCGCGTCCTTTCAATCGTCCGAGCGAGCAGTAGCGCATGAACGGTTCGACGCGAATGATGGCGTTGTGTCCCCAATAATGCGATTCGCCGAGCTGCCAATAATGCATGCCGGCGGTGAACAGCGGGCCGTACACATGCGTCGCGAACTGCTGCACGCGCGCATACAACGTCTCGCGGCCGGATGCGTGCGGCGCGGTCTGGATGATGCCGGCATCGGCGTTGGCTTCCATCATGCGCACGAGGTTCACGAGGCAATCGCCGCTCATCACGCTGTCGGCGTCGAGCACGATCATGTAGCGATAATTTTTGCCCCAGCGGCGGCAGAAATCCGCGACGTTGCCGCTCTTGCGCTTGATGCGGTGGCGGCGCAAGCGATAGAAAATCTTGCCGAATCCGGCCGTGCGCCGGCAGGTGTCGAACCATGCGCTGCGCTCGGCGATACGCGTGTCGGGATCGCTGGTGTCGCTGAGCATGAAGAAATCGAATGCGTCGAGTTTCCCGGTGCGCGCAACCGATTCGTACGTAGCGCGCATGCCGGCGAACACGCGGATCGAATCTTCGTTGTAGATGGGCATGATCACGGCGGTGCGCGCGGCTGCATCGATCGGCTCGTCGCCGCGGATGGTGGCGGAGATTGCGTAGCGGTCGCGCCGGCGCAGAAGAATGAGCAGACCGGCCATCGCCGTCCAGAATCCTGCCGATACCCACGCGATGAGGATGGCGAACAACGTGAGAATCGCGACTTCCAGCGGCTGGCGGCCGTGATACGGCAGCACTTGCGCCATGAACGACGTCGCGAGAAACGTCTGCGCCAGCAGCAAGAACAGAAGAACGCGGCGCCGAATCTTCGCCGTGCGATTCCACGGCTTGCGCTGCGCGGTGTTTTTCTTGCGGGCCGCGAAAATTCCCCGCAGCGGCCAGCGCCGCGGTGCGATGGGCGTCCGCGCGAGCGGCGGTGTGGAACGCCGCCGCACCGCGCCGCGCGCGCTTTCGCCGGCGTCGAATCCGGCGAGGCGCAGGCGCGCGAGCGTCGACGACACAGCGGGATTTTCCGGATCGACAATCTCACCGGCCAATGAGCGATGCAGTTCCAGCATCGACAGCCCCGCACGGCCGCTTGCGTCGGATGCGCGCGGAAGCTCGCCATGGCGCGCCGCGCGCAAAAGGTAGCTTTCTCCACTTGTATATTGTTTCGGGACCGGTTTCATTCGGGCGGCAACACGTAGCTCCACGTTTCCGACGTGGTATCGCCGCGCTGCAGATTGGCGCGTATTTCGGTGGATTTCTTTTCGTCCTGACGTTTCATGCGCAGAAATAGCCGCCATCCGTCGGTAACGGGATTGCGCACGATGTCTTTCGATACGACGATAGCGTTGGGATCGCCGGATACGAGTGCAGTCACAGGCTCGTTCGGCGTGCCGTCCGCGAACATGGAGCCTTCGAAATCGATCACGAAACCGATGCTGCCGTCCGGTTTCGGTTCGTAGCCTTCGCCGCGCAGCGTCTGCGAGACCCACGCCGTTGCCGGACGTGTCTCCACGTTTTTCTGCCAGTGCAAGGTGTAGGCGATCTCGCTGACCGCCTGATCGGACAACCAGTACGCACTGATGTTGTCGTTGGTTTCGTCCGGCGACGGGATCTCCACGAGTTCCACGCGTCCGGCACCCCAGTCGCCCGTCGGTTGAACCCATGCGCTGGGATGCGATTGGTAGGGATTCGTCGCATCTTCGTACCGATGCACGTCGCGCATGCGTTGCATCAGTCCGAAGCCGGCCGGATCGGTCAGCGCAAACGACGTCACCAGCAGATGTTTCGGATTCACGAGCGGCCGCCAAATCCACTCGCCGCTGGATGCGTGAATTGAAAGCCCATCGGAATCGTGGACTTCCGGCCGGTAGTCGTCGTGCGTCGCGTGCTGATTGGAACCGAAGAAGAACATGCTCGTGAGCGGCGCGATGCCGAGCTTGCCGAGTTTGTCGCGCAGGTGAAGCCGCGAGCGGACACGCATCGTGGTCTCGACGCCGGGAGTCAGCACGAACTCGTACGCGCCGGTCGCACGCGGCGAGTCGAGCAGCGCGTAGATCGTCATGCTCGTCGATTTCGTCTTCGGCCGCTCGATCCAGAATTCGACGAAGCGCGGAAATTCCTCGCCCGAGGCTAGTGCGGTATCGATCGCCAATCCGCGTGCGGACAATCCGTACGATTGATCTTTACCCAGCGCGCGGAAGTAGCTTGCGCCCAGAAACGAAAGCACTTCGTCTTTCTTGTCGGCGCTGTTGAGCGGAAAGTGCACGCGGAACCCGGCGAACGCGGCTGCCTTGGCGGTATCGGCCGTGATGCCGCTGCCGTCATAATCGAAACGTGCCGGATCGAACACGATTTCGTGCACGCCGCTCGGCGTTATTTCGTTCAATTTCACCGGATCGATGAAACGCCAGCCTTCGTGAAAAAATTGCAACGTAAAAAGTGTCTTTGCGTTTTGCCAATAAGTCGATTTCGGCTGGAAGCGAATCGCGTGATAGTGTTTTTCGTCGAGATCGCGCAAGGCCGCAGGTACGTTCGGCTCGGGCGGTTTGTAACTTGCCGAAGCACGTTGTTGCGCACGCGCGTCGACATCCTTGAAACCGAACGCGTGCGCATGCACGCAAACGCAAACGGCTAAAACAGCTACGGCGTTGCGCAATAGCGGCTGTCGCGCGGACGACGTTCGGTGCAGGTTGTTTTCAGCGATCATCTGACAAATACCGAACGAAACGGCGGCGCACCACGCGGCCGCGATATCAAAAAGGACGTTGGCCTGCACGCGGTCCGGCAGCAACGGTTATGCCACTCGCTATTTTGACGGACTTGCTGCATCCGCAGCAAATTTGCGCGGAACGAAACTGCAAAACGACACTTGACGGCGTTGCGGCAGTGCGAATTGCAGCGACGCATCAGTGTTATGATTCCGAATGAGGAACCATCCTTTTCTGCGTAGGGGAGAAGTGCGATGAGTCTGCTCCAGCGGTATCGATATCTTTGCGCCGTCGTTGCCCTGTTCGTATGCGCCTCCGCGTGGGCGGGCAATCCCACCGTCATTCTTTTTGGAACGACAGCGAGTTTTTCATCGCCGGGTGTCGGTTCGCAAACGACGCAAACGGTAACGCTGACATTCAGCGACAACGGCAATCAAGGCGACGGCGCGGCATTGGGTGCGCTGACGTTTGGCGGCGTGAATTCCGGCGACTTCGCGATCATCGGCGGAACCTGCGCTCCCGGATCGACGACGCTGAGCGACAGCAACACGAGCTGCACGGTCATCGTGCGCTACACGCCATCGTCGAGCGCGAACGAGACGGCGGAACTCGACGGTACATGTACGACCGTCGGATTGGTCGGCGGATTCACGTTGTCGTGCAACGGAACGAGTTCGGAACTGGTTTCGCTTTTCGGCGCCGTGCTGGCCGCGGTGATACAGCTGCCGATGCTTGATCCGAAACTGCTGACGCTGCTGTTTTCGCTGCTGCTCGCCATCGGCGTTTATTTCGCCAACCGCAAGCGGGCCTGACGGAAACTCACAATCGTTGAAATACGCGCGCTCGCCATGGCGTGGCGAGCATGCCCCACGCGCTATGCCAGCGATCGTCGTTGAGCGCTGCCAATCCGAATTGGGGTTCGCCGGCCGGCGGCGCCGTCACGGTGCCGAACAATCGATCCCATAGCGACAAAATCACGCCATAGTTGGAATTGGTGTTTTCGACGACGGGCGAATGATGATTCCAGTGCATCCGCGGCGTCACGACTAGCCATCCAAACGCCTTGTCCACCCAGCGCGGCCAGCGAATGGCGGCATGGTGCACGTGGGCGAATCCGAGGCTCACGATTTCGTGCGCGAGGAATACCCAGGCCGGCACGCCGATGGCCGCGCACGCGACGAGATTCCACAATTCCGTCGGCACGATGTGCAAGGGATGCTGGCGCAAATTCGTCGTCACATCGACGTGCGTATCGGAATGATGAACCGAATGCAGCAGCCACAGCCAGCGCACGTTGTGACTGAGCCGATGGAACATGTAGTCGCTCGCGTCGAGCAGTATGAACGCCACGGCGGCGTGCATCCACACCGGCAGCGGCAGGAAATAAAGCACACCGATGCGCCGGAACTGCAGCCATTGCAGGATGATCCAGATCGTTCCGCCGAACACGATGGACATCACGACGATGCCGGCCGCCCACAGCGCCAGGTTGTGGCAGGCGTGGGTGAAACGACGTTTGCCGCGCGTCGAACTCATCGTCGGCGCGAGCATTTCAGCCGCCAATGCGACGACGAAGCCGCCGAAGAGAACTACGACGGCGAGTTTCTTCAGGAACATCAGGAGTTCGTAGTTGTGTTCCATGACGATCAGGATAGCTGCATAGGCCAGACATCGGCAGGATATCACCGGGTTGAGTACCGTATGAGGACGGCTACGCGAGTCGGCAATCGCTCGAAAACGAGATGCATCGCCTTGCCGCATCCCCGTTTTCGTATTCGATTCACATAGCCGGTTGGCCTACTGGCGGTGCGTGTCGCGGCGTATGCCCGGATGTTCGATTCTCGCTTTGAATATCGTCTAAGTCTCCACGATGCCGCTCTGCCGGCATTCAACTTGAGCGCCGTGCGCGCGATCGGAGAGATTTATGATAAGCACGAAGGGGCGGACATCCGCCGGATTTTCACGTCCACGCCTGCGTCATCTCGTTATTGCCATCGCGGCAATCATTCAATCGCCACCGTTGTTTGCCGTTACCAAAACGGTGACGAGCTGCGGCGACACCGTTGGCGACAACGGATCGCTGCGCAGCCAGATTCTCGCCGCCGCGGAAAACGACACTATCGACTTGTCGACGCTTAGCTGCGCCAACAGCGTCATCACGCTCGAACAAGGCGTGATACCGATCGCCGTCGGCAACCTGACGGTATCGGGCTCCGCGACGAAACGCCTGGCCGTTTCCGGCAACAATCTCGACCGTGTTTTCGAAGCGAAGGTGGCGGGCACTTTCACCATCGACAACCTGACTGTCGAAAAAGGCAGCTTCACGACGCCTCAGTTTTCGCGTGCTTTGGTCTCGGGCGGCTGCGTCTATTCCTTGAACGGGGGCGTCGCGCTCAACAATGCGACCGTTACAGGATGTTCGGTGATCGACGACACCCAACGCACGACCAGTGGACAAGGCGCGCAAGGAGGAGCGATTTCCACTCCGAACGGCAACGTGACGATGTCGCACAGTACGGTTTCCGACAGCTTCGTTGACAGCATCGATGCGAACTACTCGACCCACGGCGGTTGCATTGCCACCCACACGTTGATTGCGTCGTACAGCACTATCAGCGGCTGCATCGCATTGGGCGGCAGCAGCGCCAATAGCGCCGGCGGCGGCGCGGTTGTCGATTTGGCCATCATCAGCCTGTCCACGATTTACAACAACGCGGCGAGTGCCGGCGGCGGACTTGAAATCGAAGGAGGCGCATCGGTGGCATCGGCGATTTACGAGTCGACGATTTCCGGCAACTCCGGAGGCTACGGTGGCGCCATAGAATCGACCAACCCGTTGACGATCGTCAGCTCCACCATCGCATTCAATCACGGTTTCGGTGCGGCGGGAATTTATATATCCGGCGGCAAACTGACTCTGCAGAGTTCGATTCTCGCCAACAACGCGGACTCCAGCGGAAAGCGCAACGACCTGCGCCTCGGGTTGAACGGGTCATTGGCCGGAGCCGATAACATCATCACGCATACGACCGAAACCTTACCGCCGAATACGATTACCGCCGACCCGCAGCTGGCGCCGCTCGCGATGCACGGTGGGTTTACGCCGGTCCACGCGTTCAACCGGACGAGTCCAGCGCTCGACGCGGGTGCAAATCCACTCGAGTTGTCGATCGATCAACGCGGCGTTGGATTTCCGCGAACATTCGGAAGTTCGACCGACATCGGGGCCTATGAATCACAAGGCGTTCATGACGACGAAATTTTTTACGACGGACTGGAGCGATTCACCGATTAATCTGAGGAATCGGAGAAGTGCGCATTCGAATGCATGCGCACTTTTCTATTATGGATGCGAATAGTTTGGGTCGCGGCGTGCCGAGAAGTGCGAACGCCGCAGCGAGACACGAGGGTCTTGTCCTGTCTAGATTTTTTTCGCCGGCGAAAAATGCCGCCCAGCGTTTTATTTCTAATTACAGCGATTGAAGCTGTCGTTGAAGACGACGTCGTCCTTTTGGACTTCATAGGAGCCTATGTCTTCGCTCGTTCCCGATACGCGATCGAACGTGTAGATCCGTTGATCGAATTCGAGAGCGCTCACGTTCTTGCCGCTATCGATGGCCGGGCTGTGGCTAAGCAAAGCATGCGTCTTGGTCGGACCGCCGTTGTCGCGCAGCGAACCGAGCCATGGGCAGACACCGCTGATCGTCAGGTTCGGCAACGAGGAAAGCGATTCCCTGACGAAATTGTTGCTGCCAGTCACGGTCACCGTCTGCAACGGCAGCGCACCGAAATCGCTTTCTATCGCAAAGTTGTACGCATTGTTCGAGATCAACATATTAGTCATCGAAACGGCGGCGGGCGCTCTCGAAGAACCGATGCTGAGTCCGGATGCGTAATAGGCGGTTCCTTGAAAACTCACGTGCGAAATGTTGAAGGCGATCGTGCTGGCCTCCAGGTCGATCGTTTGGGCATTGATGTACATGCCCGCGACGACGGCGGTGGATTTATTGCCGGAGATGGTCGACTGGTGCAGCAACACGTTCGATCCCGTGTAGGGATTCACAATGCCCAGGCCGGCAGCGAAAGAAGCGGAATTGTTCGACACGGTGCTGTAGTAGATCTTCGCGTTGCCCAGGTTGGCCAGACCGCCGCCGAAACATTGGCGATAGATGCATCCCGCGCCGCCGACGACATTGCTGTCAATGGTGCTTTCGGTCATTAAAAGATCGCCGTTCGCGTACGCGCCGGCGCCCGCCGCAGCCGTGGCGATGGTGGACGGCGCGTTGATATCGTTGAAGCTCAGCGTGGAGGAAAACAGTTCCAGCGAATGGTTCGCGAACACGCCGCCGCCTTTCCCATAACTGTTGCTGATGAAACAATTCGTGACGGTGGCTTCGCCCAGCGTAACGCTGCCCGCCGAGTAGATGCATCCGCCCTTGGTTTGTTTGCCGATCGAACCGTAGCTGATGGTCATTTCCTGCAACTCGAGCGTTCCGGAGCCCGTATGATTGAAAATACGATCCTGCTCGACGTCTTCGATTCCGTACTTTCCGGTGATGGTGAGCTGGGCTTGTCCGGGACCGAAGAAATACAAATCCTGTTGTGGGACTTGAATCGCGCCCGTCGTCAACGTGATCGTCGAACACGTCAGCTCTCTCAGGTCGATCACGTCGCCATCGGGGGCGACCGACACCGCATAACGCAGGCTGCCTTGTCCGTGATCCTCGCAGTTGTAGACGAACGTCGTTGCTCCGGCATCGGCGATGGCGAAGTAGACAATGACGCCGGCGGCCAGCGGCAGCAAACGCTGCCGGCAACGTGTTTTGCGCGGATTGATCATCGGTCGATATCCTGGAGTGTGTCCGCTCTAAGACGCAGCCGCGCTGCGAAAGCGAACATAATTCCCATCGCGCGGAACCAAACGGACTACCGCCGCAATCCGCGGATATTCAGTACCAGCGATCCGACGACGACGATCAAAGCCAGCAATGACAGAAATCCCGTGACCGTCAGCGTCGGCGTCGAAACGACAGGGGCCGGCGAGGACTGAGACGTGATCGTCGTCGGATCGGTCGCGGGGTTGCCGCTCGCGACGCAAGGTGCTCCGCACGCAACCGAGGCTTGATTCACGACCAGGCTCGGCGCATCGCTCGCAACGTTGACCGCAAGATCGATCACGGAAGAACCGCCGACCGATAGCGCATCGGTGGATGTGCAGGTCACCGTTTGTCCGGTCGCCGTGCAGCTCCATCCCGATCCACTCGCCGATACGAACGAGAGTCCGGCCGGAAGATCGTCGCTGACGGTAATCGCGCCCGTCGCCGTCGCGTTTCCCGAATTGGCGACGCGCAACGTATACATTGCGCTTTTTTGGCCCTGCCGGAAGTTCCCGATGTGCGATTTGCCGACGGATAGATCGGCGTTTGACGTCGCCACCGTTCCTTTCAGCGCCTGCATGATCACGATAAACGGCGCGTTCGGTCCGGTATAGCTGCCGGCGAGACTAAAACTTCCGACAGCGGATTCGATCGAATACAGCGGCAGCAAGGTGAGTCCGTTGCCCTGCGCGGATGATGCGACGGAAAACGCCGGCGAGGACGTTTGATCGAAACCCGACACCTGATCGGATTCGATGGCGACGTACGCGAAAATCAAATCGTCCGCATTCGTGGTCACCAGATCGCCGAACTTGCTCGTATCGAACGAATTCGTCGAGCCGGTGCCGCCATCGGTGCTGGCGGGACCATCCAGTAGCGTCGTCGCTCCCGAAAACTCCTGTGCCGCGGCGATTGCCGTATAAGGACCCGTCGAGTTGATCGGCGTGAAAGCGATCGTGATGACATCGCCCGGCTGCAACGTCGACGTTATCTGGCCGACGAGATCGAACGTCTGGATCGTGGTGCCCAGGCCGCTTACATAACGGCCGATGTCGAACCACTCGTTGCCCTTGCTGTCGACCGGAACCTGCAACGACGGCGCCTTGCTCAAGCCTGCGAATGCCACTTCCAGCACGACGATATCGCCGGCCTGCACCGTGGCATTCACCGGAATCGTGAATGTTCCCGCGTCGCCGGACGCATCCGACGCAAAGCTGGCGCTGCCCACATCCTGCACGTGGCTGATGGCCGCATCCGCTTGCGCGTTCGCAATGAGGGAAATCGATGCACAAAAGAGAAGCCGAAGTTGCCACGCGATCATTGTCGGGTCCTATAGACATGAATGAGTGAGTCTCAGGACGAAATATCGCGAGCGAATCGAACATCGAAAAAATCAGCCCCGCGTCGAGGCGTGCGTGCCGCGAGAGACGCGGTGCGGCCAAAGCCTGTTCGAGCGGTGTAAGCTTGGGCGCATTCGACCGCTGTCGCAGCTCTTCCAACATGCTCAATCTGCTTTTTCTGGCAACCGTCGCGTTGCGCGTGGCGGTGCCTGACAGCGACACGCTATCGGTCGATGTACACACGCTGATCGTCGCGGAACGATTCGAGCAGGCCGATACGAAGGCGCAAGCCGCGCTGGCGCATGCGCAGGGTTCCGGCGCGGCCGTCGAACGCCGTCGTCTGGCGGCATTGAACGGCCTGATCGACAGCGCCATCGCGCAGCACACGCTGACCGCGCCGTCTTGTGGCACGTGGATCGACGAAGCGACGACGTTGGATCTGCGGATCTATGGCGAACAATCGCGCCAGATCGCAAAAGCATGGGCCGCCGCATCGTTGCGCATACGTCGATCCGCCACTGAACCAGACGGCGTCAAGCGCGCCAACGCGCTGGCGCTGCAAAGTGTGGAGCGGGCGGAAAAAGGGAGCGGTGACCTCGCTGCGTCGGATGAGGCGTTCATTTATCAGGCCGCCACCGCGATGCACATCGAAGGCGGCCATTTCGACCTGGCGGTCGCCGCGCTTCAGCATGCGCATTCGTTGCTCGCAAATGCCCAGACCGATTATCAGCGAACCATCGACGCACAAGTGCTGACGCTACTCGGCACCTACGAATTGCAAGTCGGCAATCGCGCGCAGGCGATGAGCGATGCGAAGGCTGGCGTCGACGAGGCGCTGCGCGTCGGCGGTCCGTCGAGCAGGTTGTACGCCGCGGCACTCGCGGATCTCGGCAAGGTGCAGTTTTTTACCGCCGACTATGTGGCTGCCAAGGACACATTGGAGCAGGCGATAAACATCCTGCACAAATATCCGGGCGAGACATACACCGCATCCATCGCGAACGGATTTCTCGCCAACGCCTTGCTGCAGCTCGGCGACGCCGATGCGGCGCGCCCGTTCTCTCGCGAAGCGATCGATGATGCGAAAGGCGACGCAGCCGGATTTCTTTCAGGCCGCATCAACAGTTTAGCCGTTCTCGAAAAGATGGCCGGCCATCTGGATGTTTCGCATGATCTGTTCAAGCAAGCGCTCGCAATCGACGAGCGGCAGCACGAAAAAAACTACTACGGTTTGGTTCCCATCCTCAACAATCTCGGCGTGCTGTCGCTCAAGCGCGACGACCTGTCGTCCGCGCAATCGGAATTCCAGCGTGCGCTCGATGTCGCGGCGGCGCGCGGCGGCGGCGGTGTGGTGTTCGACGTGTTATCGGCACGCGAAGGTCTCGCGTCGGTGGCGCTGGAACGTGCCGCGCCGAAGGAGGCCGACGCATTGCTCGCGCAATCGATCGGCGAACTCGAGCGCAGCTATGGCGATGGACATCCGAATCTCACGTTCCTGCGTTGCGAACAAGCGTTGGCGAAAGCGCGCATGGATCATCGCGACGACGCATTCGGCCTGGCGCAGAACAGCGAAGGTTTTCGGGTCGACCTGCTCTTGCGCACGGCGCCTGTGCTCGGTGAAGGCGAGATGGTCAACTTGAAAGCCCGTCTCGACGATTGCGGCGGTCTCGTCGCCGCGTTGGCGGCGTCGTCGCAGAAAGACGATCAAATCCAGCGCGCGTGGCAACTGCTCGCGGCATCGCGTGGTATCGCTACGCATCTTTCATCATTGCGATTGGCCGCCGCGCGCAAGGCGACCGACGCGTCGAACAAGGAAACGTGGTCGGCGTGGGAAACCGCGGCGAATCGCTACGCCGAATTGTTGCTACGAAACAAAGTCGATGCCGATATGCTCGGTAAAGCCCGCGCCACGTTGGAGGCGGCCGAGTCTCAACTCGGCACCTCCGGGCACCCGGTGCTGGGCGTCGCCGGTCTTGCGCTGCCCGCATTGTTGAAACGACAAATTCCTGCGAGCGCACTGGTCGCGTATTTCGTTACCGATCGCTACGATCTCGACGCCGATGCGCGCAGCGATCCGCAAGCGCATGGATTGGTGAAATCGCCGCATTCCGTCTACGCCTTCGTGCGGCAGAACGGCGCGACGAAATTGGTGTTGCTCGGCGACAGCGAAAACATCGAATTGAAGATCGCGTACTGGAATCGATTGTTGCGCGATCCGAACAGCGATCTCGAACAACTCACGGCGGCGGGACGTGCGGTTCGCGAGGCGATTTGGGATCCGCTGGCGATCGGGAACGCATCGACCTCTGTCTTCGTCATACCCGACGGCGCGCTGTATCGCGTCAATTTCGCGGCGCTGCCGGACGGCGACGGCTATCTCGTCGAACGCGGCTGGCGTGTGCATCTGCTCGACAGCGAACGCGATCTGGCGATGACGGGTTCATCGTCGCGTCCGCAAAAACTCCTGCTCATCGGATCGCCGGATTTCGGTGATAACACGTCCACAGCATCGACTGACGCGTGCGCCACCGCGTTCGATGCGTTGCCCGCCACACAGACGGAAATGACGCGCATCGCACAGATGTGGCATGACGCGTCAGGAAACGCGCCCGTGATCCTCAGCGGACGCGATGCCAGCAAGGAAGCGTTTCGCACCGCGGTCGCCGGGAATCAGGTCATTCACATTGCGACGCATGCGGCGGAATTCGACGAAACCTGCAGCCGCTCGACCGCGCGCGGGATGGGCCTGGCAACGTCGGCGAAAGCGTCCGCACTCAAACCGGTCGCGTTGGCCTTGAGCGGTGCGAACGAATTTCTCGCGAACGGCGATCTCGCCGGCATTCTCACCAGCGAAGAAGTTCTCGCGCTGCCGCTGGACGGTACACGATGGGTCGTGCTGTCCGCCTGCGATACGGGACTCGGTCCCGTCGTCGACGGCGAAGGCGTGTTCGGATTGCGCCGCGCATTTCGTCTCGCCGGCGCGCGCACGGTCGTGATGAGTTTGTGGGAAGCCGACGACGCGGCCGCCGCGCAATGGATGGAAGCTTTGTACCGCGCGCGCCTGAAGAAACACGCGTCGGTTCCCGAGGCGATCGCGCAGGCGCAATTGAGCGTTCTCGCGGACCGGCGCGCACGGGGCGCGAGCACGCATCCGTATTTCTGGGGGGCGTTCGTCGCCAGCGGCGACTGGCACTGACGGTTCAGCGCAACGGTTGCGCGTGCGGCAGACGGAAATCCCAGACGCGAATTTTTTCGGCGTTGTCGGAAAGGCGCGTCTTGGCCAGCACTTCGCGCAAGTAGGGATTTCCGATCGTCAGGATTTCCGGCGCGGGAACCAGCTTCGACATGCTGCGCGCGATCGAGGCTGTCGCCGGATCGGCATTCGCATGATCGAGCCGCGCGATTTCGCGATCGAGATCGGGCTGCGGCTCGCGCGCCACAAGCACAACGATTTCCTCGCTGGCCGCGTCGGTGACGACCTGCCAGTCGACCAGCCTGCCATCGATGCTTCCGGGAATGTGATGCAGCGTGCCGGGCGCCAGCGGGTTTGCCGGGAAAGCGCCCAAGATCGGAAAAAGCACCGTCGCCTTGTTGTTTTCGCTGCTGCCGAAAATGTATACATACGCCGGAAATGTACTTTTAAACTCGACCGCGATCTCGTCGCCGAGACTGACGAGACTGCCGCTTTGCAGCGTTTCGCGGCCTTCGTTCGCGGTCTCGCGGACCAGTCCGACCTTGATGTCGGATTCGCCGCTACCTTTGTTCGTCATCCACGCGGCACCGCTAAAAAGTCCGGCGGCGATCAGAAACAAAAGCGCGATCGCAACGGCCGCCTTCGCATACAGCGGTGCGCTCGGACGCAGTGCCGCCGCGAAAGCCGCCGCGCCGCGATGCCGCCGCCGCGGATCGACGGCGATCGCGCGCTCGATCGCGCGCGCCACGGTCGACGAAACATGCGGCACGAGACGCGCAATTTCTCCGGCATCGTGTGCATCATGTTGTGCATTGAGCGTTTCGACGTCCGTGCCTGCGTAAGGAAATTCGCCGGTCAACAGCCGGAACATCAGTACACCGAGCGCATAGATGTCGCTTTGCGGCGAATGCACGGCGCCGCGCAATAATTCCGGCGCCAGATAGGGCAGCGTTCCCACCATCACCGTGTTCGGCGCGGCGGTGCGGAACCGCTGCGCGGCGCCGAAATCCATCAACACCACGCGGCCGGAATCTTCGAGCATCACGTTGCTCGCCTTGATGTCGCCGTGAACGATGCCGCGCGTATGCAGCGCCGCCAGCGCATCGCACAATTTGCTGCCGATTTCCACGGCATCGTGCGCCGGCAAAGCCGGGTTCGACGCGAGCAGGCTTTCGAGCGACTGTCCGTTGATCAGTTCCGTCCACAATCCGGTCCGGCCGTCCACCGTGGCGGCGCCGTAAACACGCACGATGTTGGGATGATGCACGCGGACGAGATGACGCGCCTCTTCCAGGAAATCGCTCGACAGCGCGCCGAATTCCGCACGCCGTATCTTCAGCGCGAAAAACTGATCCAGCACGGGATCGTAGGCGCGATAGATTTCCGCTTGCGCGCCTTCGCCGAGTTTGTCGAGGACTTCGAGTTGTCCGAACCGGAACGACGGCGTCGACAGCGGCCGTCGATTGACGAAGCGCTGCTGCACTTCGCGAAAACCGTCGATGACTTCCTTGAGATCGGCGAACGCCTCGAAGTGCGTGCCGTCGCGGTCGATGTCATCGGACAACGGCTCGTCGTCGGCCACGCAACGCGCGAGGCGCTCGATTTCGCGCTGGCGGTGAACTTCGTCGTCGCGCGGCGTCATCGACATCAGCGCACCTCGTCGAGTTCGAGCGCGAGCTTGGCGACGGCGCGCGTCACCATCACCCGCGCGGCGTCGGGCGTGCCGCCGACTTCCGCGGCGATCTCCGGATAACTCAAGCCGAACTCCAGCCGCATGATCACCAGTTCCTGCTGCCGTTTGGCGAGCTTGCCCACCGCGGTTTGGTACGCGCTGAATTTCTCCGCGCCGATGGCGCGTTCGAGATGCGTTTCGACGTCCGCCACTTCCTGCACGCTGTCGTCCAGTTCGACCGTGCGCGGCCGCGCACGGCGGCGGCGCAACTCGTCGCGTACCTGATTGAGAAGAATGCGGCGCAGATAGATGAGAAAACTGCCGGGACGATCGGAACGGAACGTCGCCAGTTGATTGAGCGCCTTGATCAGCGCGATCTGCACGAAGTCTTCGGTGTCGTTGACGTCGCGCAAGGTTATCGGCAACCGGCCGTGCGCCCAGCGCAGCAGTAATGGCAGAAAACGTTTCAGCAGCGCATGCCTAGCGCCGTCGTCGCCGCCGCGCGCGCTGCGAATCAGCGCTGCCGTCGAGTTGAACGCGATCGCCCCCTCTTCCTGCAGCTCAGCGCACATCCGGATTCCGGCGATCACAAAGGTTTCCCGTCGATTCTTACGCCGAGTCCGGGCGATTGCAAGGCGCTGCGATGCCGGTCGGTCATTGCAGCGTAACCGGTTTCGCCGTGCGTTTCCGCGCTCACGCACCACGTCGAACCGATGCGGTCGAGCACCGCGTATCCCGAAAATGACAGACCATCGATACGGCCTTCCATTTCGATGATTGCGTTTTCCGCAGCGACCACGCAGGCGACCAGGTTGACGCATTCGGGATACGTGTCGCACCACAGCGCGAATAGCGAGACGAAGTTCGGATCGGCCATCATGGCGCGCAGTTCCCTCGCGTAGTCGTCGCTCATCCGCGTGAGCATTCCTTCCACATCGCGCCGTTCGACGGCGGCGAGGAAATCGCGATACGTCTGCAGCGGCTGTTCCGGATCCAGATGCGATGCGTTGTCCGATGAAAGCATGAATCGATCCGTGTGTGCATTCGTGCTGCGCTAAGACGCAGATCGATGCTCGAACCGAACATCCCGTGGAAGATGGACGTTTCCTCTTCCGCTCGCGGCTACGCGCGGGTGCGAAGATCGGAATGTTCGTTTTCGCTATCGACCTGCGTCTTTGCTGGAATCGATAGCACGGAAACGCAGAAATGAAACAGATTCATCCCGTCCACGCGCCGGCGAAGAAATGGCTGACGAAAAGTATCGCGAGTGCGCTCATGCTCGCCGGTTTCGCCGGGCCGGCTACCGCGGCGACTTTCAGCGTAACCTCATGCAGCGACAGCGACGTCGGCGATACCTCCACCGGAACGCTGCGCGCGGAGGTCACGCTGGCAAATGCCGCTGCCACGCCCACCTCGGACGACAGCGTCGACCTGACCGCCTGCAAGAGCAGCACGATCACGCTGACGCACGGCGCCATCGCGGTCACTGCGCCGTCCCTGCAGATCGGCGCGCAAACGGCCACGAGTGGCGGCGCCACCATTTATCAGGAAAGCCACGACCGCATTTTCAACCACACCGGCACGGGCACGCTGGAGGTGAAGTATGCGCATCTGCAAGCAGGTTACTTCGCGACCGGCGGATTCGCATTCGGCGGCTGTATTTATTCTGCCGGAACGGTGTTGATGAACCACTCGACGGCTGACGCGTGTATCGCCTACACGACCGGGAATTTCGCGGCGGGCGGGGCGATTTACGGTTTGGCAGGCGTTACTTTGCGCGAGAGCGTCGTTTCCAACAGCTATGCGCGATCCACGGCCGAGTCGCGCGGCGGTGGCGTCGCGACGCCGGGAGATCTCCAGATCGCCTATTCGACCGTGAGCGGCAACCGCGCGGGCGGCGCGCCGAGCACGCGCGGCTACGGCGGCGGTGTGTTCGGTGCGAGCAGCATCACCATCGACAACTCGACGCTGGACAACAACTATTCGCAGACATCCGGCGGAGCGTTCGCGTTTTCGAAGAGCGGATCGCGCGGCAGCGCGGTGATTTCGAATAGCACGATTTCCGGCAACGTCGCGCAACTGCGCGGCGGCGCGAGCTACATCGAAGGCGTGAACGTCGGCATTTACAACAGCACGGTCGCCTTCAATTCTGCCGGCCGATTCGGCAGCGGAAAGTTTGGCGGTTTATACGTCTATGGATTCAGCACGCTTATTCTGCAAAGCACGATTTTCGCGAATAATTCGGACACCTCCGCGACCGGCCACGATTTATATATCAACTACGCCCGCAGCGGCGCCATATCGTCGGGCAGCAGCAACATTCTCGCGCGCTCGAGCAATATCCAGACGCCGGGAATCATCGTCAGCAGTTCCGACCCGCTCATCGCGCCGCTGGCGAATCATGGCGGCCTGACGCGCACTCACGCGCTGTTGCCCGGCGGTCCAGCGATCGACAAAGGCAACGACGGTTCTTCGCTCGTCATCGATCAGCGCGGCGACGGATTCCCACGCGTCGTGGGCGCTGCCGCCGACATCGGCGCATACGAACGGCAGGCGGACGACGATGAAATTTTTTACGCCGGCTTCGAGTCCGATGCGGAACAGTTTTTGCCATCCGTCGTCAAAATCGGCAGCGGCTTCAACATGCCGACCGGTGTCGCGGTGGATTCGCACGGAAACGTGTTCGTCGCCGATCGCCAGAACAGCGCGGTGAAAGAAATCCTGGCATCGGACGGATCGACGGTGACGATCGGCAGCGGCTTTTTCATTCCCTTCAGCGTCGCGGTGGATCGCAAGGGCGATGTATTCGTGGCAGACACATTCAATAATGCGGTAAAGGAAATCGTGGCTGTCAACGGAAGCATCCCTGCTTCGCCGACGATCCGCACGTTAGCGTCATCCTTCAATTTTCCGTGCGGCGTAGCGGTGGACACGGCGGGAAATGTTTTTGTCGCCGATACGTCGAACAGCGCGATCAAGGAACTCATCGCGGTGAACGGTTCGATACCCGCGACGCCGACGATCGTTACGCTGGGCAGCGGCTTCAACAACCCCTTCGGCGTCGCCGTCGATGGCAACGACAACGTTTATGTCGCCGACACGGTGAATGGGAAAGTCAAAGAGCTTCTCGCCAGCGGCGGCTACACCACGATCAATGCCATTGGCACCGGATTCGTCCGGCCCTATGGTCTTTCCGTCGATACCGGCGGCAATGTGTTCGTCGCCGATACATCCACCAACAAGATCAGCAGGATTTCCGCGGACCACACGACGACGAGCGTCGTCGGCGGTGCCTTCAACGGGCCGAGCGGCGTCACCAGCGACGCCTCGGGCAATGTGTTCGTCGCCGATTCGGTCAACAACGCCGTGAAGGAAGTCATCGATCGCTGACGCTCGCTCAACGGACGGGATCGCAGGGGCGGCCCGTTCCGATTATGCTAAAGCACGCCCTTGCCGGAAGAACGCCATGAAAGCGTCGTTGCGTCCGCTGTCGTTCGAGAACGCGTGGTCCTTGCGCACTGGTCGGCAAGCGATGCGGCGATGTGCGTGGGTGTGCGTCGCATTGGCGATTCCTGTTGCGGCCTTTGGCGCCGCACCGCCGACGGTGGCGAAGAACTTCAACCCCGCCAGTATCGTGTATGGCGATCACAGCACGCTGACGGTGACCTTCACCAACTCCCAGACCAATCCCGCACAGTTGTCGGCCGATTTCATCGACACGTTCCCTGCGAACCTCGTCGTGGCCAACCCCGCCAACGCGCAATCCAACTGCGACAACGCCGTCGGATCTGCTACGCCCGGAAGCAACACCGTTACGATGACCGACAAGGGAAACGGCAATCCCGCTGCGATTCCCGCGCAGGGGCAGTGCGTGCTGACGGTACAAGTAACCGCCGCGGTGTTGCCGCCGCCGAACTCGTATACCAATACGATCAAGGCCGGCGATCTCAAAACGAACCTCGGCAACAATCCCGCAGATGCGACGGCCACACTCAACGTGACGACTTCGCCGCCAACCGTTGCCAAGTCATTCAATCCGGCCAGTGTCGTGCTTGGCGAGAGCAGCGTGCTGACGATCACCTTGACGAACAACGATCATATCGCTTCGACCTTGACGGACGATCTCGTCGACATGTTTCCCGCCGGCCTGGAAGTGGCTGAAACTCCCGATGCGCAATCGAACTGTCCGGGAGGACTCGCCATTGCCACCGCCGGCGACGATTCGGTGACGCTGTCGACCGGTGCGCAGATCCCCGCGCAGGGACAATGCGTGCTCACGGTCTCGGTAACCTCACAAGGCCCCGGCGTCTACACCAACACGATCGACGCGGGCGACCTGCAGACGAGCACCGGCAATAATCCGGCCGACGCCAGCGACACCTTAGCCGTGACGTCGGTGCCGCCCACCGTGGCCAAATCGTTCAATCCAACAACGATCAACCTCGGCACCGTTGGCAGCAGCACGCTAACCATCACTCTTGCGAACCAGGATCACAAGGACGCCACGCTCACGGCCGATCTCGTCGACACGTTGCCTGCGCACCTGCTGATCGCCGCGCCGGCCGATGCGCAGACGAACTGCGTCGGCGGGGTTGTCAACGCCACACCGGGCGCCAACACCGTGACGCTGGCCACGGGCACGAAAATCCCGCAACAAGGCCAATGCGTAGTCACAGTGCAAGTGACGGCGGACGCGCCGGGCAACTACACCAACAAAATCGGCGTCGGCAGCCTCGTCACGGATCTTGGCGTCAACTCGAACTCGGCAAGCGCAAGCGTGACTGCGTCGGCATCGCCGCCCACGCTGGCCAAAGCATTTTCGCCATCGAGCATCACCGCGGGCACGACAAGTCAGCTGACCATCACATTGAACAACCCGAACACGGCGACCGCCGTATTGTCGGCCGCACTGAACGACGCATTGCCTGCGGGTGTGGTCGTCGCCAATCCCGCGTCGGCCGCCAGCACGTGTTTCGGGGGAACGCTGACGGCGAATTCCGGCAGCAACGCAGTGTCGTTGGGAGCGACCGCGCAAGTGCCAGCGAAGGGATCGTGCGCCGTCTCGGCCAGCATTACCGCGAGCGCGACCGGAACCTACACGAACACGCTGGGCGTCGGCGCGCTGCAGACCAGTCTCGGTGCCAGCACTTCCGCGGTCAGCGCGAGCCTCACGGTGACCGCCGGCAACGGGAACCCGACACCACCGACGATTGGAGCGGCCTTCGTTCCTGCGAACATCGCACCGGACGAGACCAGCCGTCTGACGATCGCGTTCTACAACCCGAATGCGACGGCCGCGACAACGACAGCGCTCTTCACCGCGTCATTGCCGAGCGGATTGACGATAGCGTCGCCGCCGAATCTCGCCACGACATGCGGCAGCGGGCTCGTGTCCGAACCCAACAACACGTCGTTCACACTCGGCAGCGGTGCGAAGATTCCTGCACGAAGTTCGTGCACGATCACCGCGGCGGTGACCGGCGCGACGACAGGCACATATACCTTCACGATTCCGGTGCACAGCTTATCCACGGACGACGGAAGCAACGCTTCAGCAGCGTCGGCGCGATTGCAAGTGCAAATTCCGCCTGATCTTATTTTCCGGGATGGCTTCGAATAGTCACGGACGAACTCGTCGGAACGCTCGGCTATGGGAAGGCAATCTGATACTCGCGACCCAATCCTAATTTTTCTGACATAGGGACAGTTTGCGTCCGATTATCGCTTGAATGCGCATTTGTATAATTGTGGAAAATATGACGCAACGTGCGATGCGCCGGTTATGGTTCGCCGTAATTCAATCAGGTGCACAGCGGGTGGCGTCGAGATGACGTGATGTTGCTACGGGCTCATCAGCACGTGAAGGAATTGAAGCAATAAGGCAGGCTCGCCAGGTAAGCGCGAGCCTAACTCATTAGATATGGCGTCCCCAGGGGGATTCGAACCCCCGTTACCGCCGTGAAAGGGCGATGTCCTAGGCCTCTAGACGATGGGGACGCCGAAACCTTGTTTGCCAGGAGTAGATGGTGGAGCCAATCGGGATCGAACCGATGACCTCGACAATGCCATTGTCGCGCTCTCCCAACTGAGCTATGGCCCCGGGAAAGACGCGGAAGGGTAGAGCAAGAGGGCGGATTCGTCAATGTTTTCGGCAACTTTCCGATACTTCGAAACGATTCGATTGTCCGCGCCCGCGCCGCGTATTTTCCGGCTTCCCTGTCAATTCTTCCAATTGACGCCAGGCGTTCTGTACGGCATTTTTCCGGACAGGCGGCAAACCATGCGGCCGATGTCTGCGATATAGTACGAAGAGTAGTGATAGTTCGATGCAGTCGTGGGGACGGCTGCAATCAGAGGGGCTCATGAGTCATCAAATCCACAACGCTGCACGTCGCAGCCTTGGTTTCGCCCGGGAAAACCCGGTCGTGGCAAGCCTGCTACTGATCGTCATTTCCGTCGCTGCGGCGATCGTGCTGGTGGCGGTGTTCTGGGCCCAACTGGATGCGATCCGTTTCCCGAGAATCGTCTCCTACACGATCGGTTGGTTTGTCGCGACGGCGACGACGCTGGGCATGGCGCTGTTTCTGATGTGGGTCAATGATCGCCGCGAAGTCGATCGAAGCCGGCGCGCCATGCGCCTGAATTTTGATCACGCGATCATGGCGATGCTGGATCTGTCGCATAAATTCACCGCGCGTCTGGATCGCACTGTTGTGGGTTCCGCCATCGAATCCGCGCAAAAACAAATCATCGCTGCGAGCGCGCGCCTGAAACGTTTCGAAAACAAGTTGACGGCGTTTCCGCCGACCGCGCTGAATGCATATGCGGAACTCGAAAACGAGATCGACGTGACGCTGGAAGATTTGAACGACTTGCATCGCCGCATCCGCACCGAGCGCGAGACGACATTTCCGAAATTCGGATTCGAAGTAATGGATCGGCTGTCGCGATTCAACGATTATCTCAGCTTGATCCATCCGAAAGAGACCGACGCGTCGCGCGAAGTCATGCGGCAATCCTTCGAAACGGCGCAGCGGGACCCGGAGTTCGTCGAAGAAAAACCGGTAGCCGTGCGCCGCGCCTGATCGCGGGCGCCATCTCCTTCGCCCCGTAGCCATTGGGCGAATTGCATTCTTCCACGCCATTGAAAGGGCAAGATGCCCTCGTCGCGACGGCAAATATTCTATTCTGCCACCCGGTGAAGTGTTTTTGAACTCGGCACAACGCTTGCTACCGATGGCGAATTCGACAACGGAGGGTTGGCCATGGGTTTCGTCAATACGGTGAAAGCGCTTTCCGCGCGAGCCACGATGGATAGCGAAGACGTCCGCGCGTTGCTGAAGAAGGATCACGACGAAGCGAAGGCGCTCGCCAAACAGATGCATGAAGCCACGGCGGCCACACGGAGAATGGCGTTGCTGGCGAAACTCAAGCCAGCGCTGACGGCGCACTCACGTGCGGAAGAGCGCGCCGTCTATACGGCGCTGCTGCGCGTGCGATCCGACGATCCTTCGCATGTGCTCGCCGATGAAGGTTTCGTCGAACACTCGCTGCTGGACGAGTTGCTGATGACATTGGCGTCCACCGATGCGGGCACGGACCGCTGGCGGGCCAATGCGAAAGTGCTGCACGAGTTGCTCGAACACCACATCACGGAAGAACAATCCGACGTGTTCGCGAAACTGGGCGATCACTTCGAGCGGGATCAGCTCGAAGCGATGGGTGCGCAATTTCTGCGTGAGAAGGCAGACGTGTTGCGCGGCGTGAAAACGCCGGGCCGCACCGCTGCTCCAACGCGCAATCGCGGCGCGGCGTCGACGGCACGTGCAACCGTGTCGAAATCCCGCAAAGTCACGGCGGCAAAAAGATCGGGCGCCGCTGCGCGCAAAAAACAAACCGGTGTTCGCAAAACCGGCCGCTGAGTATCACACGAAAAACAAGGACGCAAAAAGACATGGAAGCACGTCAACATACCGACGGCCGCGCAGCGGCTCAGATTCGGATCCGCAAACCGATGCATCGCAACGTCGATATAAAAGATCACGATGAAATGATGATGTGGTGCCGACGTTTGGGCGTTACCCCATTCCAATTGTGTTCGGTGGTCGATCGTGTGGGCAATGACGTGACGTCGGTACAAAACGCGCTACGTGTTCGCTGATGCAGTGCGTTCTGCATGACAGCCGGCATATCGCGCTGCGCATTGCATGAAGGCGTTAAATGAAAACCGCGATTTAACGCCGTTTTTTCGCCGGCACGACCGTTGCTCCACGTCGATGAAGAATCGGCGCCACAACGAGAACAACAGGAACAACAACAGGAGAGTCTGACATGCTGCGTCTGGTGATCATCGTTATCATCGTGTTGCTTTTGCTCGGCGCACTGCCAACATGGCCGTACAGCTCGGGCTGGGGTTACTATCCGAGCAGCGGCTTGGGTTTGCTGCTTCTTATCGTGATCATTCTCGCGTTGCTCGGCCGAATATAGTTCCGGCGAGCCACAGAAAAAAAGCCGCGGCAGTCGCGGCTTTTTTTTATTTGAAGGTAGCGCGTACTATGCGACGGCGCGTTCAAGCATGCGGTTGATCTGTTCCAGCGAGCACGGCTTCTGCAACGTGCCGCTCGCGTTGACCGCACGCGCAGACCGGGCGAGTTCGCTCGCCGGCTGAGCGGAAAACAGCACGATCGCCGGAAATTCTATTCCAGCAGCGTTGAGTCGCTCGATGAGGTCTTCGCCGCGGTCGGTGCCGATTTGGATGTCGAGGATGATCACGTTGAAAGCGTGCGGCACCTTCAGTTTCTCGAACGCATTTTTCGTCGTCGTGGACAGTGTCACTTGATGACCGCACTCGGACAGCGATTCGGCGGTAAGCGGCCCCAGCACGGGATCGTCCTCCACAAGGAGGATGTCGAGCGAACGTTGCATCGGTGAAAAGGTGCACGAAGTAAGCCAGTTGTCATGACAACATGAATGAAGAAGTTCGTTTCGGTGACGTTGATCAAATCCCGTGATTGCGATTCCAACGCTTCGCGCGTTGTCGCCAGCAGCGATCGGGAAATATTTTGAACCACGGCATTGACGTGGCCGCTGTTAGGTCTACTCTGTAGGCGACGCGTCACGTTGTACTTGTCGATCATGAAGCGCGCTGTTCTTTTTGTTCTGGGATGCATATCGAGTTCATCGGCGTTCGCCGCGAACGAATACGGCACGGGCGAACACGTCGTGCACGTGCGTGATACGGAAGCGCAATTGATAAGCGCGTTGGGAGAGCCGGCACGTAAAGTGGAAGTCGACAACTCGCGCGGCAGCCACATGGGCGACTACTATATTTACGAGTTGTCCAAAGAGTCCGTGCGGTTCTATCTGGAAAAAGGACGCGTGCTCGAGATTACGGTCATTAAGGGAAATTGAAGACAGACGCCCCGCAGCGAGCAGGGCGTGGCTTGTCGTCTCAAGGTCATTCGTTCGCGGCCGTTTGTGTCATGCCCGGTTCGACGAGGCCGGTGCCGCGATCGCCATCATCTCCGCGGTCCCAGGCATCTCTGATCGCATGCGACGCGGCATTCCAATCGAGCGTCCACGGATGCGGATAACTTTCCCATTCGCTGCGAAGCGCGATTTCGGCTTCATCCCACGAAGCATCCGGCCTCTTCGCGCGCGATTCCCATCCGAAACGATATGCGGGCGCGTAGTGATCGTAAGCCTTGTCTTTCTCGACATAGGGACGCGATGCGTAGGTTTTGCGCCAATGCGCGTCTTCCACGGTCGGATTGATTTTCTCGCCGACCCCTTTGCCAGCCAAACCGCCGACAATTGCGCCGACCGCCGCACCGACGGCAATGCCGACCGGACCGGCGACCGTTCCCGTTGCCGCTCCTGCCGCAACGCCGCCGACCGCCGCACCAACGCCGGCTCCCAGCGGATGCGCGCCCGGAGCACCTGAGATCGGATCACGATTTTCGCTCGGAATTTTCTCTGCCACGACTGACTCCTTGTCGACTCAATATATTCCGCCACAGCATAAGGCGTGCCTGTCGCGCATCACGTTCGTTCGGCGTTCCGATCGCCCGCGCGTACGTTGCATGGCGGCGAATTGCACGGCGCACGGTGCAGGAAACGCTAAATTGCAAACGTCGGCCAGTATCTTCGCTCGGAACGCGAAATCGATACAACCTTCGCTATCATTTGAACTCACGGCGTTGACCGCTCAGCTCCCGGCGTTTTTGACTTCATGATTATGCGCAATGCCAGACCTGAAGATGCATCGTCGCTGCTCGCTACGACGCCGGTCACGCGATCAGTACGTAGCGTCGTTTGGGCAGGTGCGGTGAATCAGTCCTTTTGTCGCCGGCTTCGCGGAGTTGCAGGATCGAGCTTTGCCGCTTTCGGAAGATTCATCCGCTTCAGCGTCGTCGCGTCTCCTGTGTCTCGCTCGGGTTGCAGCTCGATATCGGAAGGTGGGTTCGGGAAGCGCTTGCGCCCGCAAATTTCTTTCGACCATTTGCTGCAGAACCGGCTGTAAACGACCCACGATAGGCCATCCGAGAGGACAAGCGCGCGTTCCATTTGGGTCGCGATCTGATGTGCGTCGCGGTATGAGAATTTCAGATGGTGTTCGAACATCATTTCGACGACTTCGTGCATGACGATGTAACGATCGACGTCGTATCGCTTGCCTTTCGATTCCAGATGAGCGGGCAGGGCATAGTCGATGTAGATGACGTCTCCGCGACGATTGCACGAACCCACATACGGAACGTCATGCGTTCGGTCGACACGCACTGCCTTGAGGACTGCCGCAGCTGCTTCGTCGAGCACACGTCCATTTTCAACGAACTCGTTCGCCTTCGGTCGATGTCCCCAGCTCATGAATGATCTCCAGCGGCTTTTGCTCGAAGGGTACAGGCAACTGCAGGCTGCCGAAAGATTGCAGCGAACGTAGCGGAGCGACGCGAAAGGGCGTCGCTGAATGCATGCTGATGCGGTGGAAGGACTGCGACGGTTTTGAATGAACCGGCATCTACAGAGAAACACCTTGGGGATGATTCGGTATGGCACGATTTCCAATAGCACTTTTGTCGTTCTTTTCTATTTGCGCGTTCGCTGCGGCCGATGACAAAACGGCCGCAATTGTCGCTAGCGTATCTGCGGCGTCCGGCGGTTCACGAGCGGCGCAGGCGATACCGGCGCTTGCGTACCGCTTGCATATCAAGGAAGCGACCTATGAAGCGGACGGCGATTATCTCGTCGACCGGAAGGGCCGCATGCGCATCGACGTGCAGGTGGACGGGACACGTGTTTTCACCGAATGTTTCGACGGCAAGACCGCGTGGGAAATGGGGTCCGACGGCGTCGCGAAAGATCAGTCCGCCGACGGGGCCGCCGCGCTCTGGCATGGCACGCAGTATCCCGGCCAGATTCTCGACATCGCCGAATTGGGTCGCCGCGGCCACCGTGTCGAATTCACCGGCACGGAGAACGTTGCGGGTGCCGATTACGATGCGCTGCGGCTGACGATGAGCGATGGATTTGTCACTTACCGTTACGTCGATCAGAAAAGCCACTTCATCACGCGCGGCCGTGACGTTCGCGCCGCTCACCCCGATATCGATCCGAAGAAAGTCGAAATCGAAACGACGTGGAGCGATTTTCGCGCCGTCGACGGTGTGATGCGACCGTTCCTGTCCACCGAAACGAACTTGAACAACGGACAATGGATTCAGACGGCGACCGTAAAATCCGTCAGGCGCCTTCGCGGCATTCCCGATCGCCTTTTCATCAAAGGTGCTGCGGCAGAAAAACTTCCGTGAGGGGCGCAGCGCGCCGCTCGTGAGCGTAAAATCGGCGGCAGAAATTTGATCGCCAACAAGCTACGTCACCGAACGGCATCAGCCGGAGGAGAACACAATGGCAAATCCCACGATTCGCACGTGTCTGTGGTTCGACCGCGGCGAGGCACGCAAGGCGGCGGAATTTTACGCGAGCATCTTTCCTGACAGCCGAGTCGGCGACATCATGGTGGCGCCTGGAGATTACCCCGCCGGCAAGGAAGGTGATGAGCTGACGGTTGAATTTACGGTGCTCGGCAAACCGTTTCTCGGACTTGCCGGCGGTCCGGGCTTCAAACCCAACGAGTCTGTCTCGTTTATCATCGAGACACAGGACCAGGCGGAAACAGATCGCTACTGGAAAGCAATCGTGAGCAATGGCGGTGCAGAAAGTGATTGCGGCTGGTGCAAGGACCGCTGGGGTTTCTCCTGGCAGATCACACCACGACAACTGCGCGAAGGGCTCGCCGATTCCGATGCCGCAGTCTCCAAACGCGTGTTCGATGCGATGATGCAGATGGGAAAGATCGACATCGCGAAGATCGAAGCGGCGAGGCGAGGTTAAAAAACGGGTGCGAATCTTTTCGCGATACTTGATTCATAGCGGCGGGTACAACCGTTGGGCCTAGTCTTTGTGCTTGAGAAAAAGCACATCGAATGCCGGCACCCACGTCTTGCCGCCATCCGTTGACATCACGCCCGTTTCGCGGACGCCGCCTCTTTCGGCCTTCCAGGTGATCCGGTGGGGAAGATCCTTGGATTTGGTGTGTGAGGTTCCTTCGAGCGTCAACACGCCATCCTTGAAAGTACCGGTGAGAAACATGTATGCGCCAAAGTTAGTGAGCCATGTTTGTTGCCATTTTTTCGTGATCGAGTCGTAACTCAAAAAACTGTCGCCGACGAGTCCGTCGGTCTGCTCGTAGAGCTCATGCAAGGCGCAGCCGGCGAGGATGGAGTCGACGTGGGTGCGTGCCTGCGAGTTTCCCGGTGCGCCTTCCGGTTCGAAGGTGTCCCAATCTCCGATCCAGAAGTCGAGCTGGTGGCGCTCCGCCTCGGTGCACCCGGGAGTCCGATGAGCCGGGATCGGCGCTGGCGTTTCTTTGGGTGAAGCTGCTGCAGCGTTAGTCGAGGTGGTTAGTAGCGCGGCGAGCGAAAGAAAGGTACTCAGCATAGTCAATTCCTTGAATGTCTTTTTTCGGAAGGGCAACGTTGTTCCGCTGGCAAACTTCGAACGACGTACGTCTAGCCCCATCCTAATAACGGCTTGTAACTATCCAAAGTGTCGATAGGGCGTATCGGTGTTATCGATAATCGGAAATCCGCTGGATCGCTTCCGACATGACATCGCGATTTGAATTCTCGCGCGACCACGTGCCGCATTAGTGATCCTGCAAATGCAAAGTAGCGAGCGTGCTGACTTATAATTGATCAACACAGAGGATTGAACTTGGATCGATTGAAGACGAATAACGTGCGTGTGGCGGGTCATGGCGTCCGCACGATAATGTTTGCGCATGGTTTCGGTTGCGACCAGAACATGTGGCGTTTTGTCGCGCCGCACTTCGAGGCCGAATTTCGAACAGTCCTCTTCGACAACGTCGGCGCCGGTGGTTCTGACCTTTCAGCATTTTCGCGCGATAAATATTCATCGCTCGCAGGGTATGCCGACGACGTCATCGAGATTTGCCGCGCCTTGCACTCCGGGCCGGTCACATTCGTGGGTCATTCGGTGAGCGCAATGATCGGAGCGATAGCCTCGCTGAAGGCGCCCGACCTTTTCGAGAATCTGATCATGGTCGGCCCATCGCCGAGATACATCGACGATGCGGACTATCGCGGTGGCTTCTCTGCCGCTCAGATCGAGGAGTTGCTCGAATTCCTCGACAGCAATCATATGGGCTGGTCCGCCGCGATGGCGCCGGCGATCATGGGCAACACCGAACGTCCGGAACTGAGCGAAGAGTTGACCAACAGTTTTTGCCGAACCGATCCCGAGATCGCGCGCCATTTCGCGCGTACTACATTTACGTCTGACAATCGAAACGATTTGCCGCTCGTGCGAACACGAACGTTGGTCATGCAGTGCAGCGACGATCTGATCGCACCCACCGCCGTCGGTGAATTTGTGCATTCAAAACTTCCGAACAGCGAACTGGTTTACCTGAAGGCGACCGGACACTGCCCGAATCTCAGTGCGCCTGCCGAGGTTGTCGCTTCGATAAAGTCGTTCGTCGCCGTTCGCGGGCCATGAGCACGCGCGAAAAAGGCGCCGACGATCCCGCGCCGCTGCAGGAAGATTTCGAGGATCTCTATCAAAACGCGCCGTGCGGCTATACGACGCTGAGCCTCGACGGTTCGATCGTTTTGGCGAATGCAACACTGTGTAACTGGCTGGGCTGTTCGATCGACGATGTCATCGGCAAGAAATTCACCTTCTTTCTTCCGGTGGCGGGAAAGATTTACTACGAAACGCATTTTGCGCCGTTGCTGCGCATGCAAGGTTTTTTCAACGAAGTAGCTCTGGAATTGACGTCGAAAAACGGCGCGCGATTGCCAGCGCTCGTGAACGCGGTGGAACGGCGCGACGCTTCCGGGGCGGCGCAGGCAATCCGCATGACGATATTCAATGCGACAGATCGCCGTCGCTACGAAAAGGAATTGCTCGCAGCGCGTGCTGCTGCAGAGCGCGCGACAAACGAAGTTAAATCGCTCAATGCGTCGTTGGAAACAAAAATCGAATCCGCATTGCAGGAACAAGCACTCATTGAAGAGTCATTGCGTCAAAGCCAGAAAATGGAGGCGATCGGACAACTGACCGGCGGGATTGCGCACGACTTCAACAATTTGCTTGCCGGAATAAGCGGAAGTCTCGAAATGTTGCAGATGCGGCTGGCCGGAGGCGGCGCAGTGGATACCGACCGTTACATCAACGCAGCGCATACCGGCGTGAAACGCGCCGCGACGCTGACGCATCGGCTATTGGCATTCTCGCGAAGGCAGCCGCTCGATCCCAAGCGGACCGACGTCAACGCACTGATCGCCGGAATGTCCGACCTTATCCATCGTACCGTCGGTCCGGCCGTCCAAGTTGAGGTCGTCGGTGCCGTTTCTCTCTGGTATACAAAAGTGGATGCATCTCAGCTCGAGAATGCGTTGCTGAACCTCTGTATCAATGCGCGTGATGCCATGCCGGCCGGCGGCCGCCTCACCATTGAAACAGCGAACAAATGGATCGACGACCATACGGCGCAGGAACGCGATCTGTTGCCGGGCCAATACGTACAGATGTGTGTCTCCGACACGGGATGCGGCATGACGCCGGACGTGATTGCACATGCGTTCGATCCATTCTTCACCACCAAACCACTGGGAGAAGGAACGGGTCTGGGTTTGTCGATGATTCATGGCTTTGCCCGCCAATCCGGCGGACAGGTGCGCATTTATTCCGAGATCGGCAAAGGCACGACGATGTGCATTTATCTGCCGCGCGACACCACGGCCGAAACCGATGAGGAAAAAGCGGTCGTGATCCAGACGCCGGGCACGGGGCACGGCGAGACCGTGCTGGTCGTCGACGACGAACCGACGCTTCGGACGGTCATTTCCGAAGTACTGAACAGCGCGGGGTACATAGCGGTGCTCGCGTCGGATGGTCCTTCCGCGCTTCGCGTGCTTCAAAGTGATTCGCGTATCGACTTGTTGATTACCGACGTCGGTTTGCCTGGCGGAATGAACGGCAGACAAATTGTCGACGCCGCGCGCGCCACTCGCCCGAACCTGAAAGCATTGTTCATTACTGGATACGCCGAGAATGCCGTCGTCGGTGAGGGCCGTCTTCTGCCCGGCATGGCGATACTCACGAAACCGTTTCCCATGATGACGATGATCCAGAAAGTCCGCGACATGCTCGATCAGAGTCCTCGAAGCCCATAGATTCGCCGCGTGCGCGGCGAGGATACGGTTGGCCCTTTCACCGGTCGCGGTGCGGCGGAGTCATCATTGC
>DATAVJ010000154.1:0-15746 GCA_036267795.1 Rudaea sp.
ATTGCAAGGACGACGGCAGCGCAGGCACCTTGCGCAGCGCAGTTGCAGCGGCACCGAGCGGTGATACGGTCGATGCGTCGGCGTTGACTTCAGCGAGCCCCAGTTGCGCGGCAAGCAAGATCACGCTGACGATGGGCGAAATCGTCGTGAACAAGAGTTCGTTGACGATCAAGGGACCCGGCAAAGACAAATTGACCGTCACCGCGCTTTACGACAACGGCGTTTCGTCGCATCAATATGAGAACCGGATTTTTTCGCATACCGGCACCGGCGGATTGGGCATCCAGAATCTTACGGTGCGCAACGGCCTGCAGACGGGCACTTTCAATCCTTCACGCGGCGGTTGTATTTATTCGAAAGGACAGGTGACGCTTGACGGCGCGATAATTTCTTCCTGCGCAGCGCGTACGACGAATAGTTCAGCGCAGGGCGGAGGCATTTTTGCCCAGCAAGTACAACTGACGAACAGCACGGTCAGCGGAAACTATGCCGACGCTGGCGCAAACGGCGATGCTGCCGGCGGCGGTATCTACGACAACGGAACTATCATACTCACGACGAGCAGCGTCATTTCGAATTATGCCGGCCATGCCGGCCGCTCTGTGGGCGATGGCGGCGGCATTGTGTCGCACGGCAACGGCGCACTAGTCTTGTATTCGACGATCGGCAACAACACCGCCGGCAACCAGTTCGGCGGATGGCAGATGATCGCGAACGCGACATCCCATTTAAGCATGTACAACAGCACGATTTCGGGCAATCACGCAACGCACGGTTTAGGCGGCGGGCTGTACGCTGTGGTGAACACTGTGGAAATGACCAATTCGACCATCGCGTTCAACACGGCGCAGGCCGACGATCCGGCCATCGCCCCGGGACTATCCTTAGCCGGGACCGGTTCAACGCCGACGGCGTATCTGGTCAGCGTGCTCATGTCCGCCAACGTTTTCGGATCTTCGGACACATCGCACGATGCGACCGTGGTTGGCATGAGCGAGAACGGATCGGGAAACCTCATCCATATCGGTCAAACCTTTGGGCTCAACCAGTCCGGCTGCCCGCTGCTCGGCCCGCTACGCGACAACGGTGGGCCGACGATGACGAACGCGCTGCTCAGCGGCAATCCGGCGACCGCCCGCAATCCTGCCATCGATCGCGGTCTGGTTCGAGACTACAACGACGATCAGCGCGGCTACACCCGCCTTGCCGACTTTGCCCCGGACATCGGCGCGTATGAAGTGCAGCAGGATGACATCATCTTCAACGACAGCTTTGGCGACGGTTGTCCATAGCTGACGCGCAACGCGGATCAGCCTTGCTTGGCCAGTCCGTATTGCGAGCGCATCGCCGAGGCTTTGGCCGTGTCGCCTTGCTGATCGTAAGCAGCGGCCAGCGTGCGCGCGGCGCGTAGCACGCGGGCGTCGGTCGGCGGAAATTCCTTGGCGAGCGTTTCGAGCGAGGCAAGCAGTAGCGATTGCGCTTCGGTGGAGCGTCCCAGAGCGACCAGCGCTTCGGCGACATCGATGGCTGCATCGGCGTAGAACCACGTGTCTTTGTCGTAGAGTTCCAGCGCGGCGCGCGCATCGGCTTCGGCCGATGTTGTGTCGTGCTTCGCCAAGGCAATCGCTCCCAACCCGCGCAACGCGACCGCTCGTGTGCGGCGCGAGTCGTCGCTGTGCGGCAGTTCGACGAGCGCCTGATCGAGCAGGGTTTTCGCCTCAGCGAGTTTGCCTTCCTCGCGCAATGTCTGTCCCAGATAGGCGTTCACAGTGCCGTGCCAACGGACGTGCGTCTCCGGCGAGAACGCCACATCGATCAGCGTCAACGCCTCGCGGTAGAGATCGGATGATTCGGCGAAGCGGCCGAGCTTGCGCAACACGAAGGCTTCGTTCATCACATTGTTGAACGTCGATATGCCGGGCTTGTCGTACTTGCGGCCCATCTCCAGTGTCTTGCGCAACAATACTTCGGCATCGACCCATTTGTTCTGCGACATGAGCGCGAACGCCAGATAACCGCGCACGTAACTCGTGCTCGGATTGTCCGCGCCGTAAAGCTCGACCTGTCGATTGAACGCGCGCCGCAACACGGCTTCGGAGCCGACGGCATCACCGGAACGTTCCAGGCACACGCCGTAATCGGCACGCACCTGCACGGTGCGCGCGTCCTCTTCACCGTACTTGGCGACCGCCGCATCGAGCGCGAATTTGAGCTGCACCAGTCCGTCTTTCGGATTGTCCCAGTTGCGCAGCGCCGTGCCGTACGACTGCCACGTGTCGATGAGTTCGCCGCTGTCCGGAGCGGCTTTCTTCAAGCCGTCGACCGCCTGCACGAACAACGGCTCGACTTCGGCGCGCGGCTTGCCGGCGCGCGCGCGGGCGATGGCGATTTGTTCGATCGCCGCCGGTGCGTAAACGGCCGATAACGATCCGTCGGATCGAGCAAGCGCAAGCGCCTCGGTAGCGTAGCGTTCCTGTTCGGTAGAATCCTGTTCGAGCGAATAGATCGAAGTCAGCGTCATCAGCAATCGATACGTCGCATCGTGCGTCGTGTTCGGATCGTTGCGCGCGAGCGCGAGCGCTTCGTTTGCTGCACTCTTTGCCTTGTCGCGCAGGCCGAGACTGCGGTATGTCGCAGCCAACGTGCCCAACAGCGTCGCCTTGGTCGCCGGATCGTTGCCGAGCGACTGGTGAATCTTGTCGACACCGCGATCGACGATCTCACGCGCCGTGATGTCGCGGCCTTGCGTCTCGTCTAAGTTTGCGCCGGCAAAAAGATCGACCAGGAAATCGCGCACCTGCTGCGTCTTGATCTGTTCGGCGCGCGTGCGGTCGAGCTGGACCTGTCTGTTCGCGGCAAATCCTATGATCAGCAGAAGAATTGCCGCTGCAGTCACGAGCGCCGCGCGGTTGCGACGCGCGAATTTGCGCAGCCGATACCACTGATGCGTGCGGCGCGCCTCGATCGGTCGGTTTTCGAGGAATCGACCCAGGTCATCGGCGAGTGCGCGTGGCGAGGAGTAGCGCTCCGATGGCGATTTGCCGAGCGCCTTGAGCGCGATGACGTCGAGATCACGCGGCAAATCACCGAGACGCCAACGCTGCAGCCATGTCGCGCGCTCGTCAGTTTTCTGCAAGCGACGTCGTCGAACGGCACTCGGGCGTTCCGGATCGGAACGGCTCACTAAACGCACGATCTCCGCCGGATTGGTGGTGTCGCCCCACGGATGCACGCCGGTCAGCAGTTCGTACAGCACGACGCCGAGCGAATAGACGTCCGTTGCGGTCGACAGCGTACGTCCTTCGATCTGTTCGGGACTGGCGTAGGCCAGCGTCATGATCCGAAAGCCGGCCGCCGTGCTCGACAACTGCACTTCCGCGGAGGCCACGACGCGCGCGATGCCGAAGTCGAGCAGTTTCGGTTCGCCATCGGCGGTGACCAGAATATTGGCAGGCTTGATATCGCGATGGATGATCAGTTGTTCGTGCGCGTACTGCACGGCCAGGCAGATTTTCACGAACAGCCGAAGTCTCTGCTCGATGCTGAGCTTTTCGGCGTCGCAATACTCGTCGAGCCGACGGCCGTCGATGTATTCCATGGCCAGGAAAGGTCGCCCGTCGCTGAGTGCACCGGCATCGACCAAGTGCGCGATGTTCGGATGATTCAAACGGGCGAGAAGCTGGCGCTCCGACAAAAAGCGCGCGACGGTTGCCTGATTGGATAGTGCGGCTGTGTTGAGCAGCTTCAGCGCGACGTTCTGGCGGAATTCGCCCTCGTCGACGCGCTCGGCGAGCCAGACCACGCCCATGCCGCCTTCGCCGAGTTGGCGCACGAGGTTGTAGTCGTGCGGCTTGGCCACATGCAGTTCGTCATTCTCGAACGAGCCGCTGTCATCGGGGCCCTTTTCGAGAAAGTCGTCGTCGTCCGGACTGCGCAAGACATCGAGCAGCCAGGCCACTTCTTCACGCAGACGCTTGTCGTCCGCGCACTGTTCTTCGAGGTAGCGGTCGCGCTCGGTTTCGGGCAGGCGGTAAACGCTGCTGACGAGCGCGCGCGCTCGCACATAGGGATTTTGTTCGCTCGGCTGGACCACAGCGGACTCGCGGCATGCGCGGATATCGCGCGGAGTGCCCCGCCGCTTCCCTGCACGAGGGATCTCAGGATAGCCCACTCACAACGGAATTCAATCTGCGGACCGGTCGATTTGGCAGGGAAAACCCTTAGCGCGACTCGAGAGTCAATCTTCCAGCGCCCGCTTCAGCCATGCTTTTGCCATGCGCCATTCGCGCGTAATCGTCGCGGTGGATACGCCGAGGTTGTCGGCAATCTCGGGAATGGTCATGCCGGCGAAGAACTTCATCTCCACGATGCGCGCCTGCCGCTCGTCGAGGCTTTCGAGCGAATTGAGCACGTTGTCGAGTTTGTCCACATCGACGACTTCGCCGGCCAATTCCTTGATGTCGGTGATGCGCATGCGGTCGGCGGCCTGTGGTCGCTTCTCCGCATCGCGCCGACGCGCCATCGAAACCAGAACCTGCCGCATGGTGTGCGCGGCGTAGCCGAGCAATTGGCGGCGGCTTTCCCAGTCCGGTTCGTTCGTGCCGAACAGGCGCAGGAAAACTTCGTTGATCAGCTCCGGCGCGCTCAACGTCAGTTTGCCGCGCTCGCGGCGCAGGAGTCCGCGTGCGATCTGCGTGAGGTTTTCGTAGAGCAATCCGATTGCCTGATCGCGCGACCGGATGTCGCCGCCGCGGCCCTCGACGAGAAGCCGGGTGATGTCGTGCCCCTCTTTCGCCGTCATCATCCGACCCCCTGTGCGTAGGATATGAGCATGCTCATAGCATAGACATGCTGACTCAGGCATGCACGTGATTGGACTGCCGGAAGAGGCACCTGCATACACCACGATCACTGTCCCAAGGGCGAAACGGTGATCGGATTTCCCGCCGCGTTGCGCTATTTCGATTGAACGCCGCGATGCGCGCCAAGCACTTTCCGCCACTTCCTGGAGTGACCCTGAGCATGCGAAAGGCGTCAAGCTATCCCGCCGACCGCTCCGAAGCGGTGTTGCGCATACTCAAAGGACGCACGACCGTCAATGAAGAAGCCGAGCGGATGAGGGTCGACGAAGCGACGGTCGCGAAATGGATTACGAAAACCCTGGTTGCATTCGCCGGAGCTTTGGCGGATCAGGCGGACGGCCTGCCTTATCGTCTTGCTTTGCCGCGTACGCCGACAGGCGGCCAGCAGTAAAGACGTCCATCGGTCGATAGCGTCGCCTGCTCGTGCAGTGTTCTGGGGAATATGCCGCGCGCGCGCAATTCACGCCAGAGAAGTCCGCCGCCGTCGCTTTCCAGCGGAATCGCCAATGCCTGGACGTAGCCGGCAACGAACAAATAAATCACATCCGATGCCATCGGCCCGTTGTCCTTGAAGCAAATGCGCCGGATCGATTCCCACGCAAATCGCGTCGTGACAGCCGGGCGTTCGTCGTGCCGCCACTCGTCCACGCATATGGTCGTTTCGTCGAACGCAACGCGGATGCGTTTGCACGGCAAATCTGCATGAGTGCGGCTTTGAAAGCCTCGGATGATTTCGAGCAGCTCGTCCATAACCGGTTGTAGTGCGCGAAGTGACGCGTCGTCGAATCACCGAACCAGCTCGTCTCGTCGTTTTTTCATTTCGCGGCTTCATTCGCAGCGGAAATGACTAGCTTTCGCGCCGTCTCGCGCTCTTTGCCAGCAAGCCTGCCCGTTGCGACCGTTCGCACGTGAGGCATCGCTACCGAATTCAAGCCAATGTGCAGGAGTCTTCCATGTCATTCGACATTTCGTTTGCGCCCTCGTCTCGCCGCGCCGGCATCGGCAGCGGATTTCGTGCGCTGTTCGGATTGGCCATCAGCGCACTGAGCGCATGCGTGTGGGCCGACGTCGGCGTCAATAAAAGTTTCAGTCCGTTCTCCGCGTCGATCAATCAGGCGTCGACGCTGACAATCGATCTGATCAACGCAAATCCGGTCGCGGTCGGTAGTCTGTCGGTGACCGATTCGCTTCCCGCCGGGCTTGTCATTGCCACGCCGCCGAACGTATCGAATGGCTGCGGCGGAAGTGTGAATACGACTGCGGGCGGAAACTCGGTTGCGCTCAGCGGAGGAAACATCGCTCCCGCGGGCGCGGACGCGAGCAAGTGCACGATCAAGGTCGATGTGATTTCGAACACGCCGAACACATACGTCAATACGATTCCGGCAGGCAGCATCGGGTCCTCACAAGGCACGAACTCGCAGGCTGCGCAGGCAACGTACACCGTCGTTGCACTTGCGCCTGTCGTTGGCAGCATTGCGTTCAGTCCTGGCGTCGTCCACGGTTACGACACCGCGCGGCTGACGATCACGTTGCCGAACACCAACTCGAATGCGCTCACCGGCGTCAGCATGACCGACACGATGCCGCCCAAGCTTGCACTCGCCGCGACGCCGAATCTGGCAACGACCTGCGGTGCGGGCACAGTGTCAAACACGGCCACTACGCTGACTCTCAGCGGCGGCACGATTCCCGCCAACGGCTCGTGCACGATCAGCGCCGATGTGACGCCGTCCGATCCAACCGCGTTCTACAACAACATCAACGCGGGCGATGCGCAGAACATCGTCAACGACGTGATCGCGGTCGGTGCGTTGACGAGCGATCAGGGTGTGACCAACACCGCCTTCAACAAGACACTGAAGATGCAAACCGGTCTTCTCGTGTCGAAGTTGATCACGGCATCGACGATTCCCAGCGGCGGTCAGGCGCTGCTGCGCATCGACGTGTTGTACTACAACGCCGTTCCGCTGCCCTCGATCGATGTGTCGGATAGTCTGCCCGCCGGCATGTCGATCGTGGCCGGATCGCCGCGCCTCACCTGTTCCGGCGGAACACTGTCCACGACGGCGACCAGCGTACAGATCAGCGGCGGTCCGCTACCCGCAGCACCATCCGGCGTCGGCGGCGCAACACTCTGCCGGGTCGACTCGCAAGTAACCGGCACGAATCCCGGATCCGATCCGATCGTACTGACGAACACCATTCCCGCGGGCTCGATGAGCGGCTTGCCCTATGACAGCGCGTCGGCCACGTTGACCATCGCGCCGGTCAGCCCGATCACGGGTTCGAAGACGTTTACACCCGGCGTGCAGACCGGCACGGCGACGCTGACGATCACGCTCAACAACCAGACGTCGAGCAATCTGCCGATCACGAGCTTCACCGACGATCTGCTCAGCATGCGTAGCGCCGGCGGTTTCACGATCGCGGCCGCGCCGCCTGTTTCGACGACCTGCGCCGGCGGCACTCCGTCGGCCGCGCCGGGCGGGACCGTCATCACGATGTCGTCCGGCACAATATCTGCGAACGGAAGCTGCACGATCACGGCACCCGTGCAGATTGCCGGCACCGTGCCGCAATCGCCGTCGGGTTACTTCAATACGATTGCCACGGGTGCTGTCGTCACGCCGCAGGGCAGCAACACCGTTCCCATCTCCGGGTACTTGACCGTATCACCTGGTTTGAACGTGAGCGAGGCCTTCAATCCGGCGTCCGTCTTCGCCGGAACCGATTCGCAACTGACGGTCACATTCACGCGCGTAGCAGGAGCGTCGATGCTCACCGGATTGTCGCTGACGGATAACTTGCCAACCGGTCATACCGTCAGCTCGGCGTCGCCGGCGACGACGACGTGCGGTGGCGTGGTAACGGCAACACCCGGAAGCGCGACATTCGCGCTGAGCGGCGGCACGCTGCCAGCCGGCGCCGCGGCGACGTCGTGCACGCTGAGCGTGCCCATCACCACGCCAGCCACGGCGGGCACCGCGACCAACACGATCGCGACCACCCAGGTCACCACGAACGAAGGTGTGAAGTTTGTCGGTCCGGCGACGGCATCGCTCACACGCATCGCCAACGTGAACCTGAGCAAGGGATTCAATCCGACGGTCGTTGCGATCGGCGGAACGTCGCGCCTCTCGATCCAGATTCTCAACAATAGCGCCGGCGCAGTCTCGCTCACCGGAGGCGCGCTGGCCGATGCGCTGCCGACCGGCATGAAGATCGCCACACCCGCGAATGCGAGTTTCACCGGCACGGCTTGCACCGGCACACTCGCCGCGACTGCGGGCGCATCCAATTTCCAGCTTAATGATGCTTCGGTCGGAATCGGCAGCACCTGCGAGATCGACGTCGACGTCGTCGCGTTGGCCGCCGGCAATCTCATCAATAGCCTGCCTGTCGGCGCTTTCACTTCAGCGGAAGGCGCAACCAACACGTCTCGTGTCTCCGCCACGTTGACGGCGAACGGCAACGCAGACTTGAGCGTCACGAAAACCGATGGCACCTCGACAGCATTCGCCGGCGGCACGGTCACGTATACCGTGACATTCGCCAACGCAGGTCCGGACGACGTCGCCGGCGCACCGATCACCGACGATGTACCGGCCGGCGTTACCTTCACGTCGTGGACCTGCGCGGCTACATCCGGCGGCGCATGCCCGGCCGCTGCGGGCAGCGGACCGTTGACGGGAAACCTGGTTTCCATTCCGCATAACAGCACGGTGACATTCACGGTCGTCGCGCAGATCGCGGCGAGCGCGAGCGGCTCGATTTCCAACACGGCCTCGATCACGACACCCGGTTCCGTCGTCGACAGCAACCAGAACAACAACACAGCGACCGACACCGATACGATCGGTGCGCAAGCGGATCTGTCGATCACGAAAACCGATGGCGTTAGCACCTACGCACCGAGCGGTACACTTGTATACACGGTGACTGCATCGAACAACGGCCCTGGCGATGTAACCGGAGCGACGATCACCGATACGCTTCCCGCAGCGATTTCGAGCGCAACCTGGACCTGCGTGGCGGCATTGGGCGCAACGTGTCAACCGAGCGGAACGGGAAGCATCAATGCGACCGTCGATCTTGCCGCGGGAAGCCAGGTCACATTCACCATCAACGCGACGGTTGCGGCATCGGCGACGGGCCCACTGACCAATACCGCGACGGTTTCCGCGCCGGCTGGCGTAACCGATCCGAATACCGTCAACAACTCCGCGAGCGATACGGATTCCTCGACCATCGCCGACACCGTGGATCTCGCGACATCCATCGATGATTTCAACACGTATGCCCGCGGCGGCCACTCCCTGCTCGATTACGTGATCGTCGTCCAGAACCAGGGAGCTGCCGACGCGCATGCGGCGAAAGTCAGCTACATGCTGCCCAGCAATTTCGTCGGCGCAGCGTGGACATGCGAGCCTGCGGGCGCAGCGACGTGCACCGCAACCGGCACCGGGGACATCAACGACACCGTCGATATTCCCGCCAACGGCAGCGTGCTCTATCACCTTTCCGGGACGGTACTGCCATTGCCGGAATTCCCGTTGGTGCAGACGGTAAACGTCTCGGCTGCGGCATCGCAAACCGATAGCGACACCAACAACAACAGCGCGACGGACACCGATACGGTCGGCATCTTTGCCAACGGTTTCGACAGTGCGCGGCTGGGATCGTCGCGCTACGCCACTGTTGCCGGACCATCAGACTCGATGGGCGTCGTGGCTCTTTCGGAAGACGAAATAGCCGACGATCTTTCGAGCGATGCGCCGTTCCTGGCCATCGAGATTGTCGATCAAAACGGATACCGCGCGTGCGACCTGCATCTGCGCAGAATTGCCGGTCACGATCAGGCGCGGTTGTCCTTCCGCAAGGACGACGGCATCTGGACTGCCGGCGCATGGATAAGCATCCCCGACCACACCGCTTTGTATGTCGGGTGGCGCACGACAGACGATCACGGGACTCCCATGCTTGATCGCGTCGAATTGCACGACGACGTGCGATTCATCAGTGCCATCGATTTGTCTGAATAGATCGTGTCGCGGCGGGGCTCCCGTGGATGGCGGGAGTCTCGCGCTTACATGGAAATCGCTGACCGCCTTGATCAGCGGCATCAGGATGCTCACGGCCACGGCGTAATCGTCACCGGATGTTATCGGAGGCATTGCGTGAGCGAACGCGATGACCGACGATCCGTACTGATCCGGCACTGCGATGATCTACCGCTTCGACGACTTCCAGCTCAATCCCGCGACGCGCGAGCTTCGCCGCAATGGCGATCTCGTGCCGTTGTCGCTGCGCGCGTTCGATTGCCTGGCCTATCTGATCGAGCATCGCCATCGAGCGGTGGGCCGCGACGAGCTGATCGCTGCGGTGTGGGGCCGTGTGGAAATCAGCAACGCGTTGCTCGGGCATACCATCGTGCGCGTGCGCCGCTGTTTCGGCGATACCGCAAACGATCAGCGTGCGATCCGTACCGTGCCGCGTTTCGGCTATCGCTGGGTTCTTGCAGCCGAGGAGATGGAAGAGGAGCCGATCGCTCAGGTCGAATCAAAAGCGGCTGTTCATGCGCCCACCCCGCCGTCTCTGCCCGCGCACGCTGCGAGATTTCGTGGTCCTTTGTTCATTATCGTGAGTGTTATCGCTGCGATGTTGATCGTCGTCTTTTTTTGGCCGAAGCCATCGACGGCACCCATCGCCGCCGACGCACAGCCGGGAGCGGTGGCAAGCGCAACGATGGTGCTCGTTCTTCCGGCGGAAGTGACTGCCGATGGCGACTGGCAGTGGCTGCGATTGGGTCTGATGGATTTCGTCGCTGCTCGTTTGCGCACGTCGATGCCGACGACGCCGAGTGAAACGGTGGTCAGTCTGCTGCGCCAGCGCACGGATCTGAACAGCGCGGATTTGCTGCACGATCCGGCCCTCGCGTCGATCGCCGCGTTTCGCGTGCTGCCTCGCGTGCAGCTCGACGGATCGCGCTGGCATGTCACGCTCTCGGCGTTTTCCGTTCAGCGCGCGACGGACGCGGAAGGCTACGGCGACGATGCGATATCCGCGGCACGCACCGCCGTCGATACTTTGCTGAAGAAGCTCGGCTCGCCGTTGTCGTCGACTGCGCCGGTTTCATCGCCGGCGCTCGACGAACTCATGCAGCGCAGCGGCGCGGCGATGCTCGCCGATCAACTCGAGCAGGCGCGCGACCTCATCGCGCACGCCGCGCCGGAATTGCGCCGCGATCCGCGCGTCGAACTTCGCCTGGCGCAGATTTCATTGCGCGAAGGAGATTACGCGGCGGTCGAACGGAATCTCAGCCCGTTACTCGATCGTCTCGATCCGTCCGCCGATGCCGTCGTGCGCGCACGGGTGATGATGACGCTCGCCGCCGCATTCGTGCGAACACACCAGTTCGCTCGGGCGCTCGATTTGTACGAAGAGGCGATAGCCGCGCGCGAACCGGCGCAGGATCACGAAGTGCTCGGCGTTGCGCATCTGGGGCGCGGTGGGATTTTCGCTGAGCAAGGTCAAGCCGATGCAGCGATGACAGAACTGTCGCGCGCCCGCGCGGAACTTGCCGGCATCGGCGACAGCATCGGCGTGGCGAGCGTCGATGTGAACATCGGTTCGCTGCAGCTCATACGCCATCGTCCTGCCGATGCCCTGCCTGCGTTGAAGGACGCCGTACAGCAGTTCGAGCGACTGGGCGCGCGCGAGGGACGCGCTCACGCACTCACGCAACAAGCCGTCGCCGAAGGCGAACTGCTCGACGCGCCCGCCGCGCTGGCGACGAGCGCCCGCGCCTGGCCCGCCGAATCGGCGACGAACAATCTGCGCATGCGCTGGCGACTCACATTGATGCGCGCCACCACGCTCGCAGGCGTCGGCCGGTTCGACGAAGCGACGGTGTTACTCGATCGTATCGAACGCGAATCCGATCCCCGCGCGGATGAAAGCGTGCGTGCGCTGGCCCGGTTGCAGGCGGCGGACATGGCGAGGCAGCGCGGCGATTCCGACGGTGTCCTGTTGCGGCTTGACGCAGCGACGCTTGCTTCGCTGCAGACCTCCGATCCGATTGGCTGGACCCACGCACAAATGTTGCGCGCCGATGCCTTGCGTGCGCATGGCGAGAGTGCGGCGGCAAGCGAAACGATCACTGCCTTGCGCAAAGAAGCCGGCAACGATCCATGGCGCATGATGCAGGCGGATCTGGCAGAGGCCGCGCAAGCCGCTGCCGACGGAAAGATGTCCATCGCATTGCCGAAGTTCGAGTCGGCCATGCACGTCGCCGATGCGCTGAACGTGCCCGACGATATTGTCGAGGTCGGCTCGCGCTATCTTGAAGCACTGTGCTCTGCCGGCGATTGGGAGCGCGCACGGCTTATCAGCGGCCGCATCGGCCCATGGACGGAGCGCGACGGCCGCGCCGCGGCCGCACAGGTGCGGTTCTTTCACGCACAGAACCAGGAAGATGCTGCGCGCCAAGCCGAAGAAGCCGCGCGTCGACTGGCCCCCGCTCCGGCGCCTTTGCCGGCAAAGTGATCCTCCCTTTCCAAATCATCATCAATGGAATCGGCCGCTACATAGAAATCGCATCAATTCCGCATCGACGACATACGCATCGTAACCTCGTCTGCACGATCATCTCCGATTGCCAACTGAGAACAGGAGACACTGGAATGAGGCTATTGGGGCTGATGGGATTGCTGGCACTGGTTTGGTCCGTCGCGGGCGAGGCAGCCGGACTGTCGACACTCGTCGACGCCGGCGGCGGGGCGGTGTCGACGCCCGCGGTGCAGGACGGATACCTCTACGTCGGCACCGGCACGACGTTGAACACGTGGGACTTGGGCGATCCGGCGCATCCGGTCTATATCGGTCGCACCAGCGCGGCGCCGACAGCCGGGCCGATCACAGCACTCGCCTCGGTCGGCGGCTATCTATATGTCGCGTGGAACAGTCCGGACGGCAGCGCGGGCATCAGCGTCTTTTCGCGCGCCGATCCCGCGCATCCCGTCAAGGTTTCCGAATTCGATGATTACGTGGACTCGTCCTACAACGGTCCGCTGGGACTGGCCGTGTCGGGGAATCATGTCTATCTGGCCGATGCGCAGAACGGCTTGTTCGTGCTCGATGCCACCGACCCGCTCTCACCGACAGTGATCGGCCAGGCCGGCGGCGTGTACGTGGCCGACAGTGTTGCGGCATTCGGCAATCGTGTGTTCGTGACCGGCAGCGATTTCATCGGCGGCCGCGATGTCGTCGCGGTCGACGTGAGCGATCCGGCGAATCCGGCAGTGCTCGGCAGCGCCTCGCTCGACGGCACCGTCGTGCTGCGCGTGGTTGCCACCGACGGCTACGCTTTCGGCGTCGGCACCGATCTGATCGTCTACGACACTTCCGATCCTTCGAACATGACCCAGATCGCCGACGTGCCGATCGATGTCGCCACCGGCGCGGTGCGCAACGGCAATACGCTGTATCTGATCGGCGACAGCGGCGTGCAGGTGTGGGACATCACCACGCCCTCGGCGCCGCAGTATGCGAGCACCGTGACCATGCCGACGTTCGCGCCGGATCAGGTGGCGCTTACGCCGTACGGTCCACTGGTGCTCACGCATACCGATCGCGCCGTGCTCGTCGGCGTCGCCAATCCGCAGCAGCCGACGCTCACGGCGCAGTTCACGCTGCCGCTCGGCGTGGCCGCGCACGCGGCGGCCTTCGACGCCACGCATGTCTATTTCGGTGAAGAAGGCTACGGCATCGGCGTCGCCGATTCCGCCACGCTCGCGCCGCTCGGTCGCTTCGATGCGGACTTGCCGGCCGATCTGGCCGCGCGCGATATCGAGGACATTGCCGTCGACGGCGGCTACGCGTATCTCGCGGTGTGGGGTTTCGGCGTGATCGTGGCCGATCTCGCCACCCCCGCGGCGCCGGTCGAACGCGGCAGTTTCGAATTTCCGTTCGCATCGGCCATCGAAGCGCACGGCAATCGCGTGTATGTATCGAGCACCACGAACGGCGGCGTTTTCAAAATCATGGACGTGAGCGATCCATCGGTACCGGTCGAACTCGGCTCACTCATCACGAGCGAGACTTTCGATCTCACCGTGCGCGGAAACTTTGCGTACCTCGCCGATGGAGCCGATTTCGGCGATGGCGGGTTGCGCGTCGTCGACGTGTCCGATCCCACGCAACCGACCGTCACTGGCCAGGACACCGGATGCCCGTATGCCGGCGGTCTGTTCGTCAGCGCCGATGGCAACACCACTTACATAGCCTGCGAGGCCGATGCCAATTACAACAACGCGCTGCGCATCGTCGATACGAGCGACAGGACGCAGCCCGCATTGCTTGGAACGATCGCCCTGCCCGGTGACGCCGTGCTGCCCGACTACAACGCCGCGCATGCAGTAGCGGTGATTGGCGCGATGGCGTATGTCGGCAACGAATACGGCGTGGATCAGGTGGACGTAAGCAATCCGGCCGCGCCGGTATGGCGCCATCGCGACACGACCGGATCGGCCGTGCGCCGACTGGCGCTGGCACCCGACGGCCGCCTGTTCGCGTTCGCTTTGAATGGCGGCGTTTATGTTTACAAGCCGGTGCCAGATCGTCTGTTCGGCGACGGCTTCGATCAGTAAAACACGCGTCGGCCGCGGCACACACCCCCGCGGCCGATGACGCGTGACCGCAGTCTTATGTGCGTTTCGAATGCCATGTTCCGAAAAGGCCCACGTCCAACGCGTAGTCTCTTAATGGCCTCGACATTTACGCTTTATCGTGTCAGCCATGCGGCAACGTCAGCCACTTAGGACGGCTTGCTGACAAAAAAACCCACATGACGCGACGGTTAGTTAAGGCGCTGGACTTACTTAAACATAAGTGTCGGTTGACAGATTGAAGAACGGCAATCGGCGGCTGGGAGCGAAATGACCGGCGATGGGGTGTCCGATCACCTCGCGTTTGAGCCTGGATGGACAAGCGCACGCAGACGTACGCATGAAATGCACAACGTTCGTCATACTCTGCGGCCAGAAGATGTGCGGGATCAAACATTGGTCGCCTGCGTCCGGGCGCGGACTTGTGCGCGACAGCGGCAGGCGCCGGATCCGCCATTTCTCTCCCGCTAACGTTTCAATGGAGCGCCAGCGTCACATCGGCTCCTTGATGCGTGATTTCAGAAGCAAGGCGTTCACGGGAAAACTCGTCGCAAACCCGACGCACATTGCCAGTTGCATGATGAACCAGAAAACGGGCGTAGTTTTTTCCAGTCCCGCAGGCGCGTAAAAGACGAACAGCGCGAGTGCCATCCATCCGTACATGCCGAGCTGCCAGGCGATGAGAGACAACGCATCGGCTTTCAACGCCGCGACAATGCCTTCGCGCGGTTTGAGATTCCGCATCGGCACGATCGAAAAATACTGAAACAGGATGCCGAATAAAAACGCGAGCACGAAATCCAGCACCCATGTAGCGGCTGTCGTGCTCCCGAGCAGTGAAAGCGGGACGAAGCCCGTAATCGATTCGGCGATCAGATCGCCAAGCGTGCAGCCGCTGCCGCAATGTGTGGTGGCGACGGCGATGGTGTAGGTGTTGATGACGTGCCCATGCGGGCGTTTGCGAAAGACCGTGAAATACAGTGCGAGTCCGACCACGCCCGCCCATAGCATGGTGAGCGGCCAAACCAGGCGCATGATCGGCATTGGCCGGCGCACGAACGTCACATCGATCGCTACCACCAATGAACAAGCGACGGCCGACCAAAGTGAAATGTACGATAGAACGCTCATGCTTGTTCCTTTTCAATCAAGCCTCTTCCATGCGTCCAACCACTTCGAGGATAAGGAAACGGTCACCGGTTTGCCAACGCCGATG
>DATAVJ010000155.1:0-33889 GCA_036267795.1 Rudaea sp.
AACGACATCATCGCCATGCGCGCCGCACTCGATCACGCCATCAAGCGCGCCCGCCACGGCCACGGCGGCTCGCTCATAGAAGCGGTGACGTATCGATTGTCCGACCACACCACCGCCGACGACGCGCGCCGCTATAGGCCCGAGGCCGAAGTGAAAGAAGCGTGGAACCGCGAGCCGATGAAACGTCTGCGCAATTATCTCGTCGCGCAGAAAGCGTGGAGCGACAAAGAAGAAGACGCGTGGAAAACCGAGTGCGGAGCGAAAGTCGATGCTGAAGTGAATGCGTATCTCGAGACAAAATCGCAATCGACCGGCGCCATGTTCGATTTCACCTACGCACAATTGCCGCCTGACCTTCAGCAACAACGTGCTGCCGCTGTCGCACTCGACGGGAAGGGCTGACCGCGATGGCACAGATCACACTTATCGAAGCGGTGACCCAGGCGCTTGCGTGGGAAATGAAACACGATCCGTCCGTCGTCGTACTGGGCGAAGATGTCGGCATCAACGGCGGCGTGTTTCGCGCCACCGTGGGACTGCAGGAAAAGTTCGGCGAACTGCGCGTCATCGACACGCCGCTCGACGAAACGACCATCGCCGGATTGACGGTCGGCCTCGCCGCGCAAGGCATGAAACCGATCGCCGAAGCGCAGTTCGAAGGTTTCATCTATCCGATGATGGAACAGATCGCCTGCCACGCCGCGCGCATGCGCCACCGCACGCGCGGACGGCTCACGTGCCCCGCCGTGTTCCGCGCGCCGTGGGGCGGCGGCATCCGTGCGCCGGAGCATCATTCCGAAGCGAATGAGCATTTGTTCACAAATATACCCGGACTGCGCGTCGTGCTGCCGTCATCGCCCGGACGCGCATACGGACTTCTGCTCGCGTCGATCCGCGATCCTGATCCGGTGATTTTCTACGAACCCAAACGCATCTATCGGCAATACAAGGAAGAAGTGCCGGACGACGGCGAAGCATTGCCGCTCGACGTGTGCTTCGTGCTGCGCGACGGCAGCGACGTCACGCTCGTCACGTGGGGCGCGCAGGTGAAAGAAACGCTTGAAGCAGCCGACGCGCTGGCGAAGGAAAACATCAGCGCCGAAGTGATCGACGTCGCCACGCTTAAACCGCTGGACTTCGACACGATCCACGAATCGGTCCGCAAAACCGGACGTTGCGTGATCGTGCACGAAGCGCCGACCACCGCGGGATTCGGCGCGGAAATCGCGGCGCGTCTGGCACAGCATGCGATGTACGACCTCGTCGCGCCGGTCGAGCGCGTTGCCGGCTACGATGTGCACACGCCGCTGTTTCGGCTGGAGATGAAGTATCTTCCCAGCACGCAGCGAATCGTCGACGCGGCGAAGCGCACGCTGGCGGCGAGCTGACGCGGCATGATCCCGTGTCGAACGTTCTCATCGCGCTGGTCGCCTTGCTGCACGTGTATTTTCTGGTGCTGGAAATGTTGCATCTCTCCTGATTGGCTGCGAAATTCCAAATGACTACGAAGACATTTCATCTCCCCGATCTCGGCGAAGGTTTGCCGGACGCCACCGTCGTCGAATGGTTCGTGAAAACCGGCGACACGATCGCGCTAGATGCACCGCTCGTCTCCATGGAAACGGCGAAAGCCGTCGTGGAAGTGCCGTCGCCGTATTCCGGCAAGGTGGCGACGTTGTACGGCAAAGCCGGCGACGTGATCGATACCGGCGCCGCTTTGATCGACATCGAGATCGATCCGAAAGCACCGCAACGCGCGGAGGCGGAATCCACCGGCCATGGCCACGCGCCGAAAGCCGCGCCCGCGAAAGGTCCGGGATCGCCCGCGCCGGACGATCCGAAAAAGGTCATCGCATCGGAAGAAGGCGGAGAAATTTCCACGGGCGAAAGGAAACCGCGCACCGATGCCGGCACCGTTGTCGGCGCCATGGAATCGAGCGATCGCGTCCACAGCGAACAAGCGATGGCAGTCGGCGGCGTAAAAGCCGTGCCGGCGGTTCGCGCACTCGCCAAAAAGCTTAATGTGGATTTGTCCAAAGTTATACCAACGGGCGCCGATCGCGTCGTGACCATGAACGACGTGAAACAGGCTGCGGAGAAAGGCACCGCACGCGTCGGCGCTGCGCCGGCGAAAGTGGGGGCACCCGCACCGTCGCCGACGGGCAATCGCACGACCGTCTCGGCATCCGGCCAACCGATGCGCACATCGCCGCCGAAGCAGGAAACGACGTTCGGCCAGCCCGATCAATTGAAAGGCGTCCGCCGCAACATGGCGCGCGTGATGGCCGACGCGCATTCGAAAGTGGTGCCGACGACATTGGCCGACGACGCCGACATTTACGCCTGGCTGCCCGGCAACGACATCACGGTGCGCCTGATCCGCTCGATGGTAGCCGCCTGCAAAACCGTGCCGGCGCTCAACGCGTGGTTCGACGGCGACAATCTAACGCGTACGCTGCATCCGCATGTCGACATCGGTATCGCCGTCGATACGGAAGACGGTTTGTTCGTGCCCGCGCTGCGCAACGCCGACGTGATGGACGCGGCGGGATTGCGACAGGCGCTCAATCGCATCCGCGAGCAAGTGCAGAACCGCAGCATTCCGCCGGAAGAGATGAAGGGCTACACGATTTCGCTGTCCAACTTCGGCATTTTCGCGGGTCGCTACGCGACGCCGATCGTCGTGCCGCCGTGCGTGGCCATCGTCGCGGCGGGGAAATTGCGGCACGAAGTCGTCGCCGTGATGGGTGCCATCGAAACGCATCGCGTGATTCCACTGTCGTTGACGTTCGACCATCGCGCGGCAACGGGCGGCGAGGCCGCGCGTTTCCTCAAGGCGATGCTGGACGATCTCGCACTCGGGCGGTGAGCCATGCATAAATCCCGCATCAGCGCGTTTGTTTTCGATTGCCAGGCCGGTGATTTGGCGGCAGCGACGGAGTTCTGGAGCAAGGCGCTCGGCAAGCCCGTGTCGAATCCCGATCAGGATGGCGACGGCAAATACGTCGAACTGAAAACCGAGCCGGACGAACCGTTCATCCTGCTGCAAAAAGTGGATCACCATTCACACGTGCATCTCGATCTCGAGACGGACGACATCGAAGCCGAAGTGGCGCGTCTCGAAGCGCTCGGCGCGAAACGAATCGAATTCGTCAAACGCTGGTGGGTGATGCAAGCGCCGACGGGACACAAGTTTTGCGTGGTGCGCAAACAGAAGCCGGAGTTTGGGCCGCATACGAACGAATGGGACGATTAAGCGTTCGCGAGCGCTTCCATCGCTGACTGCGCGGCATCTTTTGCCGATTTGGGATCGGCAAAACCACGTTGAGTCGCGAGGACGTTTTTCTTCGCATCGTGGATCTTGAATGCGAATGTTTTGTCGTCATCGCGATAAATGACTTGCTGCAGCGACGGCTTCTCGGTCTTCGAGATGGCATCGTCTGAATTTGTTCGGCGAGCACGTAAATCGCGCAAACCGACCGTGTGGCGCAATTCAGCGATCCTTGCCTGCGCAATCTTTCGAACGCGCTGCGCGCCTTTCTGCAATTGGTCTTCGACTTCCTGCGGATTCGCCATCAAACGTGCGTACTCATCGCGATAGTTGCCGATGGCGTGATTGATCGTTTCTATCGCGTGTTTTTTCAACGTACCCCAACCTCGGGCAGAAGGATCCGTTTCATGAAATCGTTGTGCTATGGCCTGATGAAAGTCGCCGCCGAATGCGCCGATGATTTGATACAGCGCCGAACCTTTGGTTTCATCTGCGGATTGCGGACGATCCGAGTTTGTAACCACGCTCATGATCGATTGCTCTAGTGCTTTCTCGCCGCCTTCAAACAGCGCAATCGTATTGTCGTAACTCTTCGACATCTTGCGGCCATCGAGTCCCGGCAGCGTCGCGACGTTCTCGTCGATCACCGCTTCCGGCAGTACAAAATAGTCGCCGCCATAAATGTGATTGAAGCGCTGCCCGATATCGCGCGCCATTTCGATATGCTGAACCTGATCGCGTCCCACCGGGACTTTGTGCGCGTTGAAGATCAGGATATCGGCCGCCATCAGCACGGGATACATATAAAGACCCGCCGTGATGCCCGCGTCCGCGTCGTCGCCTTTCTCGCGATTCGCATCGTTGGCCGCCTTGTAGGCGTGCGCGCGATTCAACAATCCCTTCGACGTGACGCACGTGAGCAGCCATGTCAGTTCCGGAATTTCCGGAATATCCGACTGACGGTAAAAATATACTTTTTCCGGATCGAGGCCACAGGCGAGCCATGTCGCGGCAATTTCCAGCGTCGAGCGCTGAATACGTGCCGGATCGTCGGTCTTGATGAGCGCGTGATAGTCCGCGAGGAAGAAGAACGATTCGACATCGCTCTTTTTGCTGGCCTCGATGGCCGGACGGATCGCCCCGACGTAATTGCCGAGATGCGGCGTGCCGCTCGTGGTGATGCCGGTGAGGATTCGGGTTTTGGACATGAACGCTCTGGTTTAGATACCGCTGAACAAAAAATCGAGCGCGCGCGTGATGGCGTCGCGTTGCGCCTCTAAATTGACAACGTACTTGCGCAAGATTTGCGTTGGAACGGCTGCAAGCTGCTGCGTCAGCATGATGACATCAATCTTGTCGATGGAAAATTCCGGATTGAGAATTGTCACAGATGGACCTTTTATAGCGCTGTTGCGGGCCATCGGTACGACGACGCGGGTGGGCAAGTTCTCAAGCAGTTCGGATTGGACGACGAGAAGATAGGGAACGTGCCTCGCGGCTTGGCCGGGATTACGGAAAACGTCGAATCGTTGCGTCACCATGTGCGGTATTCGTCACTCCATATTCCATGCGCCTCGACATATCGATTGTAGGCCTCGATCGCTTCGCGATTGTCCTTGAGCCACTGTTCCGCACGATTCTTGCGCACCACTTCTTCGAGGCAATGCTCAAATTCCTTGGAGAGATTTATCTTCATATCCTTCGCGGCCGCCAATAGGTCGCTTCGGATCGAAACGTTGGTTGCTTTCTTCAAATGAGAGGCGCGATTCATGTGGACTCCAATGCGCATGTTTTGTGCGCATAGTATATCAACATGATCTGCGCGTTGCCAGAGGAAAAAAATCCGTAACCCCGGCCGGCGCACTCCGCCGTTTCATCGATCACCTCACAACAAAGGAGTGGTCATGAAAACCCTGCTGTCGATCGCCGTTGCTCTGTCCTTGTCCGTTTCCGCCGTCGCGAATGCGGGATCGCTGCTCGATTTGAACGTGATCGATCGCGATACCGGCGCCGTGCTCCCGACGCACTGGCACGACGGAAAACTGTTCGTCGCCGGCACGCCTGGACATCGCTATGCAGTGCGGATGAAGAACCGAACGGGCGAGCGCGTAATGGCTGTGCTATCCGTCGACGGCGTGAACGCGATCAGCGGAAAAACGGCCAGCGCCGATCAGGATGGCTACGTTCTTGATCCGTATCAAGCGACCGAAATCGACGGCTGGCGCAAAAGCATGTCGGAAGTGGCCGAATTCAATTTCACGTCGCTGAGCAGCAGCTATGCGGCGAAAACGGGCAGGCCCGACAACGTCGGCGTGATCGGCGTCGCGGTGTTTCGCGAAAAACAACCGCAGTACGAACGCCGCATCGACAAGATCGCCGACGCGCAGCCCGCATCGCCACCGGCCTCGATGCCGCCTAGCGCGCGCGACGGCGCGGCCGCCGCGCAAAGTGCCGAGAAAACGACTGCCGCACCGGCCGTCGAAGCGAATCGCCTCGATGGCGCATTGGCGCGCACGATGCCGAAACGCGAAGAGTCGTTGGGAACGGGACACGGCGCCCGCGAAGAATCCGTCGTCACGTACACGAACTTCGAACGCGAAACCTCGCGGCCCAACGAAATCGATTCGGTGTGGTACGACAGTTACAACAATCTTGTCGCGCGTGGCGTGATCGTTGTCCCGCGCCCGATCCATCGCGATCCGCAACCGTTCCCGAACGAGTTCGTGCCCGACCCGGCGGGTTGAGGAAAACAGGCGCCGTCCGCTGTGGGCGGCGCCTGTCGATGTGTGGCTGACTTTCCCTACACAACCTCCAGGGTTTCGACACAAATTTCACAATCTGCATGACGGTTTCGCTGCAGAATGGCCGCCGTGTCGCTTTGATCGGGCGTCGGACTCGCGGTTCGACGTCACGCTAACTGGAGGAGTCAACATGCACTCGCGTCATCGTTTTTACGTCTTTTGCGGTTCGTTAGCTGCACTGGCAGCGCCGCTGGTTGCGGTTGCTGCGGACAACACAGCGCCGGCGCCCGCAGCGAATGAAAAACCGGCGATTTCGTATCGAGCGGAGGAACCTGCGGAACAGTTCACTTCGAATCCAAATAATGTACTACTGGAAACTCGCGCCGACGGCACTCGCCTTTATCACATGAACGGTGAAGGCATGCAGTCAATAACGGCGCAGATCAACGCTGACGGAAAACTGCGGTTGGAATGTACGGATGCTGCGGACAACACCATTCAAGCCGCGGCACCCATGGAGAATGCGCATGAGAAATAAGGGCGCGCTCCTCGTTGCGGTCGTGATTTCGCTGTTTTTCGTGGCGCCTTGTATCGGCGCCACGACAATCGTCATCAACAACAAGAATGTCGGTACAACGGGGTTCAACGATCCTACCGTCGTCGTTCCCGTCGACGGCAATCCGGGCGTGACGCTCGGGCAACAACGGCTCAATGTATTCCAGCGTGCCGCAGATCAATGGGCGGCGTTGCTCAATTCCAATGTGACGATCGTCGTCGATGGATCGATGGTCGCACTCACTTGCACGGCGACGTCTGCAACGTTGGGATCAGCTGGTCCGCTCGCGACTGCGGCGAATTTTCCAAGCGCACCACGCACCAACACGTCGTACAACATTGCCGAAGCCAACGCACTTGCCGGCTCGGATCTTGATCCTACGCACAGCGATATCCAAGCTCAATTCAACGTGACACTCGATTCGGCGACTGCGGGATGTCTCAATAAAGAAACGTGGTGGTATGGACTGGATCCGGGTGTGGCGCCTCCGGCGAACACGATTCCTCTATTGCCGGTCGTGTTTCACGAACTGGGACATGGATTGGGTTTTACGTCCAACGTCAGCACAACGAACGGTACTTATCTCACCGGTTCGGATGTCCCGGTCTGGGCTAATTATCTTTTCGACACCAGCTTCAATGCGACATGGAAAAACCTGAGCGCGTCGCAGCGTCTCGCGTCGTCGACGAACGATCCCTTTCTCGTCTGGACCGGACCACGCACCAACAAGCAGGCCGGTGAATACCTGAAGCCGAGCGGCGCGTTACTCATCAACGGAACGACAACGCTGCCGACGCCGGATGAAGTCGGAACAGCCTCATTCGGTTCGGTACCTCCGCCGTCGGGAATTACCGGCGACGTGGTGTACGTCGACGACGGCGACGCGGCCGCGGGTAGCCCGCCGGGCACCGTGAACGATGGATGCGAAACGCCATTCGTCAGCAATGTCAGCGGAAAAATAGCGCTGATCGATCGTGGTCTCTGCAGCTTCGCTCAAAAGGCAAAAAATGCGCAGACGCAAGGCGCGATCGCTGTCGTTATAGCGAACAACACCGCCAATGTGAATGGACTTCCCCTCGGCATGTCCGGCACGGACGCAACGATCACCATTCCCGCCTACAGCATTTCGCAAGCATTCGGTACGGCAATGAAGACGGCGATCGGTTCCGGAACAGTCAATGTCACGCTCGGCTACGCGAACATCGGCGTGCACGATGGCTGCATACGCATGTTCGCGCCATCGCCTTTGATCAGCGGTTCGTCGGTATCGCATTTCCACGCCGACGCGACTCCGGATTTGCTGATGGAGCCGTCGCTCAACACGACGTTGTTCAATACCGTCGATTTGACGCTGCCGTTTTTCGCCGACATCGATTGGAGCACCAACAGCATCGAAGACTTCATCTACACGGATAACTTCGGACCCAACGTCTGCCAGCACGTGCAGCCGTAACTCGATGCGGTAGCGCGCTTCGGCGCGCTACTCGCGCATCAGCGTCGATTTCCCGAACAGGCTTTCCACCAGATCGACGGCGAGTTTCGCCGTCGCATTCTTGTTGTCCAGCGCCGGATTGAGTTCGACGATATCGAGCGAACCCATGCGGCCGGTGTCCGCGATCATTTCCATCACGAGCTGCGCCTCGCGGTAGTTCGGGCCGCCGGGAATCGTGGTGCCGACGCCGGGCGCGATGTCAGGATCGAGAAAATCCACGTCGAAACTCACGTGGATGTGCGTGTTGGCACCGACGCCTTCGAGCGCTTCTTCCATCGCGCGCTTCATGCCGACTTCGTCGATGTAGCGCATGTCGTAGATGTCGAGGCCGCTGTCGCGCACGAGTTTTTTCTCGCCGGCGTCGACGGAACGGATGCCGATCTGCCGGATGCATGACGCGTCGATAGCCGGCGAACGCCCGCCGAGTTCGACCAGTTCCGATGGACCGAATCCGCACAGGCACGACACGGGCATGCCGTGAACATTTCCGGACGGCGTGATTTGCGACGTGTTGAAATCCGCGTGCGCATCCAGCCACAGGAGGCGCAGCTGCTTGCCGCGCTCGCGGCAATGATTGGCGACGGCACTGATCGAACCGATGGCCAGCGAATGGTCGCCGCCCAGAAGAACCGGCAGCCGTTTCGCGGCGAGTTCGTTGCCCACCGCGCGCATCACTTCGCGATTCCATTCGATCACTTGATTCAAGTGCCGGTATCCCGCGCTCGGCGGCAGCCATGGATTGAGCGGTCCGAACAAGTTGCCGCGATCGACGACGTCGAGTCCCCGCGATTGCAGCGCTTCGGCGATGCCCGCGACGCGCAACGCTTCCGGACCCATCGACGCGCCGCGATCGCCCGCACCGATGTCGGTGGGTGCGCCAATCAGAGATATGGACTGGAACTGATTCATGGATTGCGCAGACAGCGGAAAGTGGCGCGCAGCATAGCCGCTCATCTCCCGCTACGCCAAGTGTGCGCCGCTATACTGTAGAGATTGTCCGATGGAGAGGAAGATGAGCGGTGTCGGCGTTGATCGAATGCAGAAACTCGCGTGGTTCTTGCTGTTGTGCGCGCTGACTTCTGTTGCGAACGCGGCCATCGTCATCGTGAATGTCGGCGGCTCGAATCTGTCGTTTGCGCCGCAGACTGTGACGATTGATCCCGGCGACACAGTCACCTTCGTCAACAAGGGTGGCGATCACAACGCCGTCGCCGACGACGGATCGTTCCGCTGCGCGCGCGGCTGCGACAGCGATGGCAAAGGCGGCAACGGGAATGCGAGCAACGCCAACTGGACGGCCAACGTGACGTTCAGCACGCCCGGCACGATCGGATATTTTTGCGAAATCCACGGCGCCCCCGGCCAGGGCATGTTCGGCACGATCGTGGTGCGTGGTCAGACGCAACCGTCCACGCTTCCGGTGCCGGGTGGTTCCTTCTACGTGTACACACTACTCGCGCTGGCACTGCTCGCCGCGGCGAGCGTAGTCCGCCGACGGCGTTCCTGACGCGGCGCGTTACGTGCCGAGGAATCCGAGATAGTTCGACGCGTTCGTAAAGTTGGCGAGGTTCGGAAAGATCAGATTGATGTCGCTGCCGGTGAGGCCGAACCAGTGCGCCAACGTAGCCGCGTACTGATCGACCGACGTGGTCGGAATGATGCGGCCGTAGCCGTCGCCCGAATCGTTCTTGTTGGGCGAAGGTACGTTCCACGTCGTCGTGGGATTGCTCAGGCTGGGCATCACCGTGCCGTAGTTCGACCCCGCCGTGAACTTGCAGCCGTTGCCGTAGAACTTGTTGCCGGCGACCGCGCCGCCGACCACGAAGTGATGCGAACCCCAGCCATGATCGGTGCCGCCGTTGTTCGGCGTCAGCGTACGGCCGAAGTCCGAGCACGTGAACGCTGTCGCTTTGCTGGCAAGTCCGACGCTATTCAGCGCGTTGTAAAAGCCGGCTAGCGATCGCGAGAGCAATTCCAGAATGCCCGGGTTCGTCGTCGTGCCGTGTTGTTTGAGTTCGTCGCTGTGCGTGTCGTAACCACCTGTGCTGACGAAGAACACCTGACGCTTGAGTCCGGTGTAGCCGGCGACATTGTTGTTCGCCGCGTAGATCAGCTGCGCGACGGTCTGCAACTGCGTATCGATGTCGTACCCGCTGGCGCTGCCTACGGCGGGCTTGAAGAACGAGGTGAAGTCCTTCGCCGCAACCGCGGTGTTGATGATCCCCGCGGTCGAGATGGAATGCTGCATCGTGCTCGCGAACGTCCGCTCGAGCGCGTTCGCTTGCGCGTTCGCCGCCTGCAGGTTGCAGAACGCAGCGACAGCGCCGGTGTCGTAGGCACCGGTCGGATCGCAAAGGCCGGATCCGTTTCCAGCGTTGTTGTACTGGAGGAAATTGACCGTCGTCGCGCTATCGGAATTCATGACGTAACTGTTTACGTCCTGCCCGCGCGTGAAGGCATCGCCGCCGTTGACGCCCGTCAAGATCGGCAGCCCTGCCGGATTGGCGCTGGCGACGAGATCGGCGATGCGTCCACCCCAACCCGACGCCGGCGCGTTGCTCGGCGGCGAAGATTGCCAGTACGCGGTTTGGTCGGAGTGCGAATACAGCTGCGGCGGCAATGCGATCGCGCCATTGATGTATTGCGACTGCGTAACCGGCGAAACGAGCGTGCCGACGTTGGCGACGATCGCGGCATGTCCTCCATTGAACACGGTGGCGAGGCTCGACATGCTCGGATGCAAGCCGTATACGCTCGAATCGCCCGATATCGAATTGGGGCTGCCAAGGGTACCGACGCCGGCAGGCGCGTTCAGCTTGACCAGCGTGTTGCCCGCCAGGCCAATGCCGCTGCCGCTCGACGGACGCGTCGTATCGTATCCGGTACGTGCAAGACCCGAAATCGGCACGACGGCGTTGAAGCTGTCGTTGCCGCCGTACAGGAACACGCAGACCAGCGCCTTGTAGTCGCTGAAAGAATAGTTCGACGTGGCCGCTTCGAGCAGCCGCATCTGGCCCAGTGCGGAAAACACGCTCGCGCCACCCATGGCGGCGCAAATCGTGTCCTTGATGAATTTACGGCGATCGGGACGCATCTGCTTTCCCTCGTATCTTTGAATCAGGTTATCTTTGGATCACGTTATTTTTGGATCACGTTATTTTTGGATCACGTTATCTTTGGATCAGGTTATTTCTGGATCATGTATTCGGGCGACGTCAGCACCAGGTACAGCGCACGGTCGACGCGCTGCAGCCGCCAGTCGGAACCGTCCGAAACCCAGGAGCTATTAATTTTGTTGAGATACGTCACCAGCTGATCGCGCATGTAGGGCGACATTTGGCCGGACATAAACCGCTTGCTGTATTCGTCCACGAGGCGGTCAGACGTATCAGTTCCTTTGCCGTTGCCGGTACCGGCCAGCGCGACGTCTTGCGCATGATTCACGCGTACGTCGCCGAACGTGTCGTCGCTATCACATGTGTCGCTGAGATCGAAATTGCCGTACAGCGCGTTGCTGGCGAAGGTGTTATTGCTGCCGGCGACGATGCTGTCCGTGGCGATCTGAAATTCCGGACCGAGTAGATTGCGCGTCGTCATCTCGCCCGGCGGCAGATAGCCCGGCTTGAAGAAATTGAAGACCGTCAACGCGTCCAGCGACGCCTGATCGACGCCGACGCCATACGATGTCGTCGCACCCGTCGACCACGCCGTACTGTAGCCGGCGTAGCGGTACGGCTGGCCGCCGTAGTTGCTCGGATAGGTGTAGCCATCCATTCCCGGCGTGCCGCTGGCCGAGATGTTCAGTCCGCACTTGTGCTGCGCGCCCATCGCACGCCAATAGTGCGTCAGCGTGAGCAGCGGCTCGCGCAACTTGCCGAAGGTGTCCGCATTCTGCCACTGGCCGATGCGTGCTTCCGGATCGAGCAAAATCTGTTTCACGACCGCTTTCAGATTGCCGCGCGCGCCGCTGCCGTCGTTGTTGAACACCGCTGCGACGCGCTGGACATACGCCGAACTCGGGTTGCTCGTCACCAGATGTTGGATCAGTTGCTTGGCGATGAACGGCCCAACATTCGGGTGATTGGAAATGTTGTCGAGCGCGAACTGCAGATCACTCGCCGCCGTTCCGCCGTTGGCCAGCACGCCACCGTTGACGGCGCCGGGGTAGCTCAGCAGCTGCTTGTCGGACACGTCATTCGTCGCATCCGTGCCGTTGTCGTGATAGCTCGGCGAATTGTCCGGATACAGCGGAATGGTCGTATCGAACGGGATGATCGACGTCAGGTAATTCGAGTTCGACTCGTCAGGTCCGCAATAGGAGAAACTGTCGTTGGCGAACTGATGGCCCATATCGTCGGCGTCGCAATCGGACCAGTTCCAGCCGGTGAACACGTGCGCGAAATTCGTGATGGTGCTTTGCGTGTATGTCGAAATCGGCTGTCCGCCGGAAAGTTGCAGCGTGCCGTCGGTGTTCATCATCGCGAGACCGATGCTGAAAAGCTGGTTGATTTCGCGTCCGTAGTTTTCGTCGGGATGCAGGTTCTGCGAGAGATCCGCACGCCGGTTGCCCATCATGTTGAGATAGACACCCATCGCCGGACTGAGCGTGACGTCCTGCAGCAACTGCCGGTAGTTGCCGAACGCGTCGCGGATCAGGATGTCGTAGTAGTAGCCCATGCCGAGCGCGGAGTTGTCGAGCGTCGTGTTGTTGTCGGACACCACGAAGATCTCGCTGAGCGCGAAGGCGACGCGCTGACGCAACTGATCGCTGTGAATGAGGGCGTTGTTCTGCGGATCGGGTCCGCCCAGCGCACCCAGGAACCACGCTTCCTGACGATCGTCTTGACCCAGCTGTTCCTGCAGCGTGCTGCCGACCCAGTTCAGATAGTTCATCTCGTATGTCGGCGCCGCCGCGAACTGCTCGTTGAGCCATGCCTGATACCCGACAGATCGCAAATGCGCGATGTCGGCGTCCGTCGGCCCGAATGTCGCCTGCGCAAGAAACCGCGACGCATCCGAATCGTTGAACGGCCCTATCGTGATGCCTTCCAGATTGTCGTGGAACAACGGGTCCGGCCCGCGGCTGAGAGACACCGCGGCCATCGTGGATGCGCTGGCGGAAAGGCCGACAACGACCCCTGTCACGAACGACAACCGCCGATTTCGGCGAACCGTGCAATGTGTGCGCATGTGTTGTTTCCCCAACGAATGCGGGGCGACCATAGCAGGCTGATGTAAAATAAATGTGGACGACGCGCACAAAGCGTATGTGCTGGCTGTCGCAATCGACGCTACCGCGCTTGCATGAGTTCTCGCAATTCGATATCGAGCGCGCGCAACGCATCGTCCGCATCCACCAATGACTTGAGATTGCCGCGAATGCGCGCAACCACGTCGTCGCGCCACTGCGGAGCGTGCGCGATGGACACGGCGATTTCGGCAAGACCTTCCGGCGAAGCGGCAATCAGTTCTTCGCAACCCAGCATGCGCAACATGGCGGCCGATTGCCGACTGCGCATGAATTCGCCGGGACATGTCACGATCGGCAATCCGCTATGCAAGGCATCCAGCGTCGCGTTGCCGCCCGACCAGTGCAGCGTATCGATCATTACCGAGCAGGCGGAATTGATCCGCAAATAATCCGAACGTCCACATTCCGGAATCCAGAACAGATGGTGCTGCGGGTCGGCGACCGCCTCCCGCAACGCGCGATGCAACCGATCGCGAACCAGCAACACCGGACTCGGCGATTTTAGTTCGAACAACACGAACAACGCGCTCGGATCGCGGCGCACAATGTCCACAAGTATACGGTCGCAGTCCGGATGCAGTTTGTAGAGCGCTTGCGGGACGAGATACGGCGTGCGCCCTTCGGGAACTCCCAATTCGTGCGCCGAAAGTGGCGGCGGCTGCCGTGGACTGACATAGCGCGTACCGATGCCCGGCAGCAGGACGAGCCGTTCGCGATAATGATCCTGCGCATTCGGCGGCTCCATCGCGGAACACGAAATGAAAGCGTCGATCGTCCGCAATCCAGTGGTGACCGGATGACCCCACGCGCAGGCCTGCGTCCGCGCAAGACGCAGTGCGGCGAGCGCCAGAAGATGGCCGTCCATGCCGAGTTCCGGATATACGATCGCATCGCAAGCGAGACCGCGGATGCGCATCGCGTTATCTTCCAGCCCGCCGTCGCAGGCGATGTCGCCGGCCGCGACGCTCGCGAGGCGTTCGGTCAAGGCATCTCTGTGCGAACCCGGTGTGTGAACCAGCATCACCTCCCAGCCGCTGCGCGACAGATGCTCGATCCACGCGGAGAAATACCAGCCCACCGTGCACTCGCGCAGTTGACTGCTGACGAATGCGATGCGCGGCCGTGATCGCTTCGGCACGACCGGCGCATCGGTAAAATTCGGAAGCAACGCCGCCAATCCGTTCGACAGCCAGTCGCCGAACAGATTTTGCGCGCGGCGATCGTCGCCGCCCTGATACGCCAGCAGGAAATTGTCCCAAACGAGATCGTTCGGTTTCGCGCGCATCTCCACCAGTTTATGCGGCGAATAGTCGTCGACGAACACCTGCAGCCGCCGCATGAAATCGTTGCGAATGCCGCGAAGGCTGTCGCTGTCGGCATATGCGGACGGCAATCCCAGCAAGAGCGCGCGATCGGAGCGCATGCGCGCTAACGGTTCAAAAGCGTGAGCCTTCGAGTATGCGGACAGAACGCGGCGACTCGACTCGAGATCGCCTTTCGCACGCATGTGTCCCGCAAAGGTGCGGATCCATCGCCAGGAGCCAGGCTGCTCGTTCGCTATCCGCTCGGCGAGCGATGTCGCCTCGTCATGACGCCGCGCGCGAATGAGAAGTTCGGCGCAATTGCGCGCGGCATCGCCGTGCACCGTCGGCTGAATCGCCAAAAGTATACGCGCGCCGTTTTCGATGGCGCCGCGCGACAATTCCGCATACGCCAATTGAATCGCCGCTTCAGGCTCGCCGTAAATCGGCAGTGTCTGTTCCATGACCGGAATCGCGCCGCCATCGGAGAATGGCGCTAACGCTCGCTGCTGACGTGGGCGCGAAGATTATCACGCGTCCAAACAATCAGGCGCAGTGCGCCTCGATCAACGCCCGCGCTGCCTTGGCGATAGCCGCCACCGGTCCGGAATTCTGCGCGTACGTCAGCCGCGTGTAGTAGCCGCCTTCCATCAGCAGCATCAGCGCATCGCCCAACGCATTGGGATCGCGCGCACCCGCGTCGCGCGCGAGCTTGCGCAGGCGCTTGCGGATCTCGCTTTTGTAATCGTGGACGATGCCCGCGAGCATGTCGTTGTCTTCCGGAATCTCGACCGCGGCATTTCCCAAAGCGCAGCCGCGGCTCGTGCGGCATTCGGCTTGCGCCTCGCCGGCGGAGCAAGTCATGCCGAGATAACTCTGGAAGAGCGCATCGAGTTGCTTGAGCGGATCGCCCTTGTACGGCGCGATGGTGCCGTCCCACCAGTCGAAGTATTCGCGTTCCTGCTCGCGCAGATATTCCGCAACGAGATCTTCCTTCGACGGAAAACTGCGATAGAAGCTCATCTTGTTCGTGCCGGCTTCCTGCGCGATGGCGTCGACGCCGACGGCGCGGATGCCGTGCCGGTAAAACAGGTCGCAGGCGGTCTCGAAAATGCGGTCGCGCACGCGCGGCTTGACGCCCGCCTCGCCTTTGGCCGCTTCGGCCTTCTCGACCACTGCCGCTTTCGCACTCACGACACGCACTCCTGTTGACAGGTTAGTTACCAGTCAGTAACATAGCACTTGTTACTTACCGGTAACGTACATATGTAGGCAGCTTGCGGCAGCGCAAGGTTCAAGTCAAGGCGCTGTGCAACACACCGGTGAGTCCGGTTATTGATGATTCAAGGAGTGTTTTCATGAATACCCTCAATGTTCGCAGTCTGGCCGCCATCCCGCTATTGATCGGCGTCGCGATCTCGGCCGGATGCTCCCATTCCAGCGCCAATCCGGCCGCTGCGGCACCGCCGCCGCCGACCGTGAGCGTGGCGGAAGTCGTGTCCAAACCCATTCGCGATTTCGAAGAATTCTCCGGCCGGCTGGAGCCGGTGACCACCGTGTCGGTGCAGCCGCGCGTGGCGGGCTTCATCGAATCCGCGCAGTTCGCGGAAGGCTCGCGCGTGAAGAAAGGACAGGTTCTGTTCCGCATCGATCCGCGTCCGTTCCAGGCCGAAGTCGATCGTTTGGCCGCGCAGCTTAAACGTGCGCACACGCAATCGAATCTCGCCGCGACGAACAACAAGCGCGGTGAGCAATTGCTGTCGAAGCATGTGATCTCGCAGCAGGATTTCGATCAGCTGCAAGCCACGTCCGTGGCGAGCCAGGACGACATCGGCGCAGCGGCCGCCGCGCTCGAAGCGGCGCGCTTGAATCTGGAATTCACGCAAGTCAAATCGCCGATCGACGGCCGCGTTTCGAACATGTTGATCACGCCGGGCAACCTGGTGAACACGACGAGCGTGCTGACGACCGTGGTTTCCGACAATCCGGTTTACGCGTACTTCGATGCGGACGAACAGACGTATCTGCGTTTCGCCCACAAGTCCGAAAACAGTGCGATGCCCGTGTACATGGGTCTGGTCGACGAACAAGGTTATCCGCACGAAGGTCGTCTGAACTTTCTCGACAATCAAGTCGACGCGCACAGCGGAACGATCCGTGCACGCGCCGTGTTCGACAACGCCGACGGCACGTACACGCCGGGCTTGTTCGCGCGCATCAAATTGGTCGGCGGCAAAGCGCACGACACGATCCTGATCGACGAGCGCGCCGTGGGCACCGATCTCGGCAAGAAGTTCGTGCTTGCGCTAAAGAAGGACAACACCATCGAATACCGTCCGGTGATGTTGGGCGCGAACATCGATGGATTGCGCGTGGTGAACCAAGGCCTCGCGGCCGGCGACGTGATCGTCGTGAATGGATTGCAGCACGTGCGGCCCGGCGCCACCGTCACTCCGTCGCACGTGGCGATGGATGCCGACAACAAGGGCCTCGCGCAAATCGAAGTAGCGGCGCCGAAAACCGCGATGAAGTAATCGCAAAACGTAAACCCGATTCCTCATTGAAATGCCGCCCCATGCGGGCGGCAAGGGAAGGCTCGTCATGAATCTCTCTCAATTCTTCATTTCTCGTCCCGTATTCGCCGGTGTTTTGTCGGCAATGATCCTGATTGCCGGACTCATCTCGATACCCAGTCTGCCGATTTCGGAATATCCGCAAGTCGTGCCGCCGACCGTCGTCGTGCGCGCGACATATCCCGGCGCGAATCCGAAAGTGATCGCCGACACCGTCGCGGGGCCACTCGAACAGGCGATCACCGGCGTCGAAGACATGCTGTATCAGTTCTCGCAGGCGACCAGTGACGGTGTGATGACGCTCACGGTTACGTTCAAGCTCGGTACCGACGTCGACAAGGCGCAGGTGCTCGTGCAGAACCGCGTCGCGCAAGCAACGCCGAAATTGCCGCAGGACGTGCAGCGTCTCGGCGTGACGACGGCGAAAGCGTCGCCCGACATCACGATGGCCGTGTTCGTCACATCGCCGGACGGCCGTTACGATCAAACCTATCTTTCCAACTTCGTCGCGCTGCACATCAAGGATGAACTGGCGCGTCTCGACGGCGTCGGCGACGTGCAGCAATTCGGCGGCGGCAACTATTCGATGCGCGTATGGCTCGATCCGGAAAAAGTCGCCGCGCGCGGATTGACGGCGGGCGATGTGGCGAACGCAATCCGCGAGCAGAACGTGCAAGTGGCGGCCGGACAACTCGGTTCGCCGGCCGTGCCGTCGGACAACTCGTCGCGTCCGAATTTCCAGATCGCCGTGAACACGAAGGGCCGCCTCGTCGACGAAGACGATTTCGCCAACATCATCATCCGCACCGGCACGGATGGGCAGATCACGCGTCTGCGCGACGTCGCACGCGTCGAATTGGGTTCGGACAACTATGCGCTGCGCTCGATGCTCGACAATCAAACGGCCGTCGCGATTCCGATTTTCCAACGCCCGGGCAGCAACGCGATTGCGATTTCGGATGCCGTGCGCGCAAAGATGGCCGACCTCAAGAAGAGTTTTCCGGAAGGTATCGACTATAACGTCGCTTACGATCCGACCGTGTTCGTGCGCGGGTCGATCGAAGCCGTGCTGCATACGCTTATCGAAGCGATCCTCCTGGTCGTCATCGTCGTCATCGTCTTTTTGCAGACGTGGCGCGCGTCCGTCATTCCATTGCTCGCCGTGCCGGTGTCGCTGATCGGCACGCTCGGCGTGATGCATCTGTTCGGATTCGGATTGAACACACTGTCGCTGTTCGGCCTCGTGCTTGCGATCGGCATCGTGGTCGACGACGCGATCGTCGTCGTCGAAAACGTCGAACGCAATATTTCCGAAGGTCTTTCGCCGTTCGACGCGACCAAACAGGCGATGAAGGAAGTGACCGGGCCGATCATCGCGACAGCGCTCGTCTTGTGCGCGGTGTTTCTGCCGACCGCGTTCATCAGTGGATTGTCCGGCGAATTCTTCAAGCAGTTCGCGCTGACGATCGCGATTTCCACCGTCATCTCAGCATTCAATTCGTTGACGCTTTCGCCGGCATTGTCGGCGGTGCTGCTCAAACCGCACGATGCGAAGCCCGACCGTTTCACGCGCGTTCTGAATTTCGCGCTCGGCTGGTTTTTCCGTCCGTTCAATCGTTTCTTCGCCCGCGCCGCGAATGGTTACGTCGCCACGGTCGGCCGCGTGTTGCGCAAAAGCGGCATCGCGGTGTTCATCTATGTCGGACTGATCGCGCTGACGGCATTCGGTTTCGCGCACACGCCGAACGGCTTCGTGCCCGCGCAGGACAAGCAATACCTCGTCGGCTTCGCGCAGTTGCCGGACGCAGCGACGCTCGACCGTACGCAAGCCGTCATCAGGCGCATGACCGATATCGCACTGAAAACGCCTGGCGTGGAATCCGTTCCCGCGTTTCCCGGTTTGTCGATCAATGGTTTTACGAACGCGCCGAATTCCGGCATCGCGTTCACGCCGCTGAAACCGTTCGACGAGCGCCGCGATGCGTCGAAATCAGCGGGCGCCATCGCGATGGCGATGAATCAGCAGTTCGCGCAAATCCAGGACGCGTTCATCGCGATCTTTCCGCCGCCGCCGGTGAACGGACTCGGCACGATCGGCGGTTTCAAATTGCAAGTCGAAGACCGCAGCAACTTCGGCGCCGACGAATTGTATAAAAATGTACAAAACGTCATCGCGAAAGCGAGCAAGCGTCCGGAACTGGCCGGCGTGTTTTCCGGATTCCAGGTCAACGTGCCGCAAATCGAAGTCGATGTCGATCGCGAAAAGGCGAAATCCGCCGGCGTCGCGCTGCAGGACATCTACGACACCATGCAGATGTACCTGGGCGCACTGTACATCAACGACTTCAATCGCTTCGGCCGCACGTATCAAGTCAACGCTCAGGCCGAACCGTCGTTCCGTTTGAACGCGGACGACATCGGACGGCTCAAAACACGCAATGCGCGCGGCGACATGATTCCGCTGGCGAGCTTCGTGACGGCGCGCGAGACATCGGGGCCGGATCGCGTGCCGCACTACAACGGTTATCTCGCCGCCGAAATCAACGGCGCCGCCGCGCCGGGCTACAGCTCCGGTCAGGCGCAGGCGGCGATCGAGGAAGTGCTTGCGCAGGAATTGCCGAACGGCATGACGTACGAATGGACGGACCTGACCTACCAGCAGATTCTCGCGGGCAACACGATGGTCTACATATTTCCGCTCGTGGTGCTCCTTGTGTTCCTCGTCCTTGCCGCGCAGTACGAAAGCATCACGCTGCCGCTCGTCGTCATCCTGATCGTGCCGATGACTTTACTGTGCGCCATTCTCGGCGTGCTCGTGTCGGGCGGCGACAACAACATCTTCACGCAAATCGGCTTGATCGTGCTGATCGGCCTCGCGTGCAAGAACGCGATCCTTATTGTCGAGTTCGCAAAAGATCGCGAAGCGATGGGCGAATCGGTGTGGCAGGCCGTGCTGGACGCGTGCAGATTGCGCTTGCGTCCGATTCTTATGACGTCGCTGGCGTTCGTGATGGGCGTGGTGCCGCTGGTCACGTCTGTCGGCGCCGGTTCGGAGATGCGCCGCGCCATGGGTGTGGCGGTGTTCTCCGGCATGCTCGGCGTGACGTTTTTCGGATTGTTGCTGACGCCGGTGTTCTATTTATTGGTGCGTCGCCGGCGCGCAAAGCGCTTGCAGAACACGGATGGGGACTCCACATCGGCAACGACGACGCTCGCCATCAGTCATTGATTACTTGAAAAAGGAGATTCACATGCCCAAGAAAATCGCCCTGGTTACCGGAGCAACGCGCGGCATCGGACTGGAAACGGTCCGTCAGCTTGCAAAGAACGACATCCACGTCATCCTCGCGGGCCGCGACGCCGCGAAAGCCGAAGAATCGGCGAAGAAACTGCGCGACGAAAAACTCGACGTCGAATCCATCGCGCTCGATGTGACGGATGAGAAAAGTGTCGCAACGGCGGTCCATTCGATCGAGAAGCGTCACGGGCATCTCGACATCCTCATCAACAACGCCGGCGTGCTGCTCGACGATCAAAAGAAAAAACCGTCGGAGCAATCGATGGAAACCTGGCGTACGACGTTCGACACGAATGTGTTCGGACTGGTCGAAACCACCGTCGCGTTTTTGCCGCTGATCAGGAAGTCATCGGCCGGCCGCATCGTGAATGTGTCGAGCGGACTCGGCTCGATCACGATGCATGCAGATCCGTCATCGGCGATCTACAACTACAAGATCGTGGCGTACGACGTTTCGAAGAGCGCCGTGAATGCGTGGACCGTCCATCTTGCGTGGGAGTTGAAAGACACCGCGATCAAGGTCAACACGATCCATCCCGGCAGCGTCAAGACGGACATGAACAGCGCCGGCAGTCTGGATGTCGAAGAAGGCGCCAAGTCCAGCGTCGAGCTTGCATTGATCGGCAGCGACGGACCGAATGGAACGTTCTCGCATCTGGGCAAGCCGTTGCCGTGGTGATTCGATCCGCAGGCGCGGACGCCGCCCGTTCGCGTCTTTCGGCACGATCGAACCAAAACGTCGGCTGAACGAAATCGACATCATCCCCGGCGCGGCGACGCGCATTCAGTAGTATTCGGCGGTTCACCTCCTCGCGGACCGCCATGACGCTCGATAACGAGACAAAGATCGATTCGCCGTTGCGACGGCGGGCGGTTCTGCCGTTCGCCACGGCGTTGGGGCTCGCACTCGCCATCCTCGCGCTCATCATCGTCGGCATTTTGTCCGTACGCAGCGTGCAGAACGATGCCGAGACCGGCGACCGCGTCACGCACGCGCTGGACGTGCTGCAAAACATCGAGACACTGCTGTCGCGGGTGAAGGACGCTGAAACCAGCCAGCGCGGTTACTTGTTGACGCAGAAAGAAACGTATCTCGAACCGTTCAACAGCGCCGAGGCGGACATCGGCGGGGTCGAGGACGCTCTGCACCGGCTGCTCACAGACAGTCCCGAGCAGCAGGCGCGTTTCGAGCGGCTGACGACGTACATCGATCAAAAATTCAAGGAACTTTCGCAAACAATCGAATTGGCGCGCGCCGGCAATGCGGAAGAAGCAGTGCAGTTCGTCCGCACCGATCGCGGCAAACTGACGATGGATCAGATCCGCACGCAAGTCGCCGCGATGGACGCAGCCGAGCGCAACGCGCTGGCGGAACGCGAGAACGCCTGGAAAACATCGTCGGCCGACACGGCGCGTGTCGTGCTGATCGGCGTGGGAACGGTATTGATCCTCCTCGTCATCGGCGGCTTCATTCTTTCGCGCGACTATCGGCGTCAACTCATTGTGTCGTGGTCGGAAGCGGGTTTGGCCAACCTGAGCGCGCGGCTGCAAGGCGATCTTCGGCTCGAAGTACTCGGCCGCAACGCGATCGACTTTCTCGCGCAGTATCTCGACGCACAGGTCGGCGCGATCTATATCGTCGAACCCGATGGCCTTTATCGCCGCGTTGCCGCCTTCGCGATGGCGGCGAAGCAAGGCGCGGTCGAATTTCGTGCGCGCGAAAGCCTGCTCGGTCAAGCCATCGCCAACCGCCGTCTGTTGCGCGTGACCGACATACCCGACGGATATCTCGACGTGAGTTCCGGCATCGGACAGGCCAGCCCGCGTGAAGTCCTGATCCTGCCCGTGGCGGCGCACGAAAGCCTGCAGGCGGCGGTGGAACTTGGATTTACGCAGCCGGTCACGGCGCTGGCGGAAGATTTTCTGGTGCGCGCGTGCGATCTCATCGGCATGAACGTGCGCTCCGCGAAAGACCGCAGCCGGCTCGAAGATCTGCTTGAAGAAACCCAGCGCCAATCCGAAGAATTGCAGACGCAGCAGGAAGAATTGCGCGTCAGCAACGAGGAACTGGAAGAACAGGGCCGCGCGTTGCGCGAATCGCGCGGCCACCTCGAAGCGCAGCAGGCCGAGCTCGAACAGACCAATACGCAACTGGAAGAACAGGCGCAGCTGCTCGAACATCAGAAGGACGAACTGTCGCGCGCGGCGGAAGTGCTCGTCGACAAAGCCAACGAACTCGAGCAGGCGAACAAGTATAAAAGTGAATTTCTGGCGAACATGAGCCACGAGTTGCGCACGCCGCTGAACTCCACACTCATCCTCGCCCGCCTGCTGGCCGACAACAAAGCCGGTAATCTCTCCAGCGAGCAGGTGAAATACGCGCAGACGATTCTGTCGGCCGGCAACGAACTGCTCGGCTTGATCAACGACATCCTCGACCTTTCCAAGATCGAGGCGGGCAAAGTCGAGCTGTCGCCGCAACCACTTTCGGTCAAGACGTTCGTGCAGCAAATGTGCGAAGGCTTCGTGCCGTTGGCAGAGCAAAAAAATCTCAAGCTGATCTCGACCATCGAGCCGAATGCGCCCGAACGCATCGAAACCGACCCGCAACGCATCAATCAGATTTTGAAAAACCTGTTGTCCAACGCGCTCAAGTTCACCGAGCGTGGCGAGATCGAAGTGCGCGCATTTTCCAATGCGCCGGACATGGTTTCGTTCGCCGTCCGCGACACCGGCATCGGCATATCCAAGGCCCAGCACGGCATCGTCTTCGAGGCGTTTCGCCAAGCCGACGGCAGCACGCACCGCAAGTACGGCGGCACCGGTTTGGGATTGTCGATTTCGCGCGATCTCGCGCGCCTGCTCGGCGGCGAGCTCACGTTGACGAGCACACCCGGCGCCGGCAGCACGTTCACGCTGACGCTTCCCGTCGCGTTCACGCCGCTCAGCGAGCGCACCGTCGCTCCGAGCATTCCGGCGACCATCGCGCTGGCGGACCAACGCGAAACCCTGACATCGAAATCGCACTTCGCATCCGCGCAATCGATTCCTCTCGCGCAGATTCCCGACGACCGCGCGGACCTGACCCCGCAATCGCGGCGCATCCTTATCGTGGAAGACGACGTGGCATTCGCGTCGATCCTGCACGATCTGGCGCACGAGCAGGGTTTCCAGTGCATCATCGTGCACGACGGGGCCGCCGGTCTCGCCGCCGCAATGCAGTACGAGCCGCAGGCGATCCTGCTCGACATGCAGCTGCCCACGATTTCCGGCCTGAACATCCTGCAGGAATTGAAACGCAATTCGCGCACGCGGCATATTCCGGTGCACATCATTTCCATATCCGACGTTTCCGAAGAAGCGCTGCGTCTCGGGGCGGCGGGATACGCACTGAAACCCGTCAAGTACGAACAGCTCGTCGACGCGCTGAAGAGACTGGAAAGCATCTTCACGCCGGGCGTGCGGCGTGTATTGCTGTTGGAGGACGACGACCGTCAGCGCGCCAGCGTACGCGAACTGCTGGCCGGTCTCGAAGCGGAAATCCGCGACGTGAGCAGCGCGAAAGAAGCGCTGCAACTGCTGACCACGCTCACCTTCGACTGCATGGTGATGGATCTGAACCTGCCCGACATGAGCGGTTTCGATCTGCTCGAACGCATGTCCGGACAGGACGATCTCGCCTTTCCGCCCGTCATCATCTACACGGGTCGCTCGCTGACGGCGGATGAAGAACAAAAATTGCGGCGCTTCTCGCGATCGATCATCGTCAAGGATGCGCGTTCGCCGGAACGGTTGCTCGATGAAGTCACGCTGTTTCTGCATCAGGTCGAATCGCACCTGCCGGCGGAAACGCAACGCATGCTTTCCGCGACGCGCAGCCGTGACGCGACGCTGGAAGGCCGGCGCGTGCTGCTCGTCGAAGACGACGTGCGCAATATTTTTGCGCTGAGCAAAGTCCTCGAGCAGGCCGGCATCACGCTGGAGATCGCACGCAACGGGCGTGAGGCGCTCGATGCGCTCGAAAAGAACATGGCGTCGCCGGCGACGGCGATCGATCTGGTGCTGATGGACATCATGATGCCGGAGATGGACGGTCTCACCGCTATGCGCGAAATTCGCAAACGCGCTGCGTGGAAACGATTGCCGATCATCGCCATCACCGCGAAAGCGATGCGCGACGATCAGGAGCGCGCACTGGAAGCGGGCGCGAACGATTACATCGCCAAACCGATCGATATCGAAAAACTCATGTCGCTGGCGCGCGTGTGGATATCGAAGAAGTGAACCGTGATTCATGAGCACGGAATTCGAGATCGAATTGCCATTGTTCGTGGAAGCGGTGTTTCGAAAATACCATTACGATTTCCGCGACTACGCCGGCGCGTCGCTGAAACGCCGGCTTGGCACTGCGCTGTCGCGCTTCAACTGTGCGAGCCTCTCGCAGTTGCAGCATCGCATGCTGCACGAACCGGCGATCTTCCCGCAGTTGCTCGACTACCTCACCGTGCAGCTCAGCGAAATGTTCCGCGATCCGGACTATTACCGCGCGCTGCGCACGCAGATCCTGCCGCTGTTGCGTACGTATCCGTCATTGAAAATCTGGGTTGCCGGCTGCAGCACGGGCGAGGAAGTCTATTCGCTGGCCATCCTCCTGCAGGAAGAAGGCTTGCTCAAACGCACGCTCATTTACGGTACCGACATCAACGCGCAGGCGCTGCACAAAGCCGAAGCCGGCGTTTACGACATCGACCGCATCGCGCTTTTCTCGCAAAATTACCAGCGCACCGGTGCGCGCAATTCGCTCTCCGCGTATTACACGGCCGCCTACGGCAACGCCGTGTTCGACGCGGCGCTGAAAAAGCACATGGTGTTTTCCGATCACAGTCTCGCCACCGACAGCGTTTTCGCCGAGATGCAGTTCGTGTCGTGCCGCAACGTGCTGATCTACTTCAACCGCGCGCTGCAAGACCGCGCGATCGGCTTGTTCCGCGACGCATTGTGCCTGCGCGGAGTGCTCGGCCTCGGTTCGAAAGAATCGCTGCGATTTTCCTCGTATGCCGCCGCATTCGAACCGATCGACCGCGAGAATCGCATTTACAGAAAGATGTCCGAGTCGTGAGCATTGTCGATCTCGAGCGTATGCAACTCGATGCCGTCGTGATCGGCACGTCGGCCGGCGGCGTGGAAGCCCTCACGCGTATTTTGCCGAATTTACCTGAGACGACGCCGGTGGCAATATTGATCGTCGTCCACATTCCGCGTGAACGGTCGAGCGTGTTGACGGAAATTTTCCGTCACAAATGCGCGATGCGCGTGGAGGAGGCTATCGACAAGTGCGCCATCGAGCGCGGCTGCATTTATTTTGCGCCGCCGGATTATCACGTGCTCGTCGACCGCGGTCCGCAGATCGCCTTGTCGGTCGACGACATGGTGCAGTTTTCGCGTCCGTCCATCGATGTGCTGTTCGAGTCGGCGGCGGATTTTTACGGCAAAAGCCTGCTCGGCATCCTGCTCACCGGCGGCAATGAAGACGGCGCGTCCGGCTTGGCATATATTGCTCGATGCGGCGGCACGACCGTCTTGCAGGATCCCGCCGAAGCGGCGGCGTCGACGATGCCGCAAGGAGCCTTGAAATTGATGACGCCAACCCACGTGATGCGGCTCGACGATATCGCCGCCCTGCTAACGACTATCGCACGCACGACGACGCAATGACACAAACGACATTTCACGCTTTCACGCGCAAGGTCGCATGCCTGATCGTCGACGATGCACCGGAAAACATTGTCGCGTTGCGCGCGCTGCTGCAAAGCGACGAGGTCGATGTGCTCACCGCGCAATCCGGCGCGCAGGCGCTGGAGATTCTGCTCAACACCGATGTGGCGCTGGCGATTCTCGACGTGCAGATGCCGGAGATGAATGGCTTCGAGCTGGCCGAACTGATGCGCGGCACCGAACGCACGCGCGATATTCCGATTTTTTTCGTCACCGCAGGAGCGCGCGATCAGGAACGATTGTTCCGCGGCTACGAAGCAGGCGCCGTCGACTTCATCTACAAGCCCATCGAAGCCGACATTCTCCGAAACAAGGCCAGCGTTTTTTTCCAGCTGCATCGCCAGAAACAGCAACTCGCGTGGGAACTGCGCGAACGTACCGAAGCGCTGCGTTTAAGTGAAATGTTCATGGCCGTGCTCGGCCACGATCTGCGCAATCCGCTGGGCGCGATCATGGCCAGCGCGGAAGTTATCGGCACGGCGTCGCGCGACGACAATGTGAAACAGTTTTCGAACCGCATCCTGTCGAGCGCCACCCGCATGACGCGGATGATCGAAGACCTGCTCGACGTGACGCGTGCGCGCGTCGCCGGCGGCATTCCGATCCAGCCGCAACCGATGGATCTGCAGCCCATGCTCGAGCGCGTGATGAGCGAAATCCGTTCCGTTTATCCGAAACGCCGCATCGATGTCCGCACGAAGGGCGATTTGCACGGCGCGTGGGACAGCGAACGTCTCGCGCAGGTAATTTCGAATCTCGTCACAAACGCATTACAGCACGGCGCGCAAGATGTTCCCGTCTCGGTCGAGATCGATGGCACCGATGCTCGCGAACTGACTATGTCTGTACGCAACGGCGGAAGCATTCCCGAAGACCGGCGCGCCGCGCTGTTCGATCCATTCCACGACGTCAGCCGCATGGCGGAATCGCGAAATGGATTGGGTTTGGGTTTGTACATCGTGCGCGAAATCGTGCTGGCGCACGGCGGCAGCGCCGATGTGCACGTCAACGGCTCCAGCGAAACGGCGTTCCTGGTTTCCCTGCCGCGCAACGCGGCGAGCGAAAACAAAACATCGTCCGCTCCGAGAAAAGATGCGCATGTGCGTAGAGCCAATCCAACGATCGCGCCATGGCGTCCGTAGTTCTTCTCATCGACGACGATCCCGTCCTCGGTCCGGTCACGATCGAGCTGCTGCAGTCGCTCGGGCATACAGCCACCTGGGTGGAATCGTACGACCTCGGAATCGAGACGCTCAGCCGACCCCACGACATCACGCTCGTGCTGCTCGATCTGCAGCTCGGATCGCAGCGCGGCGAAGCGCTCGTTGCGCAACTTCGCCTGGCCGGCACGCGCGTGCCGCCGCTGCTGATTTTCTCCGCGCAGCCGATGATTGAACTTCGCAACGCGGCGAACACGATCCGGGCATCGGGGATCTTGCAGAAACCCTGCGACGCAACCGCATTCAGCAACGCGATCACGGCGGCCGTCGCGGCCTGAGCGTCAGGCGGCGTCTTCTTTCAGCAACGGCGCCGCGCAGAACAACCGCTCGAAGCGCGGCCCGATGCGGCAGAACGACTGCACGCCGCTCAACGGTTTCGGCAGACTGAGCAAAATATCCGGACGCTGCGTATCCGACGGCGTTTTCAAATATTTTCGGATCACGCCTTCGGCGACTTCGATGTCGATGCGACCGCCGATGCTGCTGATGTAATAGGTGTGGAATCCGAACGAAATGTCGCGGATGGCGTCTTCTTCCAGTGCCAGGCCCCAGCGGCCGCCGATGTGAGTGATGTAGCGGTCCGAACCGCGATTGATCGGGTTGGCCCGTACGATGTAAGTTACTTCTCGATCCATCATGACCTGCTCCTTGCCACTTCGGATGCGATGAATATGGGTACGCTGATTGTGCTGTTCCGGCGACGCAATATAAGCACCGTTCGGCATCGCGCACGAGAGGCTTTGGTTACCTGCGGAAGGTGGGTACGTTGCGTCCTGCCGAAAGGCGAAAACGAACGGGAAGGCGCAACCAAGCCGGAGATCATTCCTTCTTGATCGGATGCCCGCCGAATTCGTTGCGCATCGCCGACAGGAGTTTGTCGGAAAACGATTCGGTATCGCGCGAGCGCAAACGTTCCAGCAGCGATAGCGTGATGATCGGCGCAGGCACGTCGAGCTCCAGCGCGGCATCAACGGTCCAGCGGCCTTCGCCGGAATCGGCGACGTACGGCGCAATGCCTTTCATCTCCGGATTTTTGTCGAGGGCGTCGGTGGTCAGATCGAGCAGCCACGAACGCACCACGCTGCCGTAGCGCCAGATATCGCCGACCTGATGCAAGTCGAGAGCGAATTCCGTCTTGTGCTTCAGGATCGAAAATCCTTCGGCATACGCCTGCATCATTCCGTACTCGATACCGTTGTGGACCATTTTTGTGTAATGCCCCGCGCCAACTGGACCGACGCGTCCCCACCCTTTATCTTTTGCGGGCGCCAACGTTTCGAAAATCGGACGCAGCGCTTCGACGGTTTTTTCGTCGCCGCCGACCATCATGCTGTAGCCTTCCTGCAAACCCCACACGCCGCCGCTGGTGCCGCAGTCGACGTAGCCGACGTTCTTCGCGCGATATGATTCCGCGCGGCGCAGCGTGTCCTTGTAGTTGGAGTTGCCGCCGTCGATAACGGCGTCGCCCGCGGCGAGCAGCGGCAGCAGCGTATCGACCGTCTCGTCCGTGATCTTGCCCGCCGGCACCATCAGCCAGACGACACGCGGCGCGGACAATGAGCTGACCAACGACTGCAAGCTATCGACCGTACTCGCGCCTTTGGATTCGAGCGCCTTGCGTGCGTCCGCATTCGGATCGAAACCGGTGACGCGATGTCCGCCGCGCAACAGGCGCTCCGCCATGTTCGCGCCCATGCGGCCCAAACCCACCATGCCTAATTGCATCGCCGTGCTCCTTATTGGGGTTTCTTCGACAACACCGCCCGCGCGCGCTTGATCACGTTGTCGACCGTGAAGCCATATTCAGTGAGCAATTTGTCCGCGGGTGCCGATGCGCCGAAACGATCGACGCCGAGCATGTCGCCGTATGTACCGATATACCGATCCCACCCTTGCCGCGCGCCAAGCTCGACGGCCAGGCGCGCCGTCGCGCCCGGCGGCAACACGTCATCCCGATACGATTGCGATTGCTTCTCGAACAATTCCCAACTCGGCATCGATACGCAGCGCACGGCCACGCCATCGGCCTGCAAACGTTCGGCGGCGGAGACGATCAATCCCACTTCCGATCCGCTCGCGATCAGGATCAAGTCCGGCTTGCCGTTTTTCGTGTCGCTCAAAATATAGGCGCCGCGGCGCAGTCCATCGGCATCGGCATACTGTTTGCGGTCGAGCGTCGGCACGTTCTGCCGTGTGAGAATGAGCAATACCGGATGACTTTTCGTTTCGACGGCGACGCGCCACGCGACTGCCGTTTCATTCGCGTCGCCCGGACGAATCACGGTGACGTTCGGAATCGCACGCAGGCTCGCGAGATGTTCCACCGGCTGATGGGTCGGCCCGTCCTCGCCGACCGCGATGCTGTCGTGCGTGAACACGTGCACGACGTGCAAACGCGACAGCGCCGCCAGCCGCAGCGTGGGCCGCATGTAGTCCGAGAAAATCAGGAACGTCGAACCGTAAGGGATGAATCCGCCGTGCGCGGCGAGTCCATTGACGATCGCGCCCATCGCATGTTCGCGCACGCCGAAGTGCAGATTGCGTCCGGCATACGTCCAACCGCCGCCGCTGGAACCCTGCTCGTCTTCTTTCGCACTCGGCGGCGGATTGAAATCGCCGAAGTCTTTCAGATTCGTGAATGTGGAGGGATCGAGGTCCGCCGAGCCGCCGACCAGCGCCGGCAGTTTCGCGGCGACCGCATTCATCACTTTGCCGCCGGCAACGCGGGTCGACATGCCCTTCTTGTCGGCGGGAAATGTTTCGATGTCCGCATCCCACTTCGCCGGAATCTCGCCGCGCGATCGCGACTGCAATTCTTGCGATAAATCCGGATACGCTTTCGTATAGGCATCCAGACGTCCATTCCATTCGTCTTCCGCTTGCTTGCCGCGATCGAGCGCCTTGCGAAAATGCGCCAGCGCATCATCCGGCACGAAAAACGGCGGCTCGACCGGCCAGCCGAGATTTTGCTTGGTTTTCTTCACGTCGTCCTCGCCCAGCGGCGAGCCGTGTGCCTTGTAACTGTCCTGCTTCGGCGAGCCGAAGCCGATGTGCGTGCGAATCAGAATCAGCGATGGCTTTTCGGTTTCCGCGCGCGCTGCATCGAGCGCGGCATCGATCTTCGCGACGTCGTTGCCGTCGTCGATACTGATCGTGTGCCAGCCGTATGCCTGAAAACGCTTGGCGCGGTCTTCGGAAAAAGTGATGTCCGCACCCGCCGCGAGCGTCACGTAGTTGTCGTCGTACAGACAAATGAGTTTGCCGAGTTTCAGATGCCCGGCCAGCGACGCCGCTTCGGATGCCACGCCTTCCATCAAATCGCCGTCGCTGACGATGGCCCACGTGCGGTGATCGATGATCGTGTGGCCCGGCTTGTTGTAGCGCGCGGCGAGATGCGCCTCGCCGATCGCCATGCCGACGGCATTCCCGAAACCTTGACCGAGCGGCCCTGTCGTGACTTCGACGCCCTTGGTGTGCTCGCGTTCCGGATGGCCCGGCGTTTTGCTGTCCCATTGACGGAACTGCTTGATGTCGTCGAGCGAAACGTCGTAGCCCGTCGCGTACAGCAAACTGTAGAGCAACGCCGAGCCGTGACCGGCGGAAAGCACGAACCGGTCGCGGTCGGCCCATGACGGATTTTTCGGATTGTGCCTGAGCTGCTTCGTCCACAGCGCGTACGCCATCGGCGCGGCGCCGAGCGGCAGGCCGGGATGTCCGCTATCGGCTTTCTGCACCATGTCGACGGACAGGAAGCGCAGCGTGTCGATGCATTGTTGGTCGAGTTTGTCGGACATGGGTGCTCCTTGCTTGCTCGAAACAGACGTCAGGCGATGGCTGCGTCGACGATGGATTGCGCTTGCGTGAGGATACGTTGCAGATGCTGATCGCTTTGGAAACTTTCCGCGTAGATTTTGTAGATCGCTTCAGTTCCGGATGGACGCGCGGCGAACCAGCCGTTCGCTGCGATCACTTTGATGCCGCCGATGCCGGCGTCGTTGCCCGGCGCGCGGTCGAGCACTCGTTCGATTCTTTCACCGGCGAGTTGATCGCTCTTCAGTCTATCCGGCGACAATTTCGACAGTTTCGCCTTCTGTTCCGTCGTCGCTTTCGCATCGACACGGCTCGCGAACGGTTTGCCGAGATCGCGTGTGAGTTGCGTGTACAGTTCGCCCGGATCGTTGCCTTCGCGCGCCGTGATTTCCGCGGACAGCAGCGCGGCGGCGAGGCCGTCCTTGTCCGTCGTCCACACGGTTCCGTCGCGACGCAGGAACGACGCACCCGCGCTTTCCTCGCAACCGAACCCAAGCGAACCGTCGAACAGCCCGGCCGAAAACCATTTGAAACCGACCGGTACTTCGTAAAGTTTGCGCGCGAGCCGTTTCGTCACACGATCGATCAGCGCGGTGCTGACGAGCGTTTTGCCGACGCCGGCCTGCGCATTCCAGTTCGGACGGTGCCGATACAGATAGTCGACCATTACCGATAAATAGTGATTCGGTTCGAGCAGTCCCGAACTGCGCGTGACAACGCCGTGACGATCGTGATCGGTGTCGCAGGCGAACGCGACGTCGTATTTGTCTTTCAAACCGATGAGGCGCTGCATCGCGTATGACGACGACGGGTCCATACGGATTTTGCCGTCCCAGTCGAGCGTCATGAACGCGAATTGCGAATCGACGACGTCGCTGACGACGGTCATGTCGATGCGATAGCGCTCCGCGATCGGTGCCCAATAATGCACGCCCGCGCCGCCGAGCGGATCGACGCCCATGCGGATGCCCGCGCTGCGGATGACATCGAAATCGATAACGTTGCCGAGATCGGACACATACGCGTCGACATAATCGTGCTCGTGCGTCGTCGAGGCCTTGCGCGCTTGCGCATACGGCATGCGCTTCACGCCATCGAGTTTGCTTTCGAGCAATTCGTTTGCGCGCTTTTGGATCCAGCCGGTGACATCGGTATCGGCCGGCCCGCCGTTGGGCGGGTTGTATTTGAAGCCGCCGTTGTCCGGCGGATTGTGCGAGGGCGTGACCACGATGCCGTCCGCCAACCCCGTGTCGCGGCCGCGGTTGTAGCCGAGGATCGCGTGCGAAATCGCCGGCGTCGGCGTGAATTCGTCATGCGCGGAGATCATCGTCTCCACACCGTTCGCGGCAAGCACTTCCAGCGCGCTTTGCAGCGCCGGTTTCGACAGCGCATGCGTGTCGGCGCCGATGAAAAGCGGGCCGGTTATATTTTTATACTTTCGATAGTCGCAGATCGCCTGGCTCGTCGCCAGGATGTGCCATTCGTTGAAACTGCGCTCGAACGAACCGCCGCGGTGTCCCGACGTGCCGAATGCCACCCGTTGTTCCGGCACGGAGGGATCAGGTTTGAGGTCGGCGTACGCCGCAAGCAGTTTCGGAACATCGACGAGAACCGAAGCCGGCGCCGGTTTGCCGGCCAGCGGACTTATCTTTTCGCTCACGCCACTTTCCTCGATTTCTCCACGATGCGCTGCAGAAGTTGATTCCACGATTTGACGAACGCGTCCGCGCCTTCTTTCTGCAATTGCCTTGCGAGCGCATCGATGTCGACGCCGGCTTTCTCGATTTCCGCGATGGCCGCGTCCGCATCGCCGCCGTCGATGGCCATCACGCCATTCAATGTGCCGTGTTCGGCAAACGCGCGCAGCGTTTTGTCGGGCATCGTGTTGATCGTGTCGGGCGCCGCGAATGCGCTGATATAAAGCGTATCCAATGCCTTTGGATCCTTCATTCCCGTGCTGGCCCACAACAATCGCTGCGGCATCGCGCCGGCGGCGGCCAGTTTTTTCCAGCGCGGCGACTCGAGCAGTTCGCGATACGCGCGGTATGTCTGTTTTCCCATGGCGATGCCGAGTTTGTTGTGCAAAGCGTCCGGCAATTGCTTGTTGCTCGCGACGTCCCAGCGGCTGATGAACAGCGATGCGACGGAGCCGACGCGCGGCGACAGTTTCTTTTCGACGCGCCGTTCGATGCCGCGCATGTACGCTTCGGCGGCGGCGAGATATTGATCGCTGGAAAACAACAGCGTCACGTTGATCGGAATGCCGAGAAAAATCGATTCTTCGATGGCAAGAACACCTTCCGGCGTGCCCGGGATTTTCACGAACAAATTTTCGCGGCCGCCCAGGCCGTGGATCTGTTTCGCGGCATCGATGGAGCCTTTCGTGTCGCCCGCGAGCAGCGGCGAAACTTCCATCGATACCCAGCCGTCGATCTGTTTGGTGCTCTCGAATACCGGACGGAACAGATCGGCGGCGCGGCGTAAATCTTCCAGCGCCAGTTCAGTGAACAATTTTTCGCCCGCAAGACCGGAATCCACTTTGGTCCGGATCGCGGCGTCGTACGCGTTGCCCTCGCTGATGGCAACGTCGAAGATGCTCGG
>DATAVJ010000156.1:0-30801 GCA_036267795.1 Rudaea sp.
AAAAAGGATTGGCCAAATTGAAATCGATCGTCGAAGGCATGCCGGCGACGGACGTCGGCGGCGTGAACGGAACCGAAGTCACCGTGGCCGCGAAGAAAATCTATTTCGTCCCGGGCACCGCCACTTCGGAAACGGCGAAAACCGTGTTGACCGCCGCATATAGCCGCATCGGCAATTTCATGGCGGGCAATAAGATCACCATGCAGGGCGCGCCGCTGACCATCACTACCGGCTATGACAACAACCAATGGGCGTTCAACGCCGGCGTGCCGGTGGACCGAAACGACGTCGCGCCGACCGGCGACATTCAAAGCGGAGCCACGTATGCCGGAAAGGCAGTGCAGTTCATGCACGTGGGACCGTACGAAAAACTGCCTGAAACCACGAAGAAAGCGTTTGCATGGCTGGCGCTGCAGATGTACAAACCGACGGGCGGCGTGATCGAGGAATACGTCAACGATCCGACCACTGTGCCACCCGAGCAGATCAAGACGCAGCTGACGATTCCCGTGGAGTAACGCACTAGTTGCGCGAGGCGTCGCATTTTTTTCAGTGACGCAGTGCCGGACGTTTAACGCGCCGATTGTTAGGCTGCGCACAGCGGCGGAGGTTCTCATGCGCTACGCGAGCGTACTTATTCTGTGTCTGCTGTGTGCGTCGGTGCACGGCGCGGTGGCGCCGCCGATCGCGCAGGCAGGCTCTACGATCAACGTCACCGTGAACATCACAGCGAACGTGCATCCGTTCAGTCCGCTGATTTTCGGCGTGGCGTTCGGGGACGCAACGCGCAACGCACAGATGGGCTACACCGTCGACCGCTGGGGCGGCAACTCGACGACGCGCTACAACTGGCAGGTCGATACCGACAACAAAGCATCCGACTATCTCTTTCTCAACGAGCCTGAAGGCAGCGGTGCCGGCTTGCCGAACAATTCGACTGCCGACCAGTTCGCGAGCGGAGCGATCGCCGCGGGTGCGCAGCCGCTGATTGCGGTTCCGACGATCGGCGTGACGCCGAAGGACCGAGCCAAGCGGCCAGGGTTTTCGATCGCAAAATACGGTCCGCAGCACAACAACGAATGCACCATCAATCCATTCGACGGCTGCGACGCGGATGCCGGCGATGGAACGTGCGACGCTGCCACGAATCACACCGGCTTCTGCCACAACGGACTGATCGCGGGAAACAATTCGACCGATACCTCCATCGCGGCGCCGTCGACGTTCGAGGCGCAGTGGATCGCGCACTTCCAGTCGGTCTTTGGCACCGCGGCGAACGGCGGCGTAAAACTGTATTCGCTCGACAATGAAGTCATGTTGTGGAATTCCACGCACCGCGATGTGCATCCGTCACCGGCGACGTACGACGAAATCTGGTCGAAAACCGCCGACTACGCCGGAGCGATCAAGCAGCAGGATCCGAACGCGCTCGTCACCGGTCCCGTTACGTGGGGCTATTGCGATCTGTTCGGTTCGGCCGCCGACGACTGCCTCGACGGAAGCGATCGCCAAGCGCACGGCGGCACACCGTTCGTCGCGTGGTACCTGCAACAGGTTTGCGCCAATCCCCGCGCGGGCGGCGCGCATCTCGTCGATTATCTCGACCTTCATTACTACCCGCAGGATCCCGATGGCGCATCGGGCGGCATCTACAGCAACGACGATGACGCGCAAACCATTGGCCGCCGCTTGCGGTCGCTGAAGGAACTGTACGATCCGGCATGGGTTTCGGAGTCGTGGATCGGCACCCTCGACGGCGTCCCGACGGGCGACGATCCGCTGCATTATCCAAAACCGGACCTGATTCCGCGCGTGCGCGCGTGGATCGATCAGTATTGTCCGGGCACCAAGCTCGCCATCACTGAATATGCGTGGGACCAGGACGGCACCAACGACGGCGCCGTCGCGCAGGCTGAAGTTCTCGCAATCTTCGCGCGCGAAGGCGTCGATCTGGCGACACGGTGGGTGGCGCCGGCGGCCAATTCAAAAGCCGAACGCGGCTTTCGGATTTTCCTGAATTACGACGGCGCGGGCGCACGGGTGGAAGGCGACAGCGTCGCGGCGACCAGCGGCAGCGTCGACCAAGTCGGCGCGTACGCTTTTCACGGCAACGGAAATACGATGGTGTTGCTCACCAACAAGGACACCGTTTCGCACGGCGTCGCGCTCGCGTTCAACTCGCCGCGGAACGCGACGTGGACGCTTTACGGATTCGATCCGGCGAACACGCAACATGTGATCGACACCGGCAACGTGACCACCAACACGCTGACGCTGAATCCGCTGCCGGCGATGTCGGCGAGCTTGCTGGTGGTGCCGGACCGCGACGAAATTTTCCGGAACGGTTTCAACTGAGCAGGCTTCAGTCCGGCGCGTTCGCGTTCCGCAAAATATTCTGGAGCAGCGTCGGCGCGAACAGACGCGCGAGCGGCCACGCGACCGAGCCGAACGTGAAGACCAGTCCTGCACGCCAGCGACGCGGCAGCAATACCGTGGCGAAACCGGCGGCAAATGCACCGGCGAGCAGACGGGTGGGGTGAAGTTGTTGTCTAAAACGACGAACGTCCGTGTCGAGCTGCGTATCCAGCGCGTGCAGTTGCGTCTGCGCTGCGATCATGCGGGCGCGGGCTGCGCGCCGGCTCACTGGACGCGCTCCAGCAGACGCGCCAACGCCGCGCGGCTTCGCGGCAAGGTCAAATCGCGTTTCCATCGCTTCATGCCAAGCACAAACGCGGTCACCAGCGCGCCGTTCACGATCAGAATGGCGAGATAACCGTACAGCCAATCCTGCAGCCAGCGAGCGACGAGTGCGGCCAGCAGAAGATTCAACGCGGCCCAAATCGTCAGCAGGAAAACCGGAATGAGCGCGCCGGCTATGAGAAGCCGTGTGAAACTGCCGCGGGCGATTTCGACTTCGCCGAGAAACAATTGCGCGAAGTTGCGCAGATATTCGATACCCTCGTGCGCGATGTCGCGCAGCGATGCTTCTTGCGCAGCTTCGCCCGTCTCGGCGGGCGGCGATGTCTCGGGCGGCAACTCGACCGGCTCGCTTGCAACCGGCGTGTTCACGCGTGGACGTCAGCGTCGCAACAGGCGCGCGACGGCGATACCGGCGACGAACGCGACGCCGCATGCCGTGAGCGGATGTTGACGGGTTTGCTTGCTGATCACGTCGCCGAGTTCGCGCGCGCTGGCGAGCAGACGTTCGCCGTCGGCCTTCAGGCGCTCCTGAATTTCGCCGAGCCGTTCGTTCAGATCGTCGGCGGCCGCATCGATCTTTTCCGCCGCCGCGTCGAGCTTGTCGGCCGCCGCGTCCACCGTAACGTGCGCGCGTCCGGCCGCCGAATCCACACCATCGGCAAATTGTTCGTCGGTCTTGATTGTCCGTTTTCCTTCCATGATTCGTCTCCGCTCCATTCCGACTCGCCCGTGCGAGCGTGCCAGGATGTTACGCCATGTTCGCCGGCCTGGGTTGAACGACGATTAAGCACCTGAAAAAAATTGGCACATGTTACAAAAAATGCGGTACCTTACAGACGCGCAGCAGCCAGCAGGGGGCTGATTGCCTGCCTGTGCGGCTGGCCAGGAAGTTGCAGGGGAGGGGAGTCCCAAAGCTATTCGAATTTTTTTCTTAGCTAAGAAGCGTTGACCATGCCCGCCAGACCAGAATCTCCGCGTTCATCGCCGTCCGCCGCCATGAAAATCGTGCCGATCGTCATCATTTTGATCGGCGCCGCGATCGCGGCTTATTTTTTCTTTTTCTCGAACAATGCCACGACGCCCGTGCCGGTAGCGACGAAAGCCGCTCCCGCAACGCCTGGCGCTGCGGCCGCACCGAACACGGCAGCTCCCGCCGCAGCGGCGGCGCCGGCGCCCGAGTTGACCAAGGAACAATTGTTGAAAGAAGCGGGCACCGCGTTCCGCGAGCAGCGCTACGTGGCGCCGCCGGGCAACAACGCGCTGGAATATTATTTGCGCGTGCTCGACAAGGAACCGAACAACGCCAGTGCGCGCGACGCGCTGCGCGAAGGATTTCCGTTCTTCACCGGTCCTGCGGAGCAGTACATCAACGCCGGCAACGTCGAAGAAGCCAATCGTGTGATCGATCTGCTGACCAAGGTCGATCCGAACAACTTCACGTTGAACATCCTGCGCAGCAAGCTCGACGCGAAGAAAAAGCAGGTCGATCACGATCAGCAAGTCGCGTCCGCCGCTGCCGCACGCGCCGCCGCGGCGCCTGCGCAGAATCAAAACGCACAGAATGCCGCCGCCGCTCCGGCCACCGCTCCAACCGAAGCCGCAACGACGCCGGCACAAACCGCCGCGGCTGCACCGAAGCCCGCCGCCACACCGGCAGCGCCACCGCCGGCCCCAGTGCAGGCGCCAACGCCGGCACCCGCACCGGCAGGCGAATCGCACGCGGCCGAACTCGTGCGCGCGGTGCAGCCCGACTATCCGCCGGACGCCTATCGCTCACGCGCGCAAGGTTGGGTCGAAGTCGAATTCACGGTCGGGGCGGACGGTGCCGTCAGCAATGCTCAAGTCGTCACCGCCGAACCGTCGCGCATTTTCAACAGCGCCGCGATCAACGCCGTGAAGCGCTGGACATTCAAGCCGAAGATGGAAAACGGCAAGGCGGTCGAGGAACAAATGCGCCGCCGCATCGAATTCAAGCTCGGCGCCTAACGCAGAAGCGCGGACCGTACGTTGGCGAGTCCGCGCAGTTGCTGATCGCTGTGCGAAGTCACGTTGTTGAGCGTGAGAATTCGCTGCCTGGCCAGTTCGTGATCCTGCGACCGCATGGACAGCGCAAGCAATCCGCTGGCATCGGCCAGAAACAATAACGCGAGTCCGCTCAGGTCGTTGCCATGCGCGGCAGTTCCGAGCGCGTCGAGTGCTTCGTTGCGCGCCTGCATGGAACGCACGGGATAACGCACTTTTTTGCGCAGCAGCCAGTCGCGTTCCACCGCGCGGTGCAGGATGTCGCGACGGAAAAGTCCATCGAGAAGACGCTTGACGAGCGGTTCCATCCGTTTGGCGATGACGCGCAGCAATTCGCCGGCGTCGAATTTCTCCGCCCGCAAATCGTGCAGTGCTTCCTTGAGCAACGGATGGCCGGTGGGGATGAGGTTATCGGCGTGGAACAAACCGCCCTCGAGCCGAAGGCGACCCTGCGCGACCAGCTCGGCGGCGATGGCGCCGGCGACGATCAGGTCGGGACTCGGCTGTTCGCGTGGCCACAACGCATCGCCGGTCACCGGGTCGCACGCGATGAGCAGCAAACGCTCGGCGATCAGCATTTCCGCGCAACCGGAATTCCGCTACGAGTCATACGCCTTCATCGCAATGCGCAATGTGTGGACGACAGGGGCTTTTACGGCTGACAGGATACGGCAGCTTTCGTAGCGCGTACACACTTCCTCTAATGGCGCCGCCTGGCCTGCCGGTTGGCGCCGCCTGCCGCGTGTTCGGCCGTCAATGCATCGAGGCCGGCCCAGTCCACTTTCTGCAGACCGAGATAGCGATCGAGCAACATCGGCATCAATCCGCCCGGCACGACGCATTCGCAGTTCCACAACATCACGGCGCCGAATTTCTGCTTTGGAAAGAACGCGATCATCGAACGATAACCCTGCACGGCGCCGGCATGGAACACGAGCGTTTGTCCGCCGTATTCGTAGATGCGCCAGCCGAGCGCGTAGGACGCGTCGCTCAAACGCGCACGGCGCCACGGCGTGGCATGCAGTTCAGTGGGCGTGGAAACAAGCGGGGTGTGCAACGTGGTGAGCAGCGACTCGGAGAGTACATCCGGCCGCCCGCCCATTTGCGCGATCAGCCACTTCGTCATGTCGCTGATGCTGGCGTTCACGCCCGCCGCCGGCGGCACGTGATAGTACGATTCCTTTATCGCAATCGGCGTCCAGCCCGGACCGCGGCGCGCATGCGGCTTGGCCCAGTTCGGATCGGCCTCGATGGCGTCGCGTCCGTACGTGGCGCTGTCCATTCCGAGCGGATGGAAAATCCGTTTCTCGACTTGATGATAGAAAAAATCGCCGCTCACCGCATACGTGATGTCTCCGATCAGCGCGAACGTGATGTTCTGATAGCCGTAGCAATCGCCCACGTTGCACGCGAGCGGCACTTCGCGCAGTTTTTCCACCAGTTCCTGATACGGCGCGTTTTGTTCGAGCAGGCTGTCGTATGTGTTGTGCGGCAGACCGACGCGCTGACTCAGGATATCGCGCACGGTGAGCTGTTCGCTGGCGGCGACATCGTGCAGCTCGAACGTGGGCAGCACGCCGGCTACTTTCGTCTGCCAGCTCAGCATGCCTTCATCCACGAGCATGGCAGTCAGCGCGCTGGCAAACGCTTTCGACAACGAGGCGAGACGAAATACGCTGTCCGGCGTTACCGGTTTGCCTTGCGCGGCATCGGCATAGCCGATACCGCGTTGCAGCAGGATCTTGTCGCCGCTGACGATGGCAGCGGCGAGGCCCGAAACCTGCCCCGATTGTTCGACGGCATCGAGCCATCCGTCGAAATCGCGCGCGACGCTTTTCACATCGTCCGGAACATCCGCCTTTTCTTTCAACGCCGCGCTCGGCGCACGCGCCGGCTGCGCCGTCTTTGTGCGCGGTGTGCGTGCGTAAAGCGCGCCACTGTCCAGACCGAAAAAAATCACCAGCGTAATCGCCAGTGCGTGCCTCAACCTCATTCCGTGCAGCCTCCCTCCGGATCGTGAAGCACGGCGGCATCGTACCTGTTCGATGCAGCGCCCATGCTATGCTTTGCACGGGGCGCGATTCTAGCGTCAAGCCGGGAACCACGTGTTATGAGCTTGATAATTCTTATCGTCATCATCATCGCTGTCGTCGTGTTCTTTGTCGGCATCTACAACGGTCTGGTGACGGCGCGGAACAACTACAAGAATGCATTCGCGCAAATTGACGTGCAATTGCAGCGCCGCTACGACCTTATCCCCAATTTGGTCGAGACCGCCAAAGGCTACATGAAGCACGAGAGCGAGACGCTCGAAGCCGTCACCGCCGCGCGCGGCGCTGCGATGAGCGGACTCGCCGCCGCGAAGGCGAACCCGGGCGATGCGCAAGCCATGCAACAACTGTCGGCCGCCGAAACCCAGTTGACCGCAGGCCTCGGCCGATTGATGGCGGTGGCCGAAAGCTATCCGGATTTGAAAGCCAACCAGAACATGATGCAGCTGTCGGAAGAGCTGACGTCGACCGAAAACAAGGTTGCGTTCGCGCGCCAGGCCTACAACGACGGCGTCATGTACTACAACAACAAGCGCGAAGTGTTTCCGAATTCCTTCGTCGCCAACATGTACGCGTTCGCGCCGGCTGCGCCGCTGGAAATCGAAACACCGGAAGCGCGCAAAGCAGTAAAAGTTTCCTTCAGCTGAGCGTCGGAATCGAATCGCCGTGGCGATGAATTTCTTCGCCCAGCAACAGCGTGCGCGTTCGCACACGAAGCGCATGCTCGTTCTGTTCGTGCTGGCGGTGATCTGCATCGTCGGCGCGATCGATCTCGTTCTGCTCATCGCATTCGGCGCCACCGGCGACCGCCATCACGCATCGCACCTGAGCGCCACGGCCGCGCCGGCCGTGATGTTCTGGACGAGCGTCGGCGTGCTCGCCGTCATCTCGCTCAGTTCGCTGTACAAGATTTCCAGCTTGCGCAGCGGCGGCGGTGCCGTTGCGAAGCAACTCGGTGCAATCCAGGTCGAACCTGCGAGTCCGGATTTCGCGCACAAACGTCTGCGCAACGTCGTCGAAGAAATGGCGATCGCCTCCGGCGTGCCGGTGCCGGAAATCTACATCCTCGAAGACGAGCAGGCGATCAACGCGTTCGCCGCCGGCTTCACGCCGGCGGATGCGGCCGTCACCGTAACGCGCGGCGCGATGAACAAGCTGACGCGCGATGAACTGCAAGGCGTCATCGCGCACGAGTTCTCGCACGTCCTCAATGGCGACATGCGCCTGAACATCCGGCTGATGGGCGTGCTGTTCGGCATCCTCGTCATCGGCATCGTGGGGCGCAAGCTGGTCGAAAACACCGGACGCAGCCGCGATTCCAACGGCATCGTCGCCTTCGGCATCGCGATTCTCGTCATCGGCTATATCGGCGTATTTTTCGGACGTTTGATCAAAGCCAGCATCTCACGGCAGCGCGAATATCTCGCCGACGCGTCGGCCGTGCAGTTCACCCGCCAGCCGCTCGGCATCGGCGGTGCGTTGAAGAAGATCGGCGCACTCGTGGAAGGATCGAAGCTCAACACGTCGGACAAGGAAGAAGTCGCGCACATGCTGTTCGGCGACGGCGTCGGTTACTCCGCATTGTTCGCCACGCATCCGCCGCTGGACAAACGCATCAAGGCGATCGATCCGCAATACGATCCGAGAGAATTGGCCGGCATCGCGGCGGCGTGGTCCGAACCCGTTTCCGTCGGCGACGAAGACAGCGCCGAAGTATCGATTTCCGGCTTCGCGCCGGCCGGGCGCACGACACCCGTGCGCGCGGCAGCTCGAACAACGGTATTGCCGGAAGCGGCCACACAACTAAAGCTCGACGCAGCGCAAATCACGCAACGCGGCGTGCTGCCGACGCAGGACGATATCGCCAATGCCGGAGCGATCCGCGCATCGATTCCGGAAAATCTGCGCGCCGCGACGCACACGCCGGCGAGTGCTTCGCAATTGATCTTCGCGCTTACGCTCGATACCGATCCACAACGCCGCGCGCAGCAACTCGGTATCGTGGAAAAGTATTTCGACGCAGCGACGCGTGCCGGCACGGAACAACTCAACGGCGCATTGTCAGATCTGCATCCGCTGCAGCGATTGCCGCTGGCACAGCTGGCGTTCCCTTCACTGCGGCGTTTGCCGCGCCCGCAATTGCAGACGTTTCTCATTGTGCTGAATCAGCTTCCGCGCGCCGATGGTGAGTCCGCGATCGAAAACTATTGCCTCTCGAAACTCATCGGCGTGCAAGTCGTCGATGCGTTGAATCCGTCGAAAACCCAGCCGAACGGCAGCCTCAAATTGCCGACCTGCGCTGCGGAACTCGCGGACATCTTCGCCATCGTCGCGGAATACGGAAGCGACCACGGAGCCGATGCACAACGCGCCTATTTGCTCGGCATGAACGAGGTGATGCCCGATGCCGTGCCGCCGTACGAAGAACGCAAGGAATGGTCGATGGCGCTTGATCGCGCGTTGCCGAAGCTCGATCTGCTGTCGCCCGCAGGCAAGGAATTGCTGGTGCGTGGATTGACGAAAGCGATTTCGGCCGACGGTGTCGTCACGGTGGTCGAGGCGGAATTGCTGCGCACCATTTGCGCGGCGCTGCATTGCCCGTTGCCGCCGCAGGTGGAGCAGGCCGCCTAGCTTTCTTGGCGCGTCATCTCGGCACATCACCGGTTGTGGCCGCGATGACGTTACGGTGTTCCCACCACCTCCGACTCGATCTGTTCCTCCGCCAGCAACGCCGCAATCCGTTGGCGTTCCCGAATCAGCGCCGCCGGCATCCGCGCGCCGAACGATGCCAGATATTCGCCGATACTTTCATACTCGTCGATCCAGCCATCCGTATCGATATGCAACAGCGCGTCGACGTTCGAATGCGGAATGTCCAACCCGCTCAAATTCAGGTCTTCCGCACGCGGCACGAAACCGATCGGCGTCTCTTCAGCGCCTTCGCTGCCGTCGCAACGTCCCAGTATCCATTCGAGCACGCGCATGTTGTCCCCGAATCCTGGCCAGAGGAATTTTCCTTCGGTGCTCTTGCGGAACCAGTTCACGTGAAAAATCTTCGGCAACTGGGCGCCGGGTTTATCGAAGGAAAGCCAATGCGAAAAATAGTCGGCGAAGTTGTAGCCGCAGAATGGCTTCATCGCCATCGAATCGCGGCGCAGCACGCCGACTGCGCCCGTCGCCGCCGCGGTCGTTTCCGATCCCATCGCCGCGCCGACGAGTACGCCTTGCAGCCAATCGCGCGCTTCGAATACCAGCGGCACGAGATGTTCGCGGCGGCCGCCGAAAATAATCGCGGAAATGGGAACGCCTTGCGCGTCTTCCGCATGCGGCGACCAGCTCGGGCATTGCCGCGCTGAGACCGTAAATCTCGAATTCGGATGCGCGGCCGGGCCACTCGCGTTCCGGCTGCCGGACGGCGCGATGTCGCGGCCCTGCCAGTCTTTCGCCGGCGTGCCGGGCAAACCTTCCCACCACGGCTCGCCGTCGGCCGTCAGCGCGACGTTGGTAAAGATCGCATCGTGATTGAGCATCGCCAGTGCGTTCGGATTCGTTTTCTCGCTCGTGCCCGGCGCCACGCCGAAATAACCGGCTTCGGGATTGATCGCCCACAGACGGCCGTCTTCACCCGGCGTCATCCAGCAGATGTCGTCGCCGACCGTCCACACTTTCCAGCCGTCTTTTGCGTATGGCTCCGGCGGAATCAGCATGGCGAGATTGGTCTTTCCGCACGCCGACGGAAACGCCGCCGCGACATAACGCGTTTCGCCTTTTGGATTCTGGATGCCGACGATGAGCATGTGCTCGGCCAGCCATCCTTCCTGGCGAGCTTGATACGAACCGATACGCAACGCATGGCACTTCTTGCCGAGCAGCGCATTGCCGCCATAGCCGGAACCGATGGATTTGATCGTGAGTTCTTCCGGAAAATGCAGGATGAAGCGTTTGTGCGGATCGAGCTCGCCGACCGAATGCAAACCTTTCACGAATTTTCCGTCGCGCTCGATGCGCGTGAGTGCGGCTTCGCCCATGCGCGTCATGATGCGCATGTTGGCGACGACGTAAGGGCTGTCGGTTATCTCCACACCACAGCGTGACAGCGGCGAACCGATCGGACCCATGCAATAGGGAATCACATACATCGTCCGGCCCTTCATGCTGCCGGCGAACAATGCGTCGATTTTTGCGTGCGCTTCGGTCGGATCCATCCAGTTGTTGTTCGGACCGACATCCTCTTTGTTCTGTGTGCAGATGAACGTGAGATGCTCGACGCGCGCGACATCGGAAACGTTCGAATGATGCAGATAGCAATTCGGATGCGTGCGCGGATTGAGTTCGATCAAATCGCCGCTTGCGAGCATCTTCTCGACGAGTGCGTCGTATTCGGCTTCCGATCCGTCGCACCAATGCACGTTGTCGGGCTGGGCGAGACGGACGACATCGTCCACCCACCGGTTCAGGGTTTCCAGTTTGCTCATGTTCTCCTCACCGTTGTTGCGGCTGCTTTTCCTGCCGGACGATCTTCGCCGTCCGTCTTTCAAATCGTTACGCGGGAATCAATGTTTCGATGACGTGTTCGACATACGCTTCCATTTCGTCGTGTTCCAGGCGCGGCATTCCCAGTTGCAGCGTCAATTGCAGAAATCCCACATACGCCGCATAAGCCAACCGCGCGCGATGCGCCGCGACGCCGCGCGTCATTCCGATTTGCCGGTAGGCGTGCGTGAGAAATTCCATGCGCCGTCGCGACACGCGCGCCATCACCGGTTGCACGATCGGATGATCGAGCGAGCGCAGCAGCGCCGAATAGATCACGTGCGATTTCGCTTCGCGACCGGTGCGGCGAAAAAGTTCGCGCAAACGCTCGCGCGGATCGACGATCGGTTCGACCTGGTCGATGACATTTTCGGTATCGCGATTTTCCCAGCTCTGCAGCGCCGATGTGAGCAATGCCTCGCGCGTCGGAAAGTGCCAGTAAAAACTTCCCTTCGTCACGCCAAGTTGGCGCGCGAGCGCCTCGACCGCGACGGCGCCGACGCCTTGCGCGGCAATAAGATCGAGCGCGCCCTGCTCCCAATCCGCAGCGCTCAGGCGCGTTCGTTCGATTTTTTCCACGGCATGCAACATGGACGCATGGTAACGAGTCCGCACCGGATTCGTGAAGACCGCGCTGCGCTGCAGCGCAGCAGAAAATGATCCTTCCACGGTGCGCCAAACCATTCGATCTCGTACGGATTGACAGTGCAGGATCGGTCTTCCATACTCATGCGTATGGTTGTTGCCGACTCTGCGGAAACTTCTGATTCATCGCGCGCAAATGGCCGTGCGAAGAAGTTGCGCGCCGCGGATGGCCTCGAGCTGATGACGGAACATTTCGGCGATGCGGATGCGCCGCCCGTGGTGTTCGCGCATGGCTTCGGACAGACGCGCCGCGCATGGACATCGACGGCGAACGCGCTGGCTCGCGCGGGATGGTTCGGCATCACGGCCGACGCACGCGGCCATGGCGACAGCGGGTGGCTCGATAACGGCTACTACGACTTCGCGCAATTCGTCGACGATCTCGTTTTGATCGCGCGTATGCCTGCGCAGCCGCCGGTTCTGATCGGCGCATCGATGGGCGGTCTGCTGGGATTGATCGCGCAGGCGGAATATCGGCCGTTTCGTGCCCTGGTTCTGGTCGACGTCACGCCGCGATGGGAAAATGCCGGCGTCGAGCGCATCATGGCGTTCATGCGCGCCCATCCGAACGGTTTCGCCTCGATCGACGACGCATCCGATGCCGTGTCGAACTATCTGCCGCACCGCTCAGAAAAGAAATCGCCGGAGCGTTTGCGCCAATTGCTTGTTCGCGCGGACAATGGCCGTCTGCGCTGGCATTGGGATCCGCGCCTGCTCGATCGCGTCGCCAAAGACAGCGAACGTCATCAAGGCGCGCTGCTCGATGCCGCGCGACGCATCGATGTGCCGACGCTGTTGATCAGCGGCGAGCACAGCGACGTCGTATCGGAGTCGACGATCGCGGAGTTTCTGCATCTGGTGCCGCACGCCGAACACGTGCGTGTGGCGCGTGCGACGCATATGATCGTCGGCGACGAGAACGATGCGTTCTCGTCCGCGGTGTTGAAGTTCTTGGAAAAGTTTCGCTAACTTCTTCGTCATTCCCGCGAAAGCGGGAATCCAGTGACTTTGGTTTGCGCTGGGGAAAAAAAAGCCGCTGGATTCCCGCTTTCGCGGGAATGACGGCGATTGGAAATCCTTGGAAATTATTGAGAGGCACGAACCATGAACTGGTTACCGCTACTCGCACTCGTCATCGTTTCATTTACGTGCGCGTATCTGCGCACCAGCCTTCGCGTCTGGACCATCGCCGGATTCGTCGCTGTCATCGGCGCCGGCATCCTCGCCGGCAGCCATTGGCTTGCCATCGCAATTCCCGCCGTCGTGTTCGCGCTGATCACGGTGCCGCTCAACATTCCGGATTTCCGCCGCAGGAACCTCACGGCGCCGCTGCTCAAGGTGTATCAAAAAATCACGCCGCAGATTTCCGATACAGAGCGCACCGCGCTCGAGGCCGGTACCGTCGGATTCGAAGGCGAATTGTTCACCGGCAAACCCGATTGGTCGAAACTGCTCAAACAGCCGAGGCCGGAATTGTCGGTCGAGGAACAGGCGTTCATGGATGGGCCCGTCGAAGAAATCTGCGCGATGTGCGACGAATGGGAAATCACGCACGAACTCGCCGACCTCACGCCGGAAATCTGGGAGTTCGCGAAGAAGAACAAATTCTTCGGCATGATCATCCCGAAAGAATATGGCGGTCTGCAATTCTCGGCGCTCGCGCAGTCGGCGGTGCTGCAAAAACTGATGAGCATTTCCGGATCGCTGTCATCGACGGTCGGCGTCCCGAATTCGCTCGGCCCGGGCGAACTGCTTTTGCACTACGGAACGAAGGAGCAGCGCGAATACTATTTGCCGCGTTTGGCCGACGGCCGCGAGATTCCCTGCTTCGCGCTGACCGGCCCATTCGCCGGGTCGGACGCAACGTCGATTCCGGATTACGGCATCGTCTGCAAAGGCGAATACGAAGGCGGCAACGTACTCGGCATCCGTCTCACGTTCGACAAGCGCTACATCACGCTCGCACCGGTCGCGACGCTGATCGGGCTCGCGTTCCAGATGCACGATCCGGATCGTCTGCTCGGCGACAAGGAACATCTCGGCATCACGCTCGCGCTGATTCCACGCGAAACCAAAGGTCTGGAAATCGGCCGCCGTCATTTCCCGTTGAATGCGGCGTTCCAGAACGGACCCGTGCGCGGCAAAGACATCTTCATTCCGATGTCGCAATTGATCGGCGGCGAAGAAATGGTGGGACAAGGCTGGCGCATGCTCGTGGAATGTCTTTCCGTCGGCCGCGCGATCACGTTACCGTCGAATTCCAGCGGCGCCGTGCGCATGGGTGCGATCGCGACGGGCGCATATGCGCGCATCCGCAAACAATTCGGCATGGCGATCGGCCGTTTCGAGGGTGTCGAAGAGGCGCTCGCGCGCATCGGCGGCTATGCGTATGCGATCACGGCGTTGTCGCGCGCGACGGCCGCTGCGGTCGATCGCGGCGAAAAACCGTCGGTGCCGTCGGCGATCGCGAAATACCACACGACGGAACTGGGCCGCGAGGTCGCCAAAGACGTGATGGATGTGCACGGCGGTAAAGGCGTGCAGCTCGGCCCGAACAACTATGCAGGCCGCGGCTGGCAGACGTCGCCGATCGCGATCACGGTCGAAGGCGCGAACATCATGACGCGCAGCCTGATGATCTTCGGCCAAGGCGCGATTCGCTGCCATCCGTACGTGCTGAAGGAATTGCAGGCGGCGCAGATCACCGATTACACCACGCGTCTGCGCGCGTTCGATCGCGAACTGTTTTCGCATTTCGGATTCGCCATCTCCAACGCGGTGCGCAGCTTCGTGCTCGGCATCGTTCGTGTCGGACGCGTGCCCGGCGACAAGTATACGAAGCGTTATTACCGCAAACTCAACCGCTACGCGGCGAATCTCGCGCTTGTCGCCGACATGGCGATGCTTCTGCTCGGCGGCAAACTCAAATTCAAGGAACGATTGTCGGCGCGTCTCGGCGATGTGCTGTCGAATTTGTATATCGCCAGCGCGATGCTCAAGCGCTACGAAGATTTGGGCCGGCCGGTTACCGATCAGCCGCTGCTCGCCTGGGCGTTCCACGATTGCTGCTACCGCATGCAGAACGCGCTCGACGGCGTGTTGCGCAATTTTCCGATTCGGCCCGCGGCGTGGCTGCTCTATCTGCTGGTTTTCCCGTTCGGCCGCCGCGAAGTGCCGCCGTCGGACCGTCTCGGCCATCGCGTGGCGGCGATCCTGTGCGCACCGAACGAGGCGCGCAACCGGTTGGCGGAATGGACGTACCTTACGCCGAATCCGAACAATGTCGTCGGCCGCATGAATGCGTTGCTGCCGGACGTGATTGCCGCCGAGCCGGTCGAGCGAAAATTTCTTAAGGCGCAAAAGAGCGGCGTGCTGAAAAGTCTCGACGCGCTGGCTCAACTTGCCGAAGCCGAACAAATCGGCGCGATCACCGCCGAGGAACGCAAACTGCTCGAACGCGTGCGCTCGGCGACGCTGGAGTTCATCAGCGTCGACGATTTCGACCCGGCCGAACTGGAAGCCGCGCAGGTGCAGCCGAAACCGGGATTGCGATCCGTCGCCTAGCTTTTCGCCGAACGCGCGTGCCAGTCCTTGAGGACGTCGGCTTCGCGCTCGGCTGAAATTCCCGCGCGCAATTTCGCCTGATGCTCGGCGGGTTCGGTCTTGAACCACGTAAGCGTATCGTCGACTGTTTCCGATAACGGACGATATTTCAATCCTGCCGCCTTCGCCTTCGCCGCGCTCACGCGGCCGAACGCCGCATCATCGCCTGCGGCGGGCGACCACGCCGGCAAATCGCTCCACGGTTCGACTTTTTCCTTTTCCAGGAACTTGGCATCGACCCACGTGAATTTCGCGTCGCTCTTCGACACGCTTTTGCAGGTGTCGAGCAAGCGGCCCATCGTGATCGATCCGGCTTGCGCGTCCGCGTTGAACGTGCCGCGCGTTTTCTTCTCCAGACACAGCACGATGAAATCGGCCAAGTCGCGCGCGTCGATGAATTGCGTGAAATCTTTCGGCGACTCCGGCGACAGCACTTCGCCGCCGCGCGCAACGCGCACCGGCCAATAGGTGAACCGATCCGTCGCATCGCCGGGACCGACGATCAAGCCGGGACGAATCACGGTCGCGCGGTCCGGCATCACTTTTTGCAGCGCCGATTCGCACAATGCTTTCAGCGCGCCGTAATTGTCGTTCGTCACTTTCTGCGCGTCGGGTTCGTTCGTCGTCGCCACTGGCGCGCTTTCATCCATGCCGGGTTTGTCCAGCTTCGCGTACACCGAGACCGTCGAGATGAGCAGGTATTGCGCCACGTTGGGCGCCAGCAATGTCGCAGATCGGGTTACATCCGCCGGGATGTAGGCCGACGTGTCGACTACCGCATCCCACTTTCGATTGCCGAGTGCGCTGATGTCGGTCTTGCGGTCGCCATGCAACTGCTCGATGTTCGGAAACAATCCCGGATGCGTCTTGCCGCGGTTGAACAGCGTCAACGTGTGACCACGCTTCGTTGCGGTCTCGACGATGTGCGGACCGAGAAAACCCGTGCCGCCCATGATCAGGATTTTCAGACCTTTCTTCGTTTGGTCGACGCCGAACACGCTCGCGAACGGCGTCATGGCGGCGGCGACGCTCGCGCCGTACAGGAAATCGCGGCGACTGCTCATCGATTCACTCCGTGGCTGAAGAGGGGTCCGCGAGGATCTTGTGCTGCAGACGAATCACCCACAACACCACCGCGCCGAAAATGATAGCGACACCCACCCACGCACCGGCGAGTGCCGGAAGTCCCAAGCCGATGCCGGCAAGCGCCGCATAACTCCAACTCGTGGCAACGTCGGCGCCACGGTACACGACGGTATCGATGAAATTTTTCGCCTTGTAACGGCTTTCGCGGTCTACCAGCGTGAACAACGATTCGCGGGCGGGTTTGATGAGCGAAAAACTCAACCCGCGCGTGAGAATCTGTACGGCGGCGAGCAGTCCCGCGCTGAACCAGACGACGAGACTTCCCAATCCGCCGATCATCAACACGGCCGGAATCAACAGCAGCGGACCGACGCCGAACCGCGTGAGCAGCGCGCGCGTCAACAGCAGTTGCACGGACAACGCGAGCAGATTCACGCCCAGATCGATACCCGCGAAATATTCCGTGCGCGCGGCGGCATCCAGATGCATCGCGCCGACGACGCTAGCCTGCTCGTTGTACAGCAACGTGCCGATGCTCACGCCAAAAAACATGAACAGCACCAGTGCGAACAGCAACGGTTTGCTGACGACCAGCCGGAAACCCGCGAGCAGTGTGCCGCCGATGGGCTTCTCGCCATCCTGCCGATTGCGTTTGGCTTCTTGCCGCCGCGCCCACGGCACAAGCTTGAGGATGCATACGAGACACAACCCGTAAAAACACGCGGAGAGCATCAACAAGTTCGGCACGCCCACGCGCCCGACGATGACGCGCGTGATCAGTGGTCCGGCAATCGCACCCGCCGTGCCGCCGGCGGCGATAATGCCGTAGAAGCGGCGCGCTTGCGCGGTCACGAAGATATCGGACATGAAACTCCAGAACACGGAATCCGTGAACAGATTGATGACGCTGAGGAAGATGGCGAACGCAAGCGTGATCCAATCCTGCGGCGCCTTGCTCGAGAACGCCAGCGAAAATCCGACGAGACTGACGATCACCACGCCGTAAACGACGGGCAGAAAACGCCGCCGCGGAAAGCGGCTGACGATCGCGCCGTACACCGGCATCAGCGCCAGCATGCAGATGAAAACGGACGTAAAGACGGCCGGAATGAGATGCGTGCCGTCGGCGGCGATCATTGCTTCCCGCACCGATCGCAAGATGTAGTAGCCGAGCAGCAGCGAGAAGAAACACAGGAACGCCCATGCCAGCGCGCCGCGCTCCTCCGCGTCCGCGCCGAGAACGAGCGTGATCCAGTTGTCGCGCTTGGACGCAGGAGAAGTCGCGTTCATGGCAGATCCGGCGGGAGATGCGCAGACTAGGTGTTCGCGTCGAAAAAAGCGAGTGCGAGACGCATCGCGTATGCTTCGCCGGTGGCCGCCACGCTTGCATCGATCCACGTCTATCCGCTGAAATCATGCGCGCCGTTGCCGCTGGATGCGGCATCGGTGAAGCGCCGCGGAATCGCGCACGATCGCCGATGGCTGATCGTGGATGCAGACAACCGGTTCATCACCGCGCGCGAGCATCCGAGGCTGACGCTGATTCGCGCCACCGTCGGCGATGACGGATTGCATTTGGCAGCGCCGGAAATGCCGCCATTGCGCGTGGGCATTCCGCGCGCCGACACATCGCGCATCACCGTCACGATTTGGGATGACCGCGTCACACCGCTGCCTGCCGACGCGCGCGCGAATGCGTGGATCAGCGAGTTTCTCGGCAAGCCGTGCACGATTGTATACATGGACGAAAGCTGCGTCCGCGCGACCGATCCGGATTGGTCCGCGCCGGGCGATGAAGTCAGCTTCGCCGACGGTTATCCGCTTCTGCTGATTTCGCAGACCGCTCTGGATCATCTCAATGAACGATTGCAGACGCCCGTTCCCGCGCTGCGATTTCGGCCGAATCTGCTCATGGAAGGTACCGAGCCGCACGCGGAAGACGGATGGAAGCGCATCCGTATCGGCGATATCGAATTCGATGTCGTCAAACCCTGCATCCGCTGCATATTCACCACCGTCGATTTCCTTACCGGCGCGTTCGATCCGTCCGGCGAACCGCTGCGCACGTTGATCAAATATCGGCGCACGCCGAAGGGTGTCGCGTTCGGACAAAACCTGATCCCACGCGGCGACGGCGTCCTGCGCGTCGGCGATCTCGTCACGGTATTGGCCGCCGCCGCAACAAATTTTCGCTGATTTTTTCATCGATTTCTTAAACCTTCCGGTTGGCCTTACCATCTAAGGGGACAAATGGATGGCGCCGTTCTCAGTGCGAATATGCCCCTGATCGAGCCGGATACTGAAAACACGGTGTCCGCGCTGGTGCGGCGCGCCGTCGCGGGCGAAACGCGTGCGTTCGAGACTTTGTACCGCGACCACGTGGCTCGCATGTACGGCACGATCCTGCGGCTGGTCGGAATGGATCGCGGCCGGGCAGAAGAATTGACGCAGGAAGCGTTCGTGCGCGCATGGCAGAAGCTGTCGAGTTTTCGGCATGAAAGTGCGTTCTCGACATGGCTGCATCGATTGGGTGTGAATACGGCGCTCATGGAATTGCGCGGACGGCGCGAGACGGAGCCGGTGGATTCGGAAATGCTGGAAAACACGCCGGGCGACACGCCGTTTTGCGCGGCCGAGCGCGGCGATCTGGAACGGGCTGTCGCGGCATTGCCGCCGCGCGCGCGCGCCGTGCTCGTGCTGCACGACGTAGAAGGGTGGAAGCACGAAGAAATATCGAACGAACTCGGCATGGCAGTCGGGTCGTCGAAGGCACAATTGCATCGCGCCCGCGGCTTGCTGAGGCGGACGCTCGGAGAAGAGTCATGAGCGAATTCGAATGGCGCAGCGAAATGCGCAAACTGGGCGGTCCGATCGAACCGGCGCGCGATCTTTGGCCGACGATCGAAAGTCGGATCGCGGCATTGCCAAATCGGCGCAGCCGCCGGCCGTTGATCCTTTCCATGGCGGCGGGCCTGCTCGTCGCATGCGGCGCGGCGGTATTCGCGTGGCGATTGCACACCGTGACTCCGGTCGCGTCTCCTAACGTCGCGTCCGTCGCCGCGAACGACGTTCCGAACAAGCGCAAACGTGCGGATGCCGATTTCGCGCAGCCTGCACACCCGACACTCGCGGCGGCGGCGCTCGATCTGAACGACGCCAGCGCCGATATCCAGGAAGCACTGGAACAACGGCCCGATGCGGTTTTTCTCGTCGGCCTGCTCAATCGTACCAACGGTCAACGCATGCGCCTGCTGAAGCAATCGTACGCGGGTTGACGAAACGTAAAACAGGGCGGAGAACAAAATGAAAATGTATACATTGTGTGCTGCCATCGCAACCGCGTTGATCGGCGCGGCGTTCGTCGGCACCGGCGCGTGCGCCGCCGAGGCGGCGAAGATCGAATCCCATTCCATCGCCACGGACGGCGACACGTCGAAGGATCTGCACGAGACGTGGAATGTCGCCAGCGACGCGCGGATCGAAATCGGCAACGTGCGCGGGACGGTAACGGTCACCACGTGGGACAAGCCCGTCGCCGACCTGAGCGGAACGCTCGGCGGCGATTCCAAGCTGGACATTTCCGGCGACGCCGGTCATCTCACCCTGAAAGTGCAAGGCATCAAAAACGGGTGGAGCGGCAATGGACCCGATAGCGACAGCGATCTGATCCTGCGCGTGCCGCGCACGGCGGCGCTCGACGTCGGCGTGGTCAGCGCCGATGCCAACGTCAACGGTGCTGCGGGCAAGACGCTGGAAGTCGCCAGCGTGAGCGGCACGGTCACGATAAACAGCGGTGCGCCGGACGTGGACGTCAATAGCGTCAGCGGGGACGTGATGTTCGACGCCGCCGCGAAAACATCGATGACGCGGGCGCATTTGCAGACGGTGAGTGGCAACATCAACGCGAAAGGGTTGAGCGGACGCCTGAAAGTCGAAACCGTTTCCGGCGACATGTCCGTGGATGCCGGGCAGGTTCAGGATCTCGAAGCCGGCACTGTGTCGGGCGACGTCAACCTCACGTTCACGCCGGCTGCGCACGCGAATATCAAGCTCGAATCGATGAGCGGCGATTTGCGTCTGCATCTTCCGTCATCGCTTTCCGCGCACATCGAAGCGACCACGTTCAGCGGCGGCATCGACAGCGATTTCGGCAAGGTGCAGGAAAAGGAAATGGGCCCGGGCAGCAGTCTAGATGCGCAAGCCGGCAGCGGCGACGCGAAGATCAGCGCACAATCGTTCAGCGGCGATATCCAGGTACGCAGGCAATGATGCGGATCACTTCGCGCCGAACAGCGATTCGAGTTGTGGAATGAACGGCGCGTAGCTGCGCCAGCGTTGCAACGAACGCGTGTAGATCGGCTGCCGCGCTTGCCATACGCTGGCGGTTGTCAGCGTTCGATCCATTGTTTTTCTGGAGTCGCGGAGTCCGGATTGGATGGATAGGAAATCCGCAAGGCGATCTGCCTGCGCGTCCGCATCGGCAACCAGAGTTTCGTAATCGAGTTCGAAAATGCGTGCGGCGAAGCGCGCCGCCCAGCGCTGCATTAACCGGCGATGGTCATTGTCCACTTGTGAAATAGTGGAAAAATCATACGCAAAGCCCAGGTCTTCGTGCGCGAAGTGCTGCATCCAGATCGACAACGCGGTGTCGCGCGCATCGCGGCGGCAATAGACGAAGCGGGCGTTAGGGAACAGCGCAAGAATAAAATCCGCGTATGCGAAATTGAGCGGGTTCTTGTCGACGTACCAACGCGCCGGCGCATCGTCGCGGCGCATCTGGATTTCCACGAGACGCGCGCACGCCGTCAGGGCGTCGGCGTCGCTCAGGCGGCCCGCCTCCGCGAGTTGTGCATAGATGGCGGGAATCCAGTTCAACTCGCCGCGATCGCGCACATCGGGACTGCGCGACAGCAGCGTCGACACCAAGGTCGTCCCGGTGCGCGGCATGCCGATGATGAAGATCGGCGAAAAGCGCGTCGGCGATTGTGCCGCGGGAAATTCTTCGTGGAGTCTCCGCTCGACGAGCGCGCGCCATGCACCGACATTCCATGGTGAAATCTGTCGCGCCAGCGAATTCGCTGCAGATAGAGTCGTCGCTGCGCGTTCAAATCCGCCGACGTCGTCGAATGCCTTTCCGAGCGCAAAGCCGGCACAGGCGCGCGTCACCTGATTCGCCGCTTTATTCTCGATGACCGATGCGAATCGCGCAAAATCGCGTTCCGATACGTCGCGATAACGCTGACAGTGGCTCAGCCGCAGCCATGACGCGCTTTGATTCACATCCAGCGTTACCGCGCTGTCGAGCGCCGCGCGCGCCGCGTCGAAATGTCCCAGGGCGAGAGCGGTTTCGCCGACGCGACCGGCCAATCGCGCATCGTTGGGCCAGCGTTGCCTGCCTGCGCGACCGATGGCGCCGGCGGATTCGTACGAAGCGCACTCGATCAGAAAACCGATCGCACTCAGCGTCGCGTCGGCATCGGGTTTCGCGTGTTGCCACCACGTCGAGACGACCGTCGATGCCGCGGTGGTGCGGCCTTGTTCGCGCAACATGAAAGCAAGCGAATACGCGGCATCGCGGTGCGTCGGATCGTCCGCAAGTACGCCGCGCAGTTCTTTTTCCGCTGCCGCGAAATCTCCCGCCATCCGCTGCGCGTTGCCGTCTTTATAGCGCGCATCGAGCGAGCGAGTTCCGGCAGCCATGGCGGGCTAATATCCAGCCGGCACGTAGCGGAAGCGCTGCATTTGTTCGCGGTGCCGATCGATGATGCGTTTGGTCTGATCGCGCGTAAGCACCTCGCGCCATTGATTGACGCGTCCGGATCGAAAAAATCGTTTGCCCTTGATCGGCACTTCGATGAAACCATCGCGGCGTTCCATCGCGGATAGCGAGGAGAAAGTCGAATGGTCAATGGCGCGTTCCATGCGCATGCGATCTTTGTCCGCGCCGACCAGTTTCGCGATGCGGCCGAAGGTCTTCGACGGTTTCTCGATCAAGTCTTCGTATCGGACGACCACGATTTGCGCGCTTTCGACATCGGCCCAGCTTTTCACGTGCGTCGACCACGATCCGAGATATTCCGCCACGAACAGTGCGGAGTTTTCGGTGATGGCCCGATCGTCGCCGAGCAGTTCGATGGCTCGATCGATATCGATGCCGAAGTGATGCGACATGCTGATGACCACATCGAGCGGATTGCGCACCACATAAATCGCGCCCGCGCCCACGGCCGGGGTGAGCAGCGGTGTTTCGTTGTGCATGCCCCACATCGTGTGCGTCTTCACGAGCACCGTGCGCGGCGACGTGGCGGAGATCGCCCTGTGTACTTGCGGACGCAACGCCGTGATTTCGTCGAAATTCAATTCCGTGCTCGATTTGCCGGCGATCTGCGAAAACAGTTCGGGATCGGCCTCGAGCTTGCCGAAATTCGGCAATTCCGCGAGCGGCACCGGCGTCGGCCGGTTGGCGATGACGTTGGCCAAGAATGCGCGAATCCACGTATTGCCGGATTTCGGATACGAGGCGAGCCAAACGATGTTTGCCATTTAGGTGTCCGTTTTACAGTGACGCGCTATTTTAGCCGAACGGTTCGGCTACACCGATCACGTCGCTGAAAACGGCGGCAACGATAGCGCGCTGCGCAGCGGATCGAGCAGTGCGCCATAGTCGCGGGTACGCGCCGTATCGCGGCGCAGCGGTTGACGTACCTGTGCGGCGCTTGGGGTGTGCACGCCGCGTCGGTTCTCGTAGAAGCGCAGGCACCCGTCTTCGAACGGCAGTCCGCAAAACGCAAGCAGCTCGCGTATTTTCGTTCCCGGATCGACGACGAGATCTTCGTAGACGTTCTCATATACGTGGGTTGGATACTGCGCACGCCAATGCGTGGCGGCGCGGTCGAAGTCGCGCCATGCCGATGCGAGATCGGAAAATGTTCGCGTATATTCGTTGTGGGCCAAGCGTTGGCGATAGCACGAGAAACACGTTTCCAGCGGATCGCGCCGCCCGATGACGATGCGCGCTTGCGGCAACATTGCGCGGATGGCACCGACATAGGGCCAGTTGCCGGGCAACTTGTCGGTGAAACGCGGACGATTCCGGCGCCAGCGCGCGGTGCGTTCGAGATAGCGTCGGCCGAGATGTTCCCAATCTGCCGCGTCGAGTTCGTGGACGAATTCCGGAAAAGGTTTTCTGCGACGCTGCGCTTCTTCGGTGAGCACGATGGGAAGGTCGGCCAGTTCTCCGGCGCCATCCACCATCGAGTGCGATGCCAGAACTTGTTCGATCAGCGTGGAGCCCGAGCGCGGCATGCTGACGATGAAGATCACTTCGTTTCCGATGTCGGAGGCCGCACCGTTCGGCGGCGGCGTGAACGTACGGATGATCGAATCGATTTGCGCGGAGTACGCTTCCGCATTCCAGCGCGTGCGTTTGCGCGCCCGCGCGTTCCCCCGTTCGAGCGCGGCAAGCGATTCGGCGAAGCGTCCGCGTTCGTCGAGCGCCTTGGCCAAGGCGAATTCCATGGCGACGAAATCGTCTTCGCCGGCTGCTTGATTGTGCAATGCCTTGCGCAAACGCTCGATGTCGTCGTCGCTGAATTTCTGCGTTTTGATGTCCGCCAATCCCCACCACGCCATGCCGGCATGGGATTGCCGTGCGAGTGCGAGGCGGTATTCGGCGACGGCCTCGTCGAAACGTCCGTCGGCGCGGAACATGTCGCCGAGTATGGCGTGCGCGCTGATGGCGATGTCCGGCGATAGAGTCAACGCGCGGCGCAGCGCCGTGGCGGATTCGTCGACGCGCATGCACCGCATCAGCGCGAGACCGAGGTTGTACCGCGCCGATGCGAGTTCGGGATCGAGTGCGCAGGCTTGTTCGAGAATAGCAATGGCGTCATCGTATTGCGCTGTCTCGATGAACACGGAACCGAGCGTGTTCAGATACAGCGCGTCCTGCGGACGCAATGTGATCGCATGCCGCAGTGTGGCGACGGCGTCGCCGTAGTTTCCGCGCAAGCGCAGCACGCCGGCATGCAATCGGAGCACTTCAGGGTGTTCCGGATAAAGTGCGAGGAGGCCGATGATGTGCCGATCCGCTTCATCGGCGCGGCCACGATCCAATGCCTGCGCGGCAGCCACGACACTGCCGACGGCTTGCTGCGACAGGCCATGCAGGCGCGATGGCGGCGACAAGGCAGGAGTGGGCTTCACCGCGGCCATCATCAGAACATCAGATACGTCGAGACGATGTACTTGTCGTTGGACAACGGCGGCAGCCCTGCGTGCTGGTACATCCAATAGGGCGGGAAAACGAGCAATCGTCCGGTGCGCGGCGCGACTTTGACGCCCAAATCCACGAATTCGGTTTCGCCGCCTTCGGTCACGTCGTTGAGATACCAAAGAAACACCAGATAACGCGCACTTTTCTGCTGGTACGAGTCGAAGTGCGGTTCGAAGTTTTCGTCGGTGCCGGCGCGATAGCGCTTGATGCGCAATTCGTCGAGCTTGATGCTGTTGGGTATAGCGATGGTCAGCGGCACTTGCTGGTTGTACAAGGCAAGATACTTGTCGATCTGTGCGTGAAAGAAACCCAGAAACGCGGTGTCGGCGAAACGCGTCACGTTCAATTCTACCCAAGCGCTGTTGTCGAGGCCGGCCTGATGCCCGCGCCCGTGCGGCGTTTGCAGGTGCGCCGACTTCTCGAACGCATCGACCATTTGCGCGCAGAAATCCGCCTCCAGCGCGCCGTCGTAATAACGGATGTAGTTGCGTACGTCGAAAATTATTCGGGCGTCTGTTTCAGGCATGACGATGTCGCGATTGCGCGATCCGTGAAAGTTTCACGCGGATTCCGAAAACGGCCGCAATTGCAATGCGGCTCGCAACGGATCGAGCAGTGTGCCGTAACGGTGCGCGCGCGCCGTGTCGCGCCGCAGCGGTTCGCGCACCTGCGTGGCGCTGGGTGTATGCACGTTGCGTTTGGCTTTGTGAAATTCCAGGCAGCCCGGTTCGAACGGCAACTCGCAAAAGGCGAGCAGTTCGCGAATCTTTTTTTCCGGATCAGCCACGAGGTCTTCGTAAATGCTTTCGTAGACGTGCGTAGGATGGAGTTCGCGCCAATATTTAACCGTGCGATCGAAATCGCGCCACGCCGAGCCGAGATCCTGGAAGGTGCGCGTGTATTCGCTGTTCGCAAGGCGTTGGCGATAGCAGGACAGACACGTCTCCATCGGATCGCGGCGCGCGACGATGATGTGAGCACCGGGCAGCATCGCGCGAATCACGCCGATGTAATGCCAGTTGCTGGGCATCTTGTCGGTAAAACGCGCCCGGTCGCTGCGCCATTTTGTCGTCCGTTCCAGGTAGCGGCGACCCATCCGTTCCCAATCGCGCGGCGTAAGCTCGTGGATGAAATCGGGGAACGATATATTCAGGCGCTGCGATTCTTCCATCAGCACGCTGGGCAAGTCGGACACTTCGCCGCCGCCGTCGACTTGCGAGTGCGCGGCGAGCACTTGCTCGGTCAACGTGGAGCCGGAGCGAGGCATGCTGGTGACGAAGATGGCTTCGTGACCGAGCAATTGATCGGATGCGCCGGCGGGCGGTGGCGTGAATGCTTTGAGAATCGCGTCGATATGTGCCGCATACGACGATGCATCCCAACGCTTGCGTGCGCGAATGGGCGCGTTTGCCTGTTCGAGGGCAGCGAGCGATTCCGCATACAGGCCGCGGTCATCGAGCGCGCGCGCCAATGCGAAACCCATGGCGGCCAAATCGTCATCGCTCGCGCCCGGCTGCTTCATCGCGTCGCGCAGCTGTGCCAGATCGTCGTCCGCGAAACGCTGCGTCTTGATCTCGGCCAAGCCCCACCACGCCATGCCAGCGTTTTTTTGCACTGCGATGACGGCGCGATATTCCGCGATCGCTTCGTCGAGGCGATTTTCCGCACGAAACATGTCGCCGAGGATCACGCGCGCATTGATGGCCAGTTCCGGCGCGTGCGATACGGCGCGCCGCAGTGCCGCTGTCGCCTCATCCACGCGCATGCAGCGTATGTAGGCCAAGCCGAGGTTGTACCACGCCGTGGTGTACTCCGGGTCGAGGTCGCAGGCGCGGCGCAGCGCATCGATCGATTCGTCGTAGCGCGCCGCTTCGAGCAGCGCGGAACCCAGCGAACTCCAGAACGCGGCATCGTGTGGATGCAATGCGATGGCGCGCTCCATCGTCGCGATCGCACCGTGGAAATCGCCGCGAAGGCATTGAAGGCCCGCATACATGCGAAGCACTTCGGGATGATCGGGATAGACGGCGAGCAGGCCCGACAAACGCTGTTCGACCGTTGCGGCGTGGCCCGCGGCGAGTGCTTGCGACGCGATACTGAGACGGCGCGCGGCACTGGGCGACAGGCCGTCCAGGCGCGGATCGCGCGACGGAGGCGAACCGATGGAAGCGGCGCCTGGCTCACTCATGGTAACCCCAGTGGTGCATGATCGGTTGCAGTATTGGAAGCACGGGTTCGAAATATTTGTGGTAGCGCCGCCAGCGGTCGACGGCTTTCTTGTTCGGTGGCTCGACGACCTGCGTATAACTCGGTGTGGAAATGAATCCCTTGTCGCGCGCGTGCTGGTCGAAGCGCGCCATCGGTGCGGCGTCGTTGAGTTCCAGAAAATTGCCGATGCGCAGGATATTCCCTGCGAAGTCGTCCAGCAAATCTTCGTAGCGGGAGTGGATGACGTTCGGCTTAAGCAGATCGGCATGATAAATCCACGACTGCATCGCATTGACATAACCGTGCGCGAGCCGCTCCAGACTAGAACAAAGCACGGCAAACGAATTGGACGTGAAGTACTGCATGTAGTTGGAAAGGATCACGTCGCAGGGATGGCGCAGCGCCAGGATGATGGGCGCGTTCGGGAACAGGCGGTTGATCAATGGCAGCCGGAGCATGTGCAACGGATTCTTGTCGACCAGACGCTGGCCTTCCTTGCGCGGCGCGACCTTGGCGGTAAAGTTCCAATACACGCGACGCAGTTCGTCGCACTGATCGGCACTGAGTTTGTCCAGATCCTTCGGATATTCGACGCCGAAATTGCTGAGGTAGTCCACCAGATTACTCAAATAGGAGCGTTCGTCCATCGATTGCAGGCTTGGATGTGCATCGAGCATCTGTTCCAGCATGGTCGTACCCGAACGCGGAAAGCCGACGACAAAAATCGGCGAATCCCGCATCGATGGCGCCGGATAATCTTGCCATTTCGCGTGCTGCCGAGGATCGAGTCGGACCGTTCCCAGAGACAGCGGCTGTGCGTCGGGTTTCGCCAGCTCGGGAACCGCCTGCCGAGCCAATGTCATTTGGCGCGCGTGCGATTCGGCCAGAGCGTTCATCGCGGCATCGACGTTGTTTTCTTTGTCGTACATCTTCGCCAGCGACGAATACAGTTGGCCGGATCGCCACGGCGTATTTTTCGACTCCGATGAAAGGTCGAACGCCGCGATCAGCTTTTCGAACAACTGGCGGGCGAGCGCCGGATCTTTTTCGCGCAACGTGAATGTTGCGTGAGCGCTGATCACGTCGTACTGCAACTTCGGATCGTCGATCGATTCCGGCGTCGGCAGCTTTGCCAACAGCGCGCGTGCTTCGTCGAGGCGATTGATCCGTTCGTACAGGTAAACGAGGTTTGCCGTCGCGCGCAGGTTGTTCGGGTTCTTGCGCAGGAGACCTTCAAAAATGCGCGCCCCCTCGTCGGCGCTGCCGGCAGAGATCATGAGACTGGCGAGGTCCAGCGTCAGCTCGTCGGCAAGATGCGTCCACTGCTGCCAAGGCGCGATAAGTTGCTCGGCGAGATCGCGGCTGTCGAGTGCGACGCATGTCTGCGCTGCGTAGATGCGCGCATCGGGTGACACGGGATCGAGGGTGTGCGCAGCAAAGAGTGCATCTTTCGCTTCAGGAAATTTGCCGCCTTCCAGCAGCAGATAGCCGAGATTGAGAAATGCACCGAAAAATCCTGGATCGAGCAGAACGGCTTGCCGATAGGCGTCTTCAGCGTCGCGCAGTTCGCCGGCATCGCGCAGCGCTGTGCCGAGGTTGCTCCAGTAAATGGCGGATTGCGGAAATAGCTGCGTCAGTTCGCGGCACACGGTAGTCGCTTCCGCCGGTCGGTCCTGCTGCAGCAAGCACATGCTGAGAAGGATCAGACCGTCTTCGTTGGCGGGCAGCACCGCTAGATAATCCCGCGCAAGACGTTCCGCATCCCGCGGATGGCCGGACTGCAACGCAGTGACGATGGGTTCGATCGTTGGTGTGGCGGTGGATTGCACTAACAGAAAGTTTCGCGGCCTGCGCAGCGGCCTGCACGATGCGGCAGTTTACCACACGCGAAAATGGCACCGTCCTGAAACGAAGGCAAAAAAAACCGCGCGGTGGTAAGCCGCGCGGTTTGAAGGTCTTGACTGTGTTTCTTAGAACTTGACGGTGACGCTCGCACGGTAGAAACGGCCGACGAGGTCGTACGTGCTGACGTCGGTATTGGCGTTTAGCACGTTGTTCAAGTACAGCAGCGGCGGTTGCTTGTCGAAAATGTTGTCGACACCCACTTGCACGAACGTGTTGATCGGCTCGATGTTGTAACCGAGCGACGCGTTGTGGTACGTCACGGCGCCGTAGTGCAAGACTGGACCTTGCGGGTTCGGGTTGTACGGGTTGGTGCTCGATTCCACACCCGCCGGGCCCAAACCGGCATTCGCATAACCTAACGTGATGCGGCCGATGTAGCGCGTTGTCCAGTTGGCGGTCCACGGACCCATGTTCCAGTCGATGGTCGCCAAGCCACGTACGCGAGCGTAGTTGCCGAACGTCTTGTCGAAGTGGCCGGCCAGATGCTGGACGAAGCCGCCCTGATCGATGTTGTACTTCTCGATGTAGCTGCCGTCCACGCCGACGCGGAAGTTACCCCACGCCATGGCAGGCAAGCGGTAGTGCGCACCGACGTCCAGTCCCTGGTCGACGAGGTTGCCGGAGTTGAACGCGCTCTCGATCACGAACTTGATGGAGCCGTCGGTCGCACGGAAGACGTTTCCGCAGATCGGGCCTTGTGTGTTGAAGCACTGCGTGAGGATCGTCTGCGCGGTGCCGGGGCCCGACACGATCAGGTTGTTGAGCAGGATGCGGTAGTAGTCCGCATTAACCGACAAGCCGGGAATCCATTCCGGATCGTAGACGAAGCCGTAGTCGAATGACTTGCCGAACTCCGGCTGCAGCACGGCGGTGCTCAGGCCGTTCGCCGAGGCGAACTGCGAGCCCATGACGAAACCGGTCAGCTGCGAGAACACCTGCGGCGGAACGTTGAAGCCCTTGCAGGCCGCGTTGCCCGACACACCGGCGGCGCCGGCGCACGGATCGGTCGCTGTCGGCGCATCCTGCGAAGGACCCGCAAACAGGTTCGACGTGGTCGGCGCACGGAACACCTTGGACACCGTGCCGCGCAACAGCAGGTCTTCGATCGGCCGATATTCGATGGCGATCTTCCAGTTGCTGGTGCTGCCGAAGTCCGAATACTTCGAATAGCGGTCGCCGATGTCGACATTCAAGGAGTGCACGAACGGCACGTCTTTCAGGATCGGCACCAGGATTTCGGCGTACGCTTCCTTCACGTTGTAGCCGCCCTGTGTCGGCGACGAGCAGATCGAACCCGGGCCGGGGCAGTTCAATGTCGGTACACCGCCCGCGTTATTGAACGTGATGTTGAGCAGCGGATCGACCTTGCTGTCCTGATATTCCTTGCGGTAGTTGCCGCCCACTGCGAGCTGCACATCGCCCGCCGGCAGACTGAACAGCGAACCGTTGACCGACGCCTCGGCCGACTTCATCTGATACGCCGTGCTCAAGAACGGATTGATCTTGGCTGCGTTCAAGATGGCTAGTGTGCTCGGATCGCTCTGGTTGAAGATGTCGATCGGTGTACAGGCACCGACGCCCGGAGCCGTGGTGCAGCCGAAGTCCGGCAGGATCTGGCTGATATTGATGTAATTGAGGTCTTGCGTCTCGAGCGTCAACTTGCCGTAGCTGACATGCGCATCCCAGTTCCAGCTCGTGTCACCGAACGTGCCTTTCAAGCCGGCGTTGCCCATTTCGGTGGTGTTGGCGATCTTGAGACCGCGGTTGCCGATG
>DATAVJ010000157.1:0-25838 GCA_036267795.1 Rudaea sp.
CCAAAGCGTGTACTCATTGACGAAGGCGGCGATTTTGTCGATGACGGAAGGGTTCGCCAAGGAGTTGGCGCCGCACAATATCCGAGTGAATGCCGTGATGCCGGGATTGACGGATACGAAATTCGCTGGGGCTTTGACGCAGAACGAGGCGCTGCTGAAGCAACTGTTGCGGATGATCCCGATGGGGCGCGTGGCGCAGCCAGGCGAGATTGCGCCGATGATCGCGTTTTTATGTATGCCGGCGGCGAGCTACATCACGGGGGCGAGTTTTGCGGTTGATGGCGGATTCCTCGCATAGTGTTCTTGCTCGTCGTTTCTTGCTCGTCATTTCGGCGAAAGCAATCCAGTGACTTTAGCTCTACCTACGCTTGTCATTCCAGCGAAAGCTGGAATGACAAGCTAGATCGAAGTCGCTGGAACCCGCTTCCGCCGGAATGACGAGCAAGAAAACGCGGGCAAAAAAATGCCCCGGAAGCTTAGGGGGGACTTCCGGGGCGGTGTCGGGAACCGATCTGGGGAGGGACCGGTTTCCGTGGCTTGCTCAGGGAGGTGAGCAAACCCGAGTGCCGTTGCGTGCACTCGATGAAGTAGATCGGGATTCGTCGTGAAAGTTTCAAGCGCAATCCGGAATGATTCATGCTTCGTTCATTCCGAAAAATCGGCGGCGCGGAAATGGCTCTGCAACGCCATTCTCCGGGCACTGCGTCGAAGTCGCCAAACGTAAGATATCGTTGGTCAGTTATTAAAATTAGTTAATGCGCTTCGTCCCAGTTGTCGCCGACGCCGATGTCGACGACGAGCGGCACGGCGAGTTCCGCCGCTTGCATCATGCGCTCGCGTACGCCGGCTTCGATCTTCGCAAGTTTGTCGTCGCGCACTTCGAACACGAGTTCGTCATGCACCTGCATGATCATGCGCGCCGAATCTTTTTGTTCCTGCAGCCACGCGTCGACGGAAATCATCGCGCGCTTGATGATGTCCGCGGCGGTGCCTTGCATCGGTGCATTGATTGCCGCGCGTTCGGCGCCGGCGCGCAAACCCTGATTGCGGGAATGGATTTCGTTCAAATACAGGCGGCGGCCGAGTAGCGTTTCGACGAAGCCGTCGCGGTGCGCCTGATCGCGCGTTTTCTGCATGAACGCCTGCACGCCGGGATAGCGTTCGAAATAACGCTGCATGTAACCCTGCGCTTCGTTGCGGCCAATGCCGAGTTGGCGCGCGAGTCCGAACGCGCTCATGCCGTACATCAATCCGAAATTGATCGCTTTCGCCGCGCGGCGCTGGTTCGAATCAATTTGCTCCGGCGGCAATCCGAACACTTCCGCCGCTGTGGCGCGGTGAATGTCCTGATCGCCGTGGAATGCGGCGAGCAATCCGGTGTCGCCGGAAAGATGCGCCATGATGCGCAGTTCGATTTGCGAATAATCCGCCGCCATGATCTTGTAGCCCGACGGCGCGATGAAAGCTTGCCGAATGCGGCGGCCTTCCTCGGTGCGGATCGGAATGTTCTGCAGATTCGGATCGTTCGATGACAAACGCCCCGTCTGCGCAACGGCCTGGTGATAGCTCGTGTGCACCCGTCCGGTGCGCGGATTGATGTGCTCGGACAGTTTGTCGGTGTATGTCGAACGCAGTTTCGCCAGCGTGCGGTAACCGAGAATCAGGCGCGGCAATTCGTGCTGATTCGCGAGACTTTCCAGCGCTTCTTCATTCGTCGACGGCTGGCCCTTCGGCGTTTTGAACGCGACGGGGAGTTTCAATTCTTCGAACAGCAATTGCTGCAACTGTTTGGGCGAATCGAGACTGAAATGCCGGCCCGCAATCGTGTAGGCGTTCTGTTGCAGTTCGAGCATGCGCTTGCCGAGTTCGGCGCTTTGTACGCGCAGTTTTCCGACGTCGATCAGCACGCCGGTTTGTTCCATCCGCGCGAGCACGGGGACGAGCGGCATTTCGATGTTCTCGAGCACGCCGCGCAACTTCTCTTCTGTTTCGAGTTTCGGCCAGAGCGTTTGGTGCAGGCGCAGCGTGATATCGGCGTCTTCCGCCGCATACTCGGCGGCTCGCTGTACATCCACGGACGCGAACGGGATCTGCTTGGCGCCTTTGCCGGCGACGTCTTCGTAGTGGATGGTTTCGTAGCCGAGATATTTCTTCGCCAGCGTATCCATGTCATGACGATTGCCGCTGGAATTCCACACGTACGATTCGAGCATCGAGTCGTAGCGCACGCCGCGCACGGCGATGCCGTACTTCGACAGCACGTTGATGTCGTACTTCGCGTGCTGGCCGACTTTGGCCTTGTCCGGATTTTCGAGAATCGCGCGCAGCATTTCCAAAACGACGGCGCGATCAAGCTGCGCCGGTGCGCCGGGATAGTCGTGCATCAACGGCACGTAAGCACCCTTTCCTTTTTCGATGGCGAACGAAACACCGACGATTTCCGCGCGCATCGGATCGATGCTGGTGGTCTCGGTGTCGAACGAAACGAGATCGGCTTGCTGCAATTTGCCGAGCCACGCGTCGAATTGCTCGCGCGTAAGAACGAGATCGTATTCGCCCTTGACGGATAACGCCGGATCGACGGCCGCGCTCGTCGGCACTTGCGCAGGTTCGATCTGCGGCGGCGTCTGGCCCATCTCTGCGGAGGATTGCGCGGTGTCGAGTTCTCGCAGCGCCGCCTTGAATTCGTAGCGGTTGTAGAAGTCGCGCAGAAAATCGTGGTGCGGATCGCGCAGTTTCAGATCATGCGGTTTCAGCTCGAGCGGCACGTCGGTCTTGATCGTTGCCAACTGCCGCGACAAAGGCAGATGCGCAAGCGCCGCGCGCAAGTTCTCGCCGATCTTGCCCGTTACGACGTGCGCGTTGGCGATCACCGTATCGAGCGTGCCATGCTCGGACAGCCATTTCGCCGCCGTTTTCGGGCCGCATTTATCCACGCCGGGAATGTTGTCGACGCTGTCGCCGACCAGCGCGAGATAGTCGATGATCTGATCGGGGCGCACGCCGAATTTCACCATTACGCCGGCTTCGTCGAGTGTGGAATTGGTCATCGTGTTGACCAGTTTCACGTTCGGGTTCACGAGCTGTGCAAGGTCCTTGTCGCCGGTCGAAATGACGACATCCATGCCCGCCGCAGCGGCTTGCAGCGCAAGTGTGCCGATGACGTCGTCGGCTTCCACACCTTCGACGCGCAAAATCGGCAACCCGAGCGCGCCGACCAGCGCGAGCATCGGCTCGACCTGCTGTTTGAGATCGTCCGGCATCGGCGCGCGCTGTGCTTTGTATTGCGCATAAAGATCGTCGCGGAATGTGGGGCCGGACGCGTCAGCCACGAACGCGATGTGTTCAGGCTTCGTTTTCAACGTCGAGCGCAACATGTTGAACACGCCAAACAGCGCGCCGGTAGGCTCGCCATGGCGGTTGGTCAACGGCGGCAGCGCATGGAACGCGCGGTACAGATAGCCGGAACCGTCGATCAGAATGAGTGTTGGACGCGACATCGTTTTGTGCTGGAGTCAGTCGATAAAAAGGAATTTCGGACAACTGTATATGGGGTCGATCGCGTTGATTTTACACTGCGGTTGCCCGACGAACGGCGTAGTTTGACGGCGAAATCCGCATGCTATGCTCGGTGCCACACAGGAGGTGCGCCATGAAATCGATAAACTGGGTGTTGATTGCCGCGCTGGGTTTCGCAACAAGCGCCAACGCGCAACAGGCCGCGGATCGCAACGCGACAACGACGACGTCGAGCGATCAGATTCCTCCGGTGCAGCCGCCTCCCAATATCGACGACAAGGATCCCGTGACCAACCTGCCGACACCGGAAGCGGTGGCCAAAACGGTGGTGGAAGAAAGTTCAGGAAACAGCACGGTCGATACGAATGCACGCGATCGCGCGGCGGCATCCAGTCCCGGGCTGCCGCCGGAAGTCCAAGCGGCTGCCGACGCATCGGAATTGCCGGTGATCACGGTTCGTCAGGATGGCAGCGACACGGTCGAGGAATATCGCAAAAAGGGCAAGCTGTATTTTGTCCGCGTGCTGTCGAGTTCGGGTCCGACGAAACTTTATGTCGACAATCCGAACGACGTCCCTCATGACGTCATGCAGCAGCTATCCGGACCGTCGGGTCAGGTGCAGCCGGTTTATTACAAGCTGCTGGACTGGAAATAATTCAGTCGCTCAACCGCGAAGCGCTGCGATCAGCGCTTCGCGCGGCAGCTTGCCCGTCGCGTTGCGGGGCAGCGCCTCGACAAGCCGCACGATGCGCGGCAGGAAAACCGGATCGATAGCGCAACGCAGACTTTCCACGATATCCAACTCCGACAAATCCTTCGCAACGACGAGAGCGGCCAAACGCCGCACACCTTTGCGATCGGCGTCGAGCGTGAACATCACGCCATCCGTCACGCCGGGAATCGCAAGCAATCGATGGTTCAAATCGCCGAGCGACGCACGCTTGCCGGCGATATCGAGCAAATCGCCGTTGCGTCCGCGCAGAACGAATCGCTCGTCGGGCAGGAGTTCGACGATATCCTGCAGCGATGTGGACGCCGAAAAATACGCGGCCTCGACCAACGTGCCGTCGGGCTGCGGACGCAACGCCACGCCGTCATAAAGTTTCCACGGTTCGTCGAGCGCCGCGCGGCGATGTGCGATGACGCAGGTTTCCGTGGAGCCGAATACTTCGATCACGCGCGTCGAATAGACCTTCTCAGCGGCGCGCGCAATGTCCCCGTCGAGTGGCGCGGTGGCGCTGACGATGGCGGCGATCGCCGGCATCGCAACGCGCGCCTGCAACAGCGCGCGCAGATGGAAAGGCGTCGTAACCAGAACGCGCGGCGCTTCGATTTTCTGCAGCGCGTGCGCGATGTCGGCGGGAAAAAACGGTTGATCGACGTCGATCGTCGCGCGGCTGCGCAACGGCAACAGCACCGACATCTCCAGCCCGTACATATGCTGAGGCGGAACGGTCGCGACGATGTTGCACGCGGTATCTAACGCACCGAGCAACGCCGCATTGCGCGCGCTGCTGGCGCAGACGCTGCGCCACAATTTCGGATTCGCCTTCGGCTGGCCGGTACTGCCGGACGTGAAACCGATCGCCACGACATGATCGGCGGCAATCGACGGCATTTCCTGATCGACTTCGTCATGAGCCGGCAATGGCGGCAATACGAAATGCCGCGGCGTCGATTCGCCGCACGTGCGTTCGCTGAGTGTGTAGCTCGACGGATATGCTTGCATCACGTCATCGATCGCCTGCTTCACGCGCGACGAAGGCAGCAGATTCGTCTGTCCCTGGATGGCAACGGCGCAAAACGAAACGAGAAACCGATAGCGGTCTTCGCACAGATTGACGGCGTATTTGCCTTTCGGCAAATGCCCGGCAACGGCGCGAACGTCCCTCAGGAAATCGCGTGCCGATATGTGGCGGCCGGCGTTCGACAGCAGAGGTCGCTCAAGGTTTGCATCGCTGAGCAGCGGCAGAAACGACGCTTGTTGTAGCGTCCGGCCGGTTTCGATGATCGCAGACACGTCCCTATCCCCAGTTAGGTTCTTATCACTTCTCCACTGACTGCGTCGCGGATGGGAGTCGGCCGATTCAGCCCACCCACCGCGCCGTCGAGAATATACGCAAGTTCCTCGCCGAATGCTGCACGTACGTCACTGTTTGATCGCGCCGGTTCAGCTCCATGGCGATTTGCGCTGGTCGAGACGATCGCCCCGCCGAAGGCTCGGCACAATTCGGAAGCGACTGCATGCGCGGTGACGCGCAATGCGATGCCGGCATGCGATCCGGCCAGCCAGGCGGGCGTGTCTTTCGAGCGGGGAAAAATCCAGGTGTGCGGGCCGGGCCATGTCGCGCGCGCGCGCGCGATGGCCGGCGGCGGCGCGTCGATGAATGTTTCGATCTGCGAAAAATCCGATGCGATCAGCAATACGCCCTGCCCGGGCGGTCGCTGTTTCAGCGCGAAGAGTTTGTCGAACGCCGCCCGGTTGAGCGGATCGCAACCCAAACCATAAACCGCCTCGGTCGGATACGCGACGACACCGCCGGCGCGCAGCGCCGCAACGGCGGCGGCGATCGCGTCCGGCGCCATCGTCAAGCTCCGGACGGTTCGACCGGACCGGCTTTCTTCGCTGCGGTTTTCTTGGCCGTCGCTTTCTTTGCAGCGGTTTTCTTCGCCGCTTTTTTGGCGGGCGCTTTCTTGGCTGCGGATTTTTTGGCAGCCGCTTTTTTCGCCGGCGCCGTATCGGCGGTTTTGGCGGGGGCCGATTTGCCACCGCGACCGAACCGGCCACGGCCGGTCTTCACGGGTGCGGCGGCGAGCAGATCCGCGCATTCCTGTTCGCTCAGCGTAGAAGGCTCGCGATCTTTCGGGATTCGCGCGTTTTTCGTCCCGTCGGTGATGTACGGGCCGTAACGTCCGTTGAGGACTTGAATGGCACCGTCGCGGAATGTTGCGATGACGCGATTGCGGATGAGTTCCGCCTTCTCGTGCAGCACGGCCAGCGCGCGCGGGAATTCGATCGTGTACGGATCGTCTTCGGGTTTCAGCGATGCATACGTCGTTCCGTGTTTGACGAACGGACCGAAGCGCCCGATGCCGACGCTGACGACTTGACCGTCATCCGCCGTGCCGAGATCGCGCGGCAATTTGAATAGGGTCAGCGCGTCTTCGAGCGTGATCGTGTGGATGCTCTGGCCCGGACGCAGCGACGCGAATTTCGGTTTTTCTTCGTCGTCCTTCGTGCCGATCTGCGCCATTGGTCCATAACGGCCGAGCCGCACGCTGATCGGACGGCCGGATTTCGGATCGATACCGAGTTCGCGCGCGCCGGTGGCTTCGGCGCGGTCCACCGTTTCGCTTTTTTCGGTGACGAGCGACTTGAACGGTTTCCAGAATTTCTCGAGCAGCGGAACCCACTCTTCTTCGCCGCGGCTCACCGCGTCCAGTTCGTCTTCGAGTTTTGCCGTGAAATCGTAATCGACATACTGCGTGAAGTGTCCCGACAGGAATTTCGCGACGGCGCGGCCCACGTCCGTCGGCCGGAAACGGCGTGCGTCGAGCAGGACGTATTCGCGATTGAGCAGCGTCTGGATGATGCTCGCGTACGTCGATGGGCGGCCGATGCCGTATTCCTCCAGCGTCTTGACGAGGCTCGCTTCGGAAAACCGCGGCGGCGGTTCGGTGAAATGCTGATCGGCGGCAACATCGGCGAGCGGCACCGCTTCGCCGACCTGCATCGCGGGCAGTTTGCGGTTTTCGTCTTCGTCATCGGTCGTCTTCTGATCGCGGCCTTCTTCGTAGACGGCAAGAAATCCCGGATCGACCACCGTCGTGCCGCTGGCGCGGAAGAACGTATCGCCGCCGGCATCGAGATCGACTGACACGGTATTCAATGTCGCGAATTGCATTTGGCTGGCGATGGCACGTTTCCAGATCAGGTCATACAGCTTGCGCTGATCGTCGTTGAGAAAAACGGCAACGCTGGCCGGCGTATGCAACGCCGTCGTCGGACGGATCGCTTCATGCGCTTCCTGCGCATTCTTGGATTTCGAGCGATAAAAGTTCGGATTTTCCGGCAACGCTTTCGGACCGAAATCGCGCACGATGACTTTTCGCATATCGCTGATCGCATCGCTGGCGAGGCTCACGGAATCCGTTCGCATGTACGTGATCAGACCGACCGTGCCTTCGTCGCCGAGCGCCACGCCTTCGTACAAGCCCTGCGCGATGCGCATCGTGCGGCTCGTGGAGAATCCGAGTTTGCGCGCGGCTTCTTGCTGCAAGGTCGATGTCGTGAACGGCGGCGACGGACGGCGCTTGCGTTCCTTCGACTGCACTTCGCTGACGACGAGCCGGCCCTGCGCGGATTTGACGATGGCGTCGCGCGCCGCATGTGCATCTTGCGCGTTGGTGAGGTCGAACTGTTCGAACTTCTTGCCGCGCAGGCGCAGCAAACGGGCGCTGAAGCGCATATCCGGGTGTGCGCAATCGGCTTCGATGCTCCAGTATTCGCGCGGCTTGAACGCTTCGATTTCCTCTTCGCGTTCGACGATCATCCGCAGCGCGGGCGACTGCACGCGTCCCGCCGACAACCCACGCTGAACCTTGCGCCATAAAACGGGCGACAGATTGAATCCGACCAGATAATCCAGCGCACGGCGCGCCTGCTGCGCGTTGACCAGGTCCAGCGAGAGACCGCGCGGATTCGCCACCGCCTCCTGAATCGCATGCGGCGTGATTTCCGAAAACACCACGCGATGAACCTGTTTGCCTTCGAGCAGATTCCGCTCGCGCAGGATTTCGGAGATGTGCCACGAGATGGCTTCGCCTTCGCGATCCAGGTCGGTGGCGAGATAGAGCGACGTCGCAACTTTCGCGGCTTTGGCGATGGCGTCGACGTGTTTTTCGTTCTTTTCGATCACCTCGTACGCCATGGCGAAATTGTCGTCCGGATCGACCGCACCTTCTTTCGGGCGCAGATCGCGGACGTGGCCGTACGAGGCCAGGACTTGAAAGTCCTTGCCGAGATATTTGTTGATCGTCTTCGCCTTGGCGGGCGATTCAACGATGAGAAGATTCTTCGCCATAAGTCAGGTCCATGCGTTACTTCTATGCCGTTGCGCCCTTATGAAAGCGGCCGTTTTTCCGGCACGAGGTATACCGTCTCCTTTTTTCAGTGTGGTCACAGAGACGGCTGTGCTGTCAAGCGAGTGGGGAAAAGTCCTGTGTTTCAGCGGCGTGCGTAGCGGCCGTTCTCCGCGACGACGACGCTGTCGAGTTCCAGCATGAGCAGCATCGACGACAACGCCGCCGCGGAGAGCTGCGTGCGATCCGCCAGTTCGTCCAGTGCGAGCGGTTGCGCGTCGAGCGCTGCCAGCAGTTTCACGTAGTCGGGGTCATCGCAGCGATTTGAAACGACAGCAGCCAGAGATCGCGTTTCATCGCTGTCGAGCCGACGTCGCAAATCGTCCGCCAGCAATGCTCCGACGCCATGCAATTCGTCCAGTATCTCGGCGGCGGTCTCAATCAGCTTTGCGCCTTCGCGTATCAATTGATGACATCCGCGCGCCATCGGATTATGGATCGAACCCGGCAATGCGAAGACTTCGCGGCCCTGCTCGTTCGCCAGACGCGCGGTGATCAGCGAACCGGATTTCAGTCCGGCTTCGACGACCAACGTACCGAGACTCAAACCCGCGATGATGCGATTGCGGCGCGGAAAAAACTCGGGTCTGCCCGCGGTGCCGGGCGGAAATTCCGAGACGAGTGCACCGTGCTCGACGATGCGCTCGGCGAGCGATGCGTGCTGCCGCGGATAAATCATGTCGGGGCCGGTGCCGAGCACGGCGATGGTGACGCCACCCGCGTCGAGCGCTGCGGTGTGAGCGGCGCCGTCGATGCCTTCGGCCAGACCACTGGTGACGGCGTTGCCGGCCTGCACGAATGTCCTCGCGAAAGCGCGGGCGTTTTCAAGTCCTCCGCTGCTGGCGCGGCGTGAACCCACGATGGCAATTTGCGGCATCCACAACGACGTGGGCTCGCCCGCGACATACAGTGCCGCCGGAGGATTCTGTCCGTTCATCAGCAGCGCAGGGTAATCGTCGTCGGCGATGGTGATGAGGTAATGGCGCGGCGCGTCGAGCCATGCGAGGTCGCTGTCGATCAGAGCCTCGTCCGGCTGCGCGAACCACGCGCGCGCCGCATCGGAAATCTGCGCGTCGCGTTTCGCATTCGCAAGCACAACGGCCGCGGTTCGGTGCTGCGCAACGCGCTGACGAATGACTGACGCGCCAAAGCCCGGCACACGCAGCAGCGTGAGCCACGCTCGGACTTCGGCGATCGGCTGGTTAATCGGCATCGTGATCGGTTGCAACGGAGACGCGAAAACGCGAACGGCGCGGTCTATCCGCGCCGTTCGGCATCACATGACTCGTTTAGCGGTGATCCGGCTCGTACAGACGATCGCCCTTATGCACCGGACGGATGCCGTCCATGATCAGGCCGTAGCTGACGCGGTCGAACGTACGGAACACCATCACGTGTCCGACGTATTCCTCGGGTAATTGCACTTCCTTGTCCTTCGGATGGATGAAATTCTTCACGCTGAATTCGGGATAGTCGGTCAAATCTTCCGTCATGTCGCCCGGATGGAAGATCGAATAGACCTGGCCGTTCTCTACGCCATCGGCCGCGCCGTGCGAGAGCCCGACGACTTGCAGACGCCCTACCGCGTTGAGCGCATCCGTGAACGCCATGATGCGCATGTTCGGCGGCAGGTGGGCCGGCGGATGCGGCACGTATTGGAAATCGTACGGCACGTTGTCGAGCGGCATCACGAGATCGCCTTTGCGAATCTCGTAGTCGGCGGCGATCGCAAGCGTCGACGCCGGATCGCCCGTGTGCGTCACTTGCACGGTCCCGTATTGGTACATTTCGTAGCCGAGGAAACGCACGTCGCCGTGCAGGCTGAAATGGTTCGGTCCGGTATGCCACAGCATGTCGGGCCGGCCGTCTTTTTCTTCCAGCGATTCGCGAAAAATCTGCGCAGGCTCGCCGTCGCTCGACGTGATCTCGTAATAGCGTCCGATGGGACGTGCGAGCGTCAGTTGCTGACCTTCCGGCGCATCGAGTCCGCGCACGTAGATGAGCTGGCCCGGCGTGCCGTTGATGTGATGGTCTTCTATCCCGACGACGTGCGGCGCGTGCTTGAATTCGTCCTCGCCGACGATGCGCGGTTTCTTCAGGAAATCTTCGATCGCCGACAAGGGCAATGGCTTGACGGCTTCATCCAGCGATTCGGCGCGAACGTGTGGCCCGAAACCGCCGTTGGTGACGCGCGGATGTCCGTTCACGTAGGCAAGGTTCAGAACTTGGCCGGGATAGATCAGGTGCGGATTGGAAACCTGCGGATTGGCTTGCCAGACCTCCGGCCAATCCCACGGATCGCGCAGGAACCGGTGTGCGATGCTCCACAACGTATCGCCCCTTTGCACGACATAGGTGTCGGGAGCGTTGTCCGCCATCTGGACGCTGGCTGCATAAGCGGAAAGGGTGAGCAGCAGTCCGGCGCAAACTGCAGGTAGTTTTTTAAGCATGGCTGCCATGTACCTGATTCCCCAAGCTGATTCCCCACGGGCTTCGCGAGTGTATACGAAAATTTTACCGGCGCAAACGACCGCTCATGCAATTTTGGGCACTGGCGCACAAAACGAGCATCGATCTCGCGGCAAGTGCCCAATCGGCGTAGAATTTTCATCGATTTACCGGGCATTCGTCCCGGCCGGGGCTCGATCTTGAGCCAACACCCATTTCGCACCATATTCAGGACCATGCTGACGATTCTCGAATTCCCCGACCCGCGGCTTCGCTCCCACGCCCAGCCGGTGACTGTCTTCGATCAAAACCTGCTCGGGCTGATCGACGCCATGTTCGCCACCATGTACGAAGCGCCCGGTATCGGACTGGCGGCGACACAGGTCGACGTGCACAAGCAGTTGCTCGTGCTCGACGTATCGGACGAGAGAAACCAGCCGCTGGTGCTGATCAATCCCGTGATCACCGCACACGAAGGATCGCAGGTCTATCAGGAAGGCTGCCTGTCGGTGCCGGGAATATTCGCCGATGTGGAACGCGCCGATCGCATCACCGTGACGGCGCTGGATCGCCACGGCAAACCGTTCACGCTCGACGCCGACGGACTGCTCGCCGTGTGCATCCAGCATGAAATGGATCATCTGATCGGCAAGCTTTTCGTCGATTACCTGTCGCCGCTCAAGCGCGAGCTGGTTCGCAAGAAGCTCGACAAACAGCGTCGCGCAGCGACAGCCGCTTGAACGACCCGTCGCGCTTGCGCCTGGCGTTTGCAGGAACGCCCGATTTTGCCGTGCCGCACTTGAACGCGTGCCGGATGCCTGGCGTCGATATCGTTGCGGTCTACACGCAACCCGATCGCCCCGCCGGACGCGGCCGCCATCTCGCGCCGAGTCCCGTCAAGCAAGCAGCGACCGCATCGGGCTATGCCGTCGAGCAACCCGAAACGCTCAAATTGGCTGACGTTCAAGCACGATTGCAATCGCTCGATCTTGATCTGCTTGTCGTCGTCGCCTACGGATTGATCCTGCCGCGCAACGTGCTCGCGACGCCGCGACTCGGTTGCTGGAACGTTCACGCCTCGCTGCTGCCGCGTTGGCGCGGCGCGGCACCCATCCAGCGCGCGATCCTGGCCGGCGATCGCAAAACCGGCGTATGCGTCATGCAAATGGAAAAAGGACTGGACACCGGCCCCGTGCTGCTTCGGCGCGAACTGCCGATTGCCGACGACGACACCGGCGGAAGCCTGCACGACAAACTCGCCGCGCTCGGCGCGACGGCATTGCGCGACGCGTTGCAAACCGTTTTGGACGGCCAAACACTTTCCCCGCAACCGCAATCCGATGACGGCGCCACCTACGCGCATAAAATCGACAAAGCAGAAGCGAGCATCGACTGGACCGACAACGCGATAGCCATCGAGCGCAAAGTGCGCGCGTTCGATCCGTGGCCGATCGCGGAAGCAGATGTCGGCAACGAACATCTGCGCATCTGGTCTGCACGTGGCATCCGCACTGGAGCCAACCGCGCACCCGGCTCGATTGTCACCGCCGATAAAAACGGCATCGACGTCGCCACTGGCGACGGCATCCTGCGCATTCTCCAAGTGCAGCGCGCGGGCGGCCGGCGCATGGCCGTTGAGGATTATCTGAACGCGCGTCGCGACGTAGTACGTGCACCGTGAATTCCGGCGCCGATCTGCGCGCGATCGCCGCGCAAGCATTGGCACGAATCGTTGCCGGACAATCGCGACGCATTGCGTTCGCGTCGGCATCGAAAAAAATTCCCGATTCGCGCGATCGCGCGCTTTTGTCCGCGCTGCTCAACGAAGGTGCGCGATGGTGGCTGCGCTTCGCGCCGGCGATCGACGCACTCGTCACACATCCGTTGCGCGATGCCGATATTCAGGCGCTGCTCGTGCTCGGACTCGTGCAATTGGAAATCCTGCAGCTTCCCGATTACGCCGCTGTCGCCGCCACGGTCGACGCGACGCGCGCAATGGGAAAACCGAAATTCGCCGCGCTCGCCAACGCATTGCTGCGCCGATGGTTGCGCGAACGCGAAACCCATTTGGCGCGACTGGACGCCGACATCGTGACGCGCACCGCGCATCCGCCGTGGCTCATCGATGCGATCGCCAGCGACTATCCGAACGATATCGATGAAATCCTTGCAGCGAACAACATCGAGGCGCCGGTATGGCTGCGCGTCAATCCGCGCCGCACGACGCGCGAGCGACTCGTAAAAACGTTCGCGCAAGCAGATGTTGCCTGCGACATCGTTCACGACTTGCCGGATGCACTGATTCTCCGCGAAAGCCGCGACGTGACGACGCTGCCCGGCTACGCCCGATGGCGCGTTTTCCGTGCAGGACGGCGCAGCGCACTATGCCGCCACGTTGCTGGATGCGCACGATGGCATGCGCATTCTGGATGCCTGCGCGGCGCCCGGCGGCAAGACGGCGCACATTCTCGAACACGCCGATGCGCACGTAGTGGCGCTCGACAAAGACGCCGGCCGGCTCGAACGCGTTCGCGAGAATCTGGATCGCCTGGGTTTGCGTTGCGAACCGCGCGTGGGCGATGCCGGCGAGCCGGGCGCATGGTGGGACGGCATCGCGTTCGACCGGATCCTGCTCGATGCCCCGTGTACTGCGACGGGCATCATCCGCCGCCAGTCCGACATCAAGCTGCATCGGCGCGAATCGGACATTTCCACGCTCGCCGCGACACAAACGCGCATCCTCGATGCGTTATGGCCTTTGCTCAAACGCGGCGGACGCTTAGTCTATGCGACATGTTCGATACTCGCCGCGGAAAACCCGCGGCAGATCGATGCCTTTTTGACGCGGCACGCCGATGCCCGAGCCGTGCGGCCGGATCTCGGATGGCGCGCGTCGGGTGCCGGGATGCAGAACCTGCCGGGACACGCCGGCATGGACGGATTCTTCTATGCGATTGTGGAAAAGTATAACTAGTTGCATTTGCTGCATCGCGCTTGCGGCATGCGCGCGCGGAACGGATTCCATTTCGATCCAATCGGCCAGCGTTGCGGCGGACAACCTGCTGGCGCAGATTTCGTGGCAACCGGATTCGAGTCTGCTGGACGCGCTGGATCACGGCATTCCGCTGGATTTCGTTCTCACGCTGAAAGCGCAAAAAAGTGCGCTGCTCGGTTTGCATCGCGATATCGCCGAACAACGCAGGCACATCCAGCTGCGCTATTACCCGCTGAGCCGGTACTACCAGTTTCGCGACCTGGACTTCGAGCAGACGCGCAGTTTTCCCGCGCGTGCGTCCGTGCTCGCGGCGCTCGAAAACATCCGCATTCCATTGTCGGCATGGAATGCGCGGACGGCAGATCGGTACCAGCTCGATGTCGCGATCGATCGCGCATCGTTGCCCGGCGTGCTGCGCATGTCGTCACTGGTGCGTCCGGCATGGTGGCTCGATAGCGGAGAGTTCACGTGGCCCGTCGCGGCCGACTGACGCTCATCGCGCGGCGTGTGCTGCCGGTGCTCGCGGCGATCGCGCTGCTCGCCGCTGCGCTGCTGCTCGCCAACGACGCCGCCGGCGGCAGCGACCGCCTCAGCGCGTGGTATCCGTGGGTGCTCACGGCGTCGGTTCTCGCGCTCGTCGCGCTCGTGGTGGCGATCGCGCAGCGTCTGTTGCGATTGCGGCGCGAGTTGAAATCGCGCGTGGCCGGCGCGCGGCTTACGCGGCGCGTGCTCGTGATGCTCATTTTTCTCGCGATGCCGCCCGTGCTCGTCGTGTACGGATTCGCATTGAGTTTTCTCGACGCCACCGTCGACACCTGGTTCAACGTGCGCATGGAAAGCGCGATGGACGATGCATTGGAAATCGGCCGCGTCTATCTCGACGAACGACTGCGCACCGCGCAGGAAGCATGCGCCACGCTCGCCGCCGACATCGCCGCGGCGCCCGATGACAGTTTGCAATCCAAACTCAATGCCTTCATCGATTCACATGGCGCGCTGCAAATCACGGTGTTCGACGCGAACCAGTTCGTCGCCGCCACCACCAGCTCCGATCCGCAATTCGTCACCCCGGTGTTTCCAGATTCCACCGCGTTGCTGCAGGTGCAGAGCAGCGGACATTTCGCCGCCGCGGAACCGATCGGTTCGCGTCTCGTGCTGCACATCGTTCTGCCGCTGACGAGTGCGGTGCCGGGCGGACAGCGACTGTTGCAGGCGTTGTATCCGGTGCCCAGCTCGATACAACCGCTGACGAACGGCGTCGAACAGGCGAGTTTCGATTTCCAGCGTCTGAAATATCTGCGCGGATCGCTGAAACTTACTTTCACGATCGTGCTGACGTTCGTGCTTCTGTTGTCTGCGCTGTTTGCCGTTCTCGCCGCGTTCGGCACCGCGCGACGATTGACGGCGCCCATCGCGCGCCTTGCCGCCGCGACGCGCGCCGTGGGCGCCGGACGTTACGACACGCCGTTGCCGATCCGGCGCGACGACGAGTTGGGTTTTCTGCTCGCGTCGTTCGATCAGATGCAACGCGAACTGGAGCTGGCAAGTTCGAGCGTGCGCCAAAGCGCGGAAGAAACCGAAAATCAGCGCGCCTATCTGAAAGCGTTGCTGGAGCGGCTTTCCGCGGGTGTGCTCGGGCTCGATCGCAGCGGCGTATTGCGTACGGCCAATCACGCCGCCGAAACGATTCTCGACGCGCCGCTGTCGCACTTTCTCGGTCAGCATTTGAGTTTGGTGCGGCAACAATATCCGTCGCTCGCGCCGCTGATCGATCCGATCCTCAAGCACGTCCGCGAAGGTGTGCGCGAATGGCGCGAGGAAGTCGTCATCGAGAACGGCGAACGCATCGTGCTGACGCTGCGCGGCGCCGAACTCGCGCAAATGCCGGGCAGCGAAGCGGGCGTCGTCGTCGTCATCGACGATCTGACGCTGCTCAATCGCGCGCAGCGCGACGCGGCGTGGGCCGAAGTGGCGCGCCGGCTGGCGCACGAGGTGAAGAATCCGCTGACGCCTATCCAGCTCGCCGCCGAGCGCCTGCGCCGGCGTTTGATCGGGCGCTTGCCGCCGGAAGAAACCGAAGTGCTCGATCGCGCGACGCACACGATCATCAGCCAGGTGGAGGCGCTGAAGGCAATGGTGAATTCGTTCGGCGACTACGCACGACCGCCGCAGATCGACGCACGTCCGTTGTCGCTGCATTCGTTGCTCGGCGAAGTGCTCGATCTGTACGAAAACGATCAGCGCATTCAGTTGACGCGGCGTTTCACCACGGGCGATCCCATCGTGCGCGCCGACGCAGGCCGCCTGCGTCAGCTTTTGCACAATCTTCTCAAAAATTCGATCGAGGCGATCGGCGACGCGCGCAAACCGCACATCGACGTGAGCACGAGCGACATTGTGGAAAATGCGCAAAAGTGGATAGAGCTGGCGATCGCCGACAATGGACCGGGTCTGCCGGCGGGCTTCGACGAACGCTGGTACGAGCCCTACACGACGAGTAAAGCCAAAGGAACCGGGCTGGGCCTGGCGATCGCGAAGAAAATCGCCGAAGAACACGGCGGCGGCATGCGCGCGGAAGACCGCTCCGGCGGCGGCGCGGTATTTACGCTGCGTCTGCCGCGCGAGCAGTGATCAGCCGCGCGCGAACCAGCGCCGCGGCAACAGCAGCTTGAGTGAACGCTCGGCGCTTTTTCGGCGCAAACCCGAGTGCCGCAATCCGCGCCACAAATACGGAATCCATTCGCGGCGCGGGCGATCGAGGATCGCTTCGCGCATGTCGGCTTCCAGTGTGTACATCTGCGCGAGTTCGAACGCGAGACGCCGGCGCGCTTCGGGCAAATCGGTTCGGGCGGCGACGCAACGCTCCTGATCGGCGGCGATGTCGCGATACATCGAGAGTACGCGGCGATGGCGCCGTTCGAATCCTGCATAGCCCGCTTCGCTGCGGTCGAATACCCAGTCGCCGAGATTGTTGTGATGACGGCGATAGCCGATCAGCGGTTCTTGCAGACATAAGCACTCGCCGGCGAGCGCCGCGCGCAGGCTGAGCATGTTGTCTTCGACGACGCCCGCCAGCGGCGGAAATCCGGTCAACAATTCGCGGCGAATTCCCATCGATGCGCCGACCGCGGTCAGCAATTTGCCGCGCCGCAGGAACCAGCGTTGATCGACATGCTCAGGCAAAGCGCGAACCGATCGCGCGATGACGTTTCCTTCGGCGTCGATATCGTCGACGGCGGAAGCAACGAGTTGCGCGTCGGAATCTGCCGCGAACGTTTCGGCAATTCGCTGCACGCGGTGCGGATACGACACATCATCGCCCGATGCGAACACGAGAATATCGCCGCGCGCCAGCGGCGCCAGTTCGTTCAAGTGCGCGCACAAACCGCGGTTGCGCGCGGTGCTGCGCATGCGCACATCATGCGGTCCCGAGTAGTCGCGCAACACCGACGCGGCGACATCGAGCGTGCCGTCGCCGGAACTGTCGTCGGAAACGATGATCTCGCAAGGAATGGTTTGCGCCAGCGCCGTGCGCAACGCCGCTTCGATGGTTGCCAACATGCGATAAGCGATGACGAGAATCGTCACGGAAGGCATCGGCGCGCCGGCGCTCATTGCGTCAGAGTTTTCCGCCGCGCGACAACAACCACAGCATGATGAATTTCTGCCGTACGTAGTTCGCTTCGACCCACGCGTAAACCAATCCGCGCCAGCCGTCGAGAAAACCGAGACGCAGGAAATAACCGCGAAAGAAACGCCAAAACGGATTGAATATCAGATTGCCGATATTTGCGCTGCGTCCGCGCCGATGCATGTCTTCGGCCATCAGTCGTGCATAGCGCTGCAACCGGTCCAATTGATCGGTCAGCGATCGGTACGCGCGATGTTCCAGATCGCCAGCGAGCGTGACGACACGTCCCTCGACGCTGACGTGCTCGTGAATTTCCCGATCGCCGTGCCAGCCGCCGCCGCGTCGATCGAACAGACGCAGCACGCGATCGGGATACGCATTGCCGTGGCGCAGGAATTTTCCGAAATACTCGGTCGCGCGCGCGAAACGGAATCCGCTGGCGTCGAATCCTTTTTGCTGTGCGGACTGAATGGACGCGCGCAAGGCGTCTGTCACGCGTTCGTCAGCGTCCAGGCAAAGAACCCAGTCATGCTGCGCCGAGCGCACGGCGAAGTCCTTCTGCGCACGATATCCTTCGAACGCATGCGCGATCACGCGCGCACCGCGAGCGACGGCGCGATCCGGCGTTCCATCCGTCGATCCGGAATCGACGACGATGATCTCATCGCAGAAGCTCAGCGATTCTATACATGCGTCGATGCGGTCGGCCTCGTTCAACGTGATGATGCAGGCCGAAATGGGCGAACGCTCGGATGGGATCATCGAATTAGAGTAGCCGAGCGCGTGCATCGCGGTCGATCCACACAATCTCGGGCGTGCGACTTCAAAGAGGATTGATTCCGGGGCGCGCCATTGCGTTATGCTTAGCCGTTGTTTTTTCGCCACGGTATCGGCATGGCCAGTACAACCATCTTGGTAGTCGACGACGAGCCGGATATCCGCAATACCGTCAAGGAAATCCTGCAGGACGAAGGCTATGCCGTGCTTGTCGCGGCCGATGCGGCCGAAGCGCGGGCCGTTCGGTTGCGCGATCAACCCGACATCGCGCTCCTCGACATCTGGATGCCGGGCACCGACGGCATCAGCCTGCTGCGCGAATGGGCTGAATCCGGCGCGCTGGCGGCGTGTCCGGTGATCATGATGTCAGGTCACGGTTCGGTGGAAACAGCCGTCGAAGCGACGCGGCTCGGGGCTTACGATTTCATCGAGAAACCCATCTCGCTCGCGAAACTCCTGCTGACGATCGCGCGGGCGCGCGAAGCCAGCCGTCTGCGCCGCGAGAACGAAGGACTGCGCCAGAACCTGACGATTCCGCTGGACCCCGTAGGCAGCAGCAAACCGATGCTGGCGTTGCGCGCGCAAATGGAAAAGCTGGCGCAGCACGACACGTCCGTGCTTATTCACGGCGAACGCGGCGTGGGCAAGGAATCGATCGCGCGATGGCTGCACGAGCACAGTCCGCGGCGCGACCGGCCATTCGTCACCGTCGCGCCTGCGACCATCCCGCGCGAACATCTCGTCGCCGCCCTGTTCGGAACCGAAAGCGCGGATGGCGTGCAGCACGGTTTGCTGGAACAGGCCAACGGCGGCACGTTGTTTCTGGACGAAGTCGCCGAACTGGATGCGGAGATTCAACAGCGCCTGTTCAGCGTTTTGCAGCGTCGATCGCTGATGCGCAGCGGCGGACGCGGTTCGGCCGCGCTCGATCTGCGCGTGATCGCGGCGACGGCGCAAAGCCTCGAAGCGCTCGTCCGCGCCGGACAATTCCGCGAGGAACTGTATTACCTGCTCAACGTCGTTCCGCTCGTCGTGCCGCCGCTGCGCGAACGCAGCGAAGACGTTCCGGAACTGCTGCGCCTGTATGCGGATTTTTTCGGCAACCGCGACAAACTGCCCTACCGGCATTTTCCGGTGGCGGTGCAAAACCGTCTTCGCAATTATGTGTGGCCCGGCAATGTGCGCGAATTGCGCAATCTGGTGCAGCGGCTTCTGGTGATGGGCAGCGCGCCCGATGTGGAGTTGAGCGAAGTAGAAGCAGCACTCGGCGTGACGACGATCGGATCGGCATCGCCGGACGCGTCGGGCATCGACTTCAACCTTCCGTTGCGCGAAGCGCGCGAACAATTCGAACGCGCCTATTTGCTGCGGCAACTGCAAAGCGCGGGCGGCAGCGTCGGAAAACTGGCCAAGGCCGTCGGCATGGAGCGCACGCACTTGTATCGCAAGCTGCGCGATTTGGGCGTCGACGTGAAGAACACCGCGCGCGACGAGTAGCAGCGGTCGCGGCATCTTCTTGTTGCCGCAAAAACGCACGTGGAAGACTAAGTACGTGGAGAAAGAGAATCCTATGGGTATCAACAATCGTGTGGCGTTGGTCACGGGTGCCGCCAGCGGCATCGGCAAGCGCATCGCCGAGGTCTACGCCGACAACGGCGCGCACATCGCCGTCGCCGATATCAACCAAGACGCGGCGCAGGCAGTGGTGGACGACATCGAGAAACGCGGCGTGAAAGCGACCGCAATCGTTATGGACGTGACCGACGAAGCCGCCGTCGAAGCCGGCGTGGAAAAGACGGTAAAGGATCTCGGCGGCGTCGACATTCTCGTGTCGAACGCGGGGATACAGATCGTCAATCCGATCGACAACTTCAGTTACGCGGATTGGAAGAAGCTGATGGCCATCCACGTCGATGGGGCATTTCTCACGACGCGCGCGTGCCTGAAGCGCATGTACACCGCTGGCAACGGCGGATCGATCATTTACATGGGATCGGTGCATTCGAAAGAGGCGTCGAAATTGAAGGCGCCCTATGTCGCCGCGAAACACGCCTTGATCGGACTCGCCAAAGTGGTCGCAAAAGAAGGTGCGGCGAAAAAAGTGCGCGCCAACGTGATCTGTCCCGGGTTCGTGCGCACCCCACTCGTCGAAAAGCAGATTCCGGAGCAAGCCAGGAAATTCAACATTTCCGAAGACGATGTCGTGAAGAAAATCATGCTCAAGGACACGGTGGACGGTGAATTCACGACGGTCGATGACGTCGCCGCGTGCGCGCTGTTCTTCGCCGGATTCGGTTCCAATGCGCTGACGGGCCAATCCATCGTCGTCAGCCATGGCTGGTTCATGCAATGACGTCGTTCGAGGCAACTTGTCTGGTTTCACCCTCGAAATACGTTAATGAAGTATGGAATGATTGCGTTTTCTGCTCTCGACACCATTTCGCCAGATGATCGCTTTGATACAGCGAGTTCGCGAGGCGTGCGTCGACGTCGCTGGGGAAACGGTTGGCCAGATCGGCTCCGGCCTGCTCGCGCTGATCGCGATCCAGCCGCAGGACGGCGAACCTCAGACGCTGCGGATGGTCGAACGGTTGCTCGGTTATCGGGTTTTTCCGGACGAGGCGGGCAAGATGAACCGGTCGCTGGCCGATACGCGTGGCGGGCTGCTGCTGGTGTCGCAATTCACGCTGGCGGCGGACACCTCGAAAGGTATGCGCCCCAGTTTTACATCGGCCGCGACGCCCGAACACGGACGGTTCTGGTTCGACCGGCTGGTCGAACTGGCGAAGAAAAGCCATTCGCCGGTGGAAATCGGCCGATTCGGCACCCATATGGAAGTCAGTCTGGTAAACGACGGACCGGTGACGTTCTGGCTCGAAGTCCCCTGAGCCAAGCCCCGTTTGAATTCAGGAAGCGCCGCCCTTGACAGCGTTTCTATAGTTAAAGGTCTTTACTCTCCGATTTACCCAATTCTCAGCATTCACCTCCGACTTCAGCACCTATGGCCATCGAACAAGCTGTTCAGCAGCAACAATCCGAAATCAAGACCCTGATCATCAAAGGCAAGGAACAGGGCTATCTGACCTACGCCGAAGTCAACGATCACCTGCCCGACGACATCGTCGATCCGGAGCAGATCGAAGACATCATCGGCATGATCAACGACATGGGCATCGAGGTGCACGAAGTTGCGCCCGATACCGAGACGTTGCTGCCGGAAACGCCGGTCGCCACCGTCGACGACGAAACCGCGACCGAAGAAGCCGTGGCCGTGCTGTCGGCCGTCGACGCCGAAGTGGGCCGCACCACCGATCCCGTGCGCATGTACATGCGTGAGATGGGCACGGTCGAACTGCTCACGCGCGAAGGCGAAATCGCCATCGCAAAGCGCATCGAAGAAGGCCTGAATCAGGTCCAGAGTTCGCTGGCGAATTTTCCGTGGTCGATTCAACTGCTGATCGAGGAATTCGACCAGCACACCGAAGGCAAGAAGCGTCTGTCGGAAGTGCTCACCGGTTTCGTCGATATCGAAGTACCGGGCCTTGAAGTCAACGAACAGCTGATCGAAGCCGAGCTCGAAGTCGAAGTCGTCGAGAAAGACGAAAAAGAAGGCGACGCGGACGATGCGGACCCGGTCGATACCGGACCCGATCCCGTCGAAGTCACGCGGCGCATGGACGAATTGCGCGGCTTGTACGCGAAATTCCAGAAGTCTGCCGAGAAGAACGGATCGGGCGACAAGAAGACGCAGAGAGTCCGCGAACAAATGGCCGAGGCGTTCCTGAAACTGAAGTTGCCCTCGATCATGATCGACAGCTTCGTGAAGAAGTTGCGCGACGTGGTGAGCAACATTCGCGCGCACGAGCGCGTGATCATGGACATCTGCGTGCGCCAGGCCAAGATGCCGCGCAAGGATTTTCTGAAAGCGTTCACGCAGTACGAAATCAACACGAGTTTCGCCGACGAAGTGATCCGCAAGAAGCAGAAGTGGTCGTCGTCGATTCGCGCGCACAAACCCGACATCGTTTCCGAGCAGGAAAAACTCATCGCGCTGGAAAAAACCTTGTACCTGTCGTTGGCCGACATCAAGGAAATCAACCGCGCCATGTCGATCGGCGAAGCGAAAGCCCGCCGCGCGAAGAAGGAAATGGTCGAGGCCAACTTGCGCCTGGTCATTTCGATTGCGAAAAAGTATACAAACCGCGGCCTGCAGTTCCTCGATCTGATCCAGGAAGGCAACATCGGCCTGATGAAGGCGGTCGACAAGTTCGAATATCGCCGCGGCTACAAGTTCTCGACGTACGCGACGTGGTGGATTCGTCAGGCCATCACACGTTCGATCGCGGACCAGGCGCGCACCATCCGCATTCCGGTGCACATGATCGAGACGATCAACAAGCTCAACCGCATCAGCCGTCAGATGCTGCAGGAGATGGGCCGCGAACCGACGCCGGACGAACTCGCCGAAAAAATGGAAATGCCCGAGGACAAGATCCGCAAGGTATTGAAGATCGCGAAGGAACCGATCTCGATGGAAACGCCGATTGGCGACGACGAAGATTCGCATCTGGGCGACTTCATCGAAGACACGAATGTCGAATCGCCCGTCGAAGCGGCCACCGGTACCGGTCTCACCGAAACCGTGCGCGACGTCCTCGCCGGCCTCACGCCGCGCGAAGCGAAGGTGCTGCGCATGCGTTTCGGCATCGACATGAATACCGACCACACGCTGGAAGAAGTCGGCAAACAGTTCGACGTGACGCGCGAGCGCATTCGTCAGATCGAAGCGAAGGCATTGCGCAAGTTGCGTCATCCGAGCCGGTCGGAACAGCTGCGCTCGTTCCTCGATCTCGAGTAACCGTCACATGCTCGAATACCCAGGCGCCCGCTCACGCGGGCGTTTTTGTTTGAGAGCCAGTAAAATTTCTCGCGCGTCGGGCCTATAGCTCAACGGTTAGAGCAGAGGACTCATAATCCTTTGGTTCCAGGTTCGAATCCTGGTGGGCCCACCAATTCGGTTTTCGTGCGGCAACATCATTTCAGGGCGGGATTATTTCTCAGATGGAATATCCGAACACGTTGAGTTCGCGATGACCACGAACATCATCGGACGCAGGCAGTTTTTGCAGGCCGCTTTGGCGGCCGCACTTCCGTTCGGCCTTGCGTCGTGTTCGGATCGCAAACAGGGAATTCTGCAAGTCGGCGGATTGCCGGTCACGTGCAATCTCACTTTGCCCGTGGCTTGCGTGGCGCGCGAAACCGCCAATAAGGCAATTGCTGGAACGCCGCCTTTCCAATACGAGTACAGCAAGTTCAACGGTTGGCCGGAGATCAAGGAATCGCTGATGACGGGGCGCATCCAGGCCGCGTACATGCTTGCGCCGTTGGTGATGGATCTTGCGGACAAGAAGATTCCCGTGAAGATCGTGTCGCTCGGTCACCGTTCCGGCGCGGTCATCATGGTGCGCACCGATTCGCCGTATCAGCACTTCAAGCAACTGGCAGGCAAACGCATTGCGATTCCGAGCCGGTTCGCCGTCGATTTTCTGTTTCTGCGCAAGATGCTCGCGCAGGAAAACATGACACCGGCCGACGTGCAGATCATGGAGATGGCGCCGCCGGACATGCCTGCCGCGTTGTATGCGAATGCGGTGGATGCCTATTGCACCGGCGAGCCGTTCGGCGCTGCCGCACAAAGCGCAGGCTATGCGCGGCCGTTGCGGATGACGCGCGACGAATGGCGCAACTACATTTGTTGCGTGCTTACGGTTCGCGAAGAACTCATCGCCGAAAAACCCGCGCTCGTGCAGGATTTGGTCAACCACGTGCTCGGCGCAGGCCAATGGCTGGATGCGCAGCAAGGCAATCGCGACAAAGCAGTCGCGATCGCAGCCGGCCGCACGTTTTTCAATCAGGATCCGAAGATTCTGGAATTCGTGATGGAGAATCCGGCCGACCGCGTGACCTACGGCGATCTGCGCATGATCCGCGCCGAATTCGAGGACCTCATGCAATTGTCTGTCGAAGCAGGCACGATCAAGCATCCAATCGCGTACGAGACTTATGTCGACGAGACGTTCGCGCACCGCGCGAGTGCGTCGCAGATCGCGTTGTGATCCTGATGCGAAGCATATGAATCGCATGATCGTTTTTCTCGCACCGTTGCTCCTCGGCGCGTCGTCTGCGCGCGCTGACGACGCCGCGGCGCTGAAAGCCGGCGTGTTCGATCCTCCGCGTGCGGCGCCGGATTTCGCGCTGAACGGCTCGGATGGATCGGAATTGAAACTGAGCACATATCGCGGCAAGGTCGTGCTGCTCGGATTCGGGTTCACGTCGTGCGCCGCGGTGTGCCCGATCACCTTGGGCACGCTGGCGCAGGTGCACAAGAAGCTCGGCGCGCAAGCGGGCGAACTGCAGGTGATCTACATCACCGTGGATCCCGAACGCGACGATGCTGCGCGGTTGAAAAAATATCTTTCGGGATTCGATAGCACGTTCGTCGGCGGCACCGGCACCGACTCGCAATTGGCCGCGGTGCGCAAGGACTACGGAATCGCCGCCGAGAAAGTGGCTGGTCCCGATGGCAGCTACACGCATTCGTCTTTCATTTATTTGATCGATCGCGAAGGCCGTTTGCGCGCGTTGATGCCCTTCGGTCACGTTGCCGACGATTATGTCCACGACATTCGAATTCTGCTGGCGTCGCGATGAAGATAGTGCGCATGCTCGCGATTCCGATCGCCGCCGCCGTGGTGGGCGTTGTCGCGTGGGCCGCGTTGGCGCCGGTGCAGTTTGCGTCGCGCGAAGAACTGTTCGAAATTCCCAAAGGCACGTGGGCGCGGCGGATGGCCGGCGACAAGGTGGAAATCCTGCCGTCGCAAATTCGCCTGACACTCAACATCCACGATGTGCTGCTGCTGCGCAATCTCGACGAGGTGCCGCAAGTGTTCGGTCCGACGATCATGATGCCGGGACAAAGTTTTCGTCTTCCGTTCGAAGTGGCGTCCATTTATTCGTTCGCGTGCACGGCCCACCTCAGTGGTCAGATGACGATTGTCGTTGAGCCGCAGCCGCTGTCGCCGTGGGCACGGCTGCGCTGGCGCGGCCTGGCGTTGTGGAACGCGGTCGCATGATCGCCGCGAAACGTGTGCTGCCATCGATTGCCGTCATCGCGCTGATCATCGGCGTGTGGTGGGTCGTCGTTCTCGCGACGGCGAGCGTCGTGTTTCCCACGCCGCTGCAAGTGGTGACCGGCATCGTGGAGCTGATTCGCGATGGCACGTTGTTCGACGACATCGGCGCCTCGCTGTTCCGCGTCGGTGTCGG
>DATAVJ010000158.1:0-11600 GCA_036267795.1 Rudaea sp.
GGCCACTCGAGCGGCGGTGGACACGGCAGCGGACATCACTGAGCCACGGTTGCTGAAGAACGGGCGAACGGGTGGCGATGGCCACCCGTTCGTGATTTACGTCAGCCGATCAGCCGAATTTGCAGTGCTATGATCCTGGCATGACGTCTGTGTTGGACAAACGCGAAGGCGTACTCCCCGGCAGGTTCGCCTACCTCATGGGTTTGTATGCCGAGAACTATCACCGGTTGACGCGTCTCTTTGCGCCGCAGGATCTGCAACCGGGCACCTACATCTCTTCCGTCGACGACGGCCTTGATGTTCGTCTCGACATCATCGAACGGCATCCGTACACGATCGAGCTTCACCTCACGTATTGCATGACCGATCGGGAGACAGGAAGCCCATCGCCATCGGCATGGCTTCGCCTATATCGCGACGCGCATGTCGCAGAAGCCACCCATTGCCATCCGAGCAAGCGTTTGTGGCAGGACCTCGGTCCGTTTCCTCCGGCAAAAACCGTGTTCCAGCAGCGCCTGCGCATGGCGACATTTCTCAACCGCTGGATGGAATATCTTGCCGAGCAGGGCCATTCGAAAGGCACGCTCGTCGCCGCGCCGGGAAGTGCTCTGCCGAACTGCGCGTAAGCGTACTGTCGTCCTTTTGTCACGCAAGCGAACTAGCATCGTCCGAAATCATTCGGATGCGCTGCGATGGATCGATTTCTCGACTGGTTCGACGCCAACGCCGCGTCAGTTCTGACGCCGAACGCGTGGGTGTGGGCGAGCGCGACGGCACTTATCGTACTCGGTACGCTGATCGGCATTGCGAACATCGCGCGCCACTATCGGTCGGCTCAGCGGTTTCACGGGATGAACCGCGCCTGATCTAATCGCGCCGCGCAAACGCCTCAGTTATAGTTCCGCTATGACTGCATCCACGACGTTGACCTCTTCGCCGGCATGGCAAGCACTGCTCCGGCACCATGCATCCATTCGCGATTCGCATCTGCGCGATCTATTCGCCGCCGACGAGAATCGCGGTACCCGCTTCGTCGCGGATGCTGCCGGTCTGCATCTGGATTATTCGAAAAATCGGATTACCGGCGAAACGCTGGCATTGCTCGATCAGCTCGCCGTTGAGCGCGGCGTTCACGATCGCATCGCCGCCATGTGGCGCGGCGATAAAATCAACGTGACCGAACAACGCAGCGTTCTGCACATCGCGTTGCGCGCCAAGAAATCCGACACATTCCTGGTCGACGGCGTGAATGTCGTTCCGGAAGTTCACGCCGTGCTCGATCGCGTGGCGTCGTTCGCCGATCGCATCCGCAACGGCGCGTGGAAAGGATTGACCGGCAAACGCATCAAGAACGTCATCAACATCGGGATCGGCGGATCGGATCTCGGTCCAGTGATGGCCTACGAAGCGTTGCGTCATTACAGCGAACGCGCCATGACGTTCCGGTTCGTCTCGAATGTCGACGGCACGGATTTCGCCGAGGCGGTGCGCGATCTGTCGCCCGATGAAACACTGTTCGTCGTATCGTCCAAAACGTTCACCACGCTGGAAACGTTGACCAACGCACACGCGGCGCGCGCGTGGCTGCTCAATGCGCTCACCGACGAGAACGCGGTGAGCCGGCACTTCGTCGCCGTGTCGACGAACGATGCCGAGGTGAAGAAATTCGGCATCGACACCGCAAACATGTTCGGATTCTGGGATTGGGTCGGCGGACGCTACTCGATGGATTCCGCGATCGGTCTGTCCACGATGATCGCCATCGGTCCGCAAAATTTTCACGCGATGCTCGACGGGTTCCGCGCGATCGACGAACATTTCCGGACGGCGCCGTTCAAGGAAAACCTGCCGGTCATTCTCGGCTTGCTGTCGATCTGGTACGTGAATTTCTTCGACGTCGGCACCATGGCGATGTTGCCGTACGAGCAATACCTGAAGCGATTTCCGGCCTATCTCCAACAGCTGATGATGGAAAGCAACGGCAAGCACGTCACATTGGATGGGCAACGCGTCGACTACCAAACATGCCCCATCGTCTGGGGCGAACCCGGAACAAACGGGCAGCATTCCTTTTATCAGTTGTTGCATCAGGGAACGCGTCTGGTTCCGTGTGATTTCATCGGATTCATGCACGGCTTGAACATCGTGGGGCAGCAGCACGATCTGCTGATCGCCAATGTGTTCGCACAGGCCGAAGCACTCGCGTTCGGCAAGACCACCGATCAAGTTCGCGCTGAAGGCACACGCGAAGATCTCATTGCGCACCGCACGTTCGAAGGCAATCGCCCGAGCAACATCATCCTCGCCGATGAGCTGACGCCGAAAACGCTCGGCTCACTCATTGCGCTGTACGAACACAGCGTCTTCGTGCAGGGCTGCATCTGGGACATCGATTCGTTCGATCAGTGGGGAGTCGAACTCGGCAAGCAACTCGCGGTTAAAATCATTCGCGAGCTTCAGTCCACGGACAAAACATTGACGCACGACAGCTCCACCAATTCGCTCATCGAACGTTATCGCGGGCGGTGAACGAACTGAAGCGATTTACTGCAGCCTGGTGAAGAACCGATCCGTCCGCGGCCGATACCAGCGGTCGGCATCGAGCGAGTACGCGACGCCGAAGGCGCGGCCCACGATCGTGTTTCGTGGGATACATCCGATGTAGCGCGAATCCGCGCTGTTGTCGCGATTGTCGCCCAGCACCAGATACTCACCATCGGGAACACGCACGGGTCCGAACGTTCGTGCGGCGGGGCGGGCCGGCAGCGTCATGATGGGGTGCGGCCGCTCGCCGAGATTTTCTGAAGCAAACGTGTGATTCGTTGCGCGCGTCGCCTGCGGCAGATCGGCGTCGTCCCGCGCGGCGGCGGCATAATCGACAGCTGTTCCATCGATGAACAAGTGTTCGTCGCGCATCTCGACCATTTCACCCGGCAAACCGATCACGCGCTTCACCAGCGTCGTACCGTCCTTGGGCGAGGGAAAGATCACGATATCGCCGCGTTGCGGATCTTCGCCTTGGGTCAAGCGGACGGTGGTGAACGGAATGCGCAATCCATATGCTGCTTTGTTCACAAGTATACGATCGCCTTCGACGATCGTGGGATTCATCGAGCCGGTCGGCACCAGCATCCAGTCGGCGAGCGCCGAGCGAAAAACCATCATAAGTCCGAAGAAGACCAGCAGCGACCGATTGGCGGCCAAGATTTTTTTCGCGCGATTTTGCAACATGCGGTTCTCCGCCCGACGATTGCGCACATTGACCGGCGCAACGCCGCGGAGTTCCGGGCGAACGCCGATCGATCTAGAACGACGGTCGGCAAACCACGCCACGCGCAATCGTCAAACGGCTTCGAAAATCCCGGCCGCGCCCATGCCCGTGCCGATGCACATCGTCACCATCCCGTACTTCAGTTTCCGACGGCGCAGACCGTTCACCAGCGTCGCGATACGCACCGCGCCCGTTGCGCCGAGCGGATGACCCAGCGCGATCGCGCCACCCAGCGGATTCACTTTGTCGGGATTCAATCCGATGTCCCTCATTACGGCCAGCGTCTGTGCAGCGAAGGCTTCGTTGAGTTCGATCCAATCCAGATCGTCTTGTTTGATGCCGGTTTGCTTGCAGACTTTCGGAATCGCCATCTTCGGACCGATGCCCATGATTTCCGGCGGCACACCCGCAACGGCAAAACCGACGAAGCGGGCGAGGGGCGTGAGGTTGTAATCCTTGATCGCCTGTTCGCTGGCGAGCAACACGGCGCCTGCGCCATCGGACATTTGCGATGAATTGCCGGCCGTGACCGTTCCGTTTGCGCGGAAAACGGTTTTCAGTTTCGCGAGTACTTCTGCCGTAGTTCCAGCACGCGGACCTTCGTCATTCTTGATCGTGCGCGTATCGTCGACGACATTGCGTTTGCTCAAATCCGGATAACGATCGGCAAGCGCGTACGGCGCGATTTCATCGGTGAATTCGCCGTTCGCGATGCCTGCCAGCGCTTTCGTGTGGCTCGCGGCGGCAAACGCATCCTGTTCTTCGCGCGTCACTTTCCATTGCTCGGCGACCTTCTCGGCCGTGATCCCCATACCGTAAGCAATGCCGATGTGTTCGTTCTCGAAAATGCGCGGATTGAAAACCGGGTGATAACCCATCATCGGCACCATGCTCATGCTTTCGGTACCGCCGCCGATCATCAAGTCGGCTTCGCCGAGGCGGATGCGATCGGCCGCCATCGCGACCGCCTGCAAGCCGGAGGAACAGAAGCGGTTGACTGTCACGGCCGAGACGACATTCGGCAATCCGGCCAGCAGCACGGCGATGCGCGCGACATTCATGCCTTGCTCGGCCTCGGGCATCGCGCAGCCGATCACGGCGTCGTCGATGCGCGATTTATCCACTTGTGGAACTTTGGACAATGCCGCATCGATTGCGAAGGCGAGCATGTCGTCAGGACGTGTGTTGCGGAATACGCCGCGTGGCGCCTTGCCGACGGGTGTCCGGACGGCGGCGACGATGTAGGCATCTTGGATTTGCTTGGGCATGGGATTCTCTCTCTTGTCATTCAACGCACATCCATGTGCTGTCCGGGATGAGTGCATCCTGCACTCAGTTGCGCAGCGGTTTGCCGGTGCTCATCGTGTACGCGATGCGCTCTTGCGTTTTCGGGTTTTGCGCCAGCGCCATGAAGTGTGCGCGCTCCAGATCGAGCAGCCATCGTTCGTCGACCAGCGAGCCGCGCTCGATTTGTCCGCCACACAATGTGTCGGCAATGCGCGCAGCGATTTCCATATCGTGTTTCGAAATGAATTTGCCTTCGAGCATGTTGACGAGATTGGCCTTGAACGTCGCCGTCGCCACATCGCCGGCGGCGATGATCTGCCGGTTCGGCAACGGCGGCCGCCAGCCGGATTCGGCCAGCGCATTCGCTTCGTTTTTAGCGACGTAAAGCAATTCGTCGGCGTGGAATACGACGATGTCGCTCGGCCGCAGCAAGCCCATTTCCTTCGCTTCGAGCGTGCTGCCGGCGACTTTCGCCATCGCGATTACTTCGAACACGCTCTTGAGCTGCGTGAACACATCGCCGCCGACCGCCGCCTGCGACGCACGCAGCGCGAGTTCCTTCAATCCGCCGCCAGCCGGCAGCAAACCGACGCCGGCTTCGACGAGGCCGATGTAACTTTCGAGCGCGGCCACGGTACGCGCCGAGTGCATCTGGAATTCGCAACCTCCGCCGAACGCCATGCCGCGAACGGCCGCGACCACCGGCACGAGCGAATGCTTTATGCGCATGCTCGTCTGCTGGAAATTGTCGATGAATCCCTCGAACTCCTTGATCTTGCCGGCCCGCAGTGAGGCGCCGGCTTCCTTCAAATTCGCGCCGGCGCTGAACGGCTCGCTATCCTGCCAAATGACGAGCGCCTTGTGATTGCGTTCTGCCTCATCGATAGCGCGATGAATCCCGGCGATCACACCCGCGCCGATCGTATGCATTTTCGTCTTGAACGAGAGGATCGCGATGTCGTCGCCGCCGAGATTCCACAGACGCACGTCGTCGGTTTCGAAAACGGTCTTGCCCCGATCGAGTTTCGTGCCGAGCACCGTCTCCGGAAATAGCTGACGTTTATAGACAGGCGCGTCGGATCGCGGCACGTATTTGCCGGTCGCCGCCGAGTACGAACCTTGTTCGTTGTGGACGCCTGTGCGCTTCGCATCGGCCGCCCAGTCGGGCAGCGGCGATTTGCTCATTGCCTTGCCGGCGGCGATATCTTCGGAGATCCACTTGGCGACGTCCGACCAGCCCGCGGCCTGCCACGTTTCGAACGGACCGAGCTTCCAGCCGTAACCCCAGCGCATGGCGAAGTCGATGTCGCGCGCGCTTTCCGCGATGTCGGCGAGAAAGAACGCAGCGTAGTGAAACAGGTCGCGATGAACGGCCCAGAGAAATTGCGCCTGCGGATCGCTGCTGGCCCGCAACTTGGCGAACTGCTCGGTCGGCGATTTCAGTTTCAGGATGGCGGCGACCTCGTCGCTCACTTTTCCCGTCTGCGGCACATAATCGGCTTTCGCGGGGTCGAGAACGAGAATGTCTTTCCCGACTTTGCGGAAAAATCCCGCGCCGGCTTTCTGGCCGAGCGCGCCTTTCTCGATCAACGCTTTCAGAACGGCGGGTGGCTTGAAGTAGTCGTGCCACGGGTCGTTCGGCAACGTATCGTCCATCGTTTTGATGACGTGGCCCATGGTATCGAGGCCGACGACGTCGGCGGTGCGATACGTCGCGCTTTTCGGATGCCCGATGGCCGGACCGGTGAGCGCATCGACCACGTCGAAACCGAGTTTGTATTGCTCGGTGTGATACATCGTCGCCAGCATCGAAAACACGCCGATGCGGTTGCCGATGAAGTTCGGCGTGTCCTTCGCGAAGATGATGCCTTTTCCGAGTGTCGTCGTAAGGAACGCTTCGAGTCCTTGCAAAACCGCCTTGTCCGTTTTCGAACACGGAATCACTTCGACGAGGTGCATATAACGTGGCGGATTGAAAAAGTGCACACCGCAGAACCGATGGTGCAGTCTTTCATCAAGAACATCCGCTAACGAATTGATACTCAAGCCGGAAGTGTTGCTGGCGAGCACAGCGTCCGCACCGACGTGGGGCGCAATCTTCGCATACAGATCGCGCTTCCAATCCAGGCGTTCCGCGATCGCTTCGACGATCAAATCGCATTCTTTCAGCTTGTCGAGGTCGGTATCGTAATTGGCTGGTATCAGCGAGGCGGCCCGGGATTTGTCCGCCAGCGGCGCGGGCGACAATTTTTTAAGATTGTCGATGGCCTTCAGGACGATGCCGTTCTTGTCGCCTTCCTTTGCCGGCAAATCGAACAAGACCGTCTCGACACCGGCGTTGGCGAGATGCGCGGCGATTTGCGCACCCATGACACCGGCGCCAAGCACGGCGGCTTTGCGAATGCGAAGTGTGGCATTGCTCATTAACAGAACCCTTGTAAGTTCGAATATTGAGAAAGTGCAGCCATGGATGACCGGCTTTCGATCCCCGCGATCATGAATGATCGCACTTATGGTGACCGCAAACCCGAAGCGGCGAATTTGATGAGGTGCGAAGCGGCGAGATCGCGATGTTGCTGTTCGGAAATGCCGCGGCGTTTGATCATCCCGAAATCCGCCATGGCATAGGTGAGGGCGCCACTGATTATATCGAGACGCCAATACAATTCCTGCTTGTCCAGGTGCGGCAGAAGCCGCGCAAACGCAGCGGCGAAGCGCTTGAGCGTGGGGCTGTAGTTGTCGTGCAGGAACTTGCGCAACTGCTCGTTATGTTCCGCGTATGCGCGCGCCAGCACGCGCACGAAACCGCCGCCGCCGTGCTCGTCTTGCGCAACGGCCAGCGCGGGTTCGACGAACGCCGCGAGCACGTCTTCCAGGCAATGACCGCCATTGCTTTCGGCCGCGGCAAGTGCGCGCAGCCGTTCACTGTTCAGAACATCGAGCCTGCGCCGGAAAACTTCATTGATGAGGTTTTCTTTCGAACCGAAGTGATAGTTCACCGCCGCCAGATTCACGTTCGCGGCGGCGGTTACCTGGCGCAGCGAAGCGCCGACGAATCCATGAAGCGCGAACAGCGCTTCCGCCGAATCGAGAATTCGTTGCCTGGTGGAAAAGTGGGGCGTGCTCAAGCGGAAATCCTTCGCGCCGAGCCGGAACTTCGATGGGTAATCTCGCAGCGTTTCCGAACGGGCGTTTGAAGCATAGGTGCAGGCCGCGGTCGGGTCAACGCGACGTGCATCACCAGGTTCTGAACCGAGAATAGAAACAGGCCTCATTTAGTTGGCTAAACCCATGGATTTTCGCGGATTTGATGTTAGGATTCACCTATCGGAACTGGGGAGTTCCGGCTCGATAACCAATCCGGAGAAATAGTTCATGGCGCTGGAGCGCACGCTTTCCATTATCAAACCCGATGCAGTGGCAAAAAATGTCGTCGGTGAAATCTATTCGCGTTTCGAAAAAGCGGGCCTGAAAGTCGTGGCCGCGAAAATGAAACAGCTGTCGCAAAAAGAAGCGGAAGGTTTTTACGCGGTGCATCGCGAACGACCGTTTTTCAAACCGCTCGTCGAATTCATGATCTCCGGTCCGGTGATGATTCAAGCGCTCGAAGGCGATGGTGCCGTTCTGAAACATCGCGATCTCATGGGCGCGACCGATCCGAAGAAAGCAGCGCCGGGAACTATCCGCGCCGACTTCGCTTCCTCGATCGACGCCAATGCCGTGCACGGATCCGACGCGACCGAAACTGCACAAGTGGAAATTGCGTACTTTTTCGCAGGCACCGAGTTGTGTCCGCATTGAGAGAATGAAAAAGTGACGACGACGAAAGTCAATCTGCTCGATTACGATCGCCAAGGTCTGCGCGATCTGTTCGAGCAGCTCGGCGAAAAACCGTATCGCGCCGAACAGGTGATGAAGTGGATTTATCATCGTCACGTCACCGATTTCGCGCAGATGACGGATGTCGGCAAAGCCTTGCGCGACAAGCTCGAGAGTGCGGTCGAGATCGTTCCGCCGAAGACGATGTTCGAGAAGCAGGCCGCCGACGCCACGCATAAATGGCTGCTTGGCATGGACGGCGGCAGCGCCATCGAAACCGTGTTCATTCCCGAATCCGGCCGCGGCACGCTGTGCGTCTCGTCGCAGATCGGCTGCGGACTGAACTGCACGTTCTGTTCGACCGGCACGCAAGGTTTCAATCGCAATCTGTCGTCCGCGGAAATCATCGGCCAGGTTTTCGTTGCCGCGAAACATCTCGGCAACGTGCCACATTATCAGCGCAAGCTCACCAACGTCGTGATGATGGGAATGGGCGAACCGTTGCTCAATTTCGACAACGTCGTTCGCGCGATGAGCGTGATGCGCGATGATCTGGGTTTCGGTCTGGCCAACAAACGCGTCACGCTGTCGACGGCCGGCCTCGTGCCGATGATCGACAAACTCGGCGAGATGAGCGACGTTTCGCTGGCGGTTTCGCTGCATGCCCCGAACGATGAATTGCGCACCGAACTCGTTCCATTGAACAAGAAATATCCGATCGCCGAATTGATCGGCGCCTGCCAGCGCTATGCCGCGCGGCGCGCACGTACGTCGATCACGTTCGAGTATACAATGCTAAAAGGTATAAATGACCGGCCCGAGCAGGCCCGGCAATTGATCAAGCTGATGCGCCAGGTGCCGAGCAAGGTGAATCTGATTCCCTTCAATACATTCACCGGAACGCAGTACGAGCGCTCGGATGAAACCACGATCCGCAGCTTCCAGAAAATCCTGCTCGATGCCGATGTGCTGACGATGGTCCGCCGCACGCGCGGCGACGACATCGATGCCGCCTGCGGGCAGCTCAAAGGACAGGTGCTGGACCGGACGCGACGGCAGGCCGATTTCCGCCGTCGAATCGAGGAGGGAGCGAAGAATGCAGCCTAATTCGATCCGGTTCCTTTGCGTGGCAACTAGCCTGTTGCTCGGGGCGTGCGGCTCGTCGAACGAAATCAGGCACATGTCCGATGCGAAGACAACGAATGTATCGGAATCGAAAGCGGACAAGAAAGAAGACGCCGCGCGCGTACGCGTGCAGCTCGGCCAGCAGTACCTGCAACAAGGCAAACTCGAATACGCGCTGGAGAATTTGCAGAAGGCGCTCGAATACGATCCGAATTTCGTCGATGCGCACACCGTCATCGCGGTGCTCTACGAGCGCATCGGCAATCCGAAAGCCGCCGAGGAGCACTACGCACGCGCCGCGCAGCTCGCTCCCAAATCGGGCGACGCCAACAACAACTACGGTCAGTTCCTCTGCGCGGCAGGCAAGTTCGTGCAGGCGCAACAATATTTCACCGCCGCGATGACCGATCCGTTCTACAAGACGCCGGACGTTCTGTACACCAATGCCGGCAGTTGCCTGATGAAAGAAGGCAGCGCGCATCTGGACGACGCGGCCGCGGACTTCCGCAAGGCGCTCGAATCGAATCCGAAAAACGGCGTCGCGCTGTTCGAAATGGCGAATGTCCTTTATCAGAAGAACGATTTCTTCCGCGCACGCGCGTTCGTGCAGCGTTTCGAGGCGCTCGGCGCGCCGGATCCGGCGGCCCTGCTGCTGGCCCGGAATATCGAAGTAAAGCTCGGCCACGCCGATTCGGCCCGCGATTATGCGCAGCGATTGCGCGAGTCGTTCCCCGATTCGGAGCAGGTCCGCGCCTTGGATTCGACGACTTCATCGACTTCAGAGGCTCATTGAGATCGTGGGCACGGAAAACCGCGATCGAAATGAGGTATACACGGCCACGGATGGTCAAAAGGAGTGCACTCAGCCGGACGCTGAAAACATCCAATTGTCCTTTTTTGATGCCGTAGTGCCCGCCACGATGAATACACAAAATAACGGCCCAGACTCCGACAGCTATCGGCTTCAGCCGGACGACAACCTCGACCACGATAAGCCGCATGTCAGCGAGCACGACATGCCGCCCATGGAAACGGTGGAAGCTGCATCCGCGATACCGGAGACGCTCCCGGACGACGTCGTCGAAACCGAAAGCCTCGGGCAGCGTCTGCGCGCCGCGCGCGAAGCACGCGGAATGACGCGCGAAGACGCCGCAACGCGCACGAAACTCCAGCTCAGGGTGCTCGATGCGCTCGAGCGCGACGAATTCGATCGCATCGGACACGGCGTTTATTTGCGCGGCTATCTGCACAAATATCTCACGCTGCTCGAATTGCCGCGCATCCTCGCCGATCGTGTGCTGGAGGATCATTCCGGTTTGCCGCCGCTGACGACGAGCGGCACCATTTCGCGTCCGCGCTATTTGTTCGAACGCTATTCCGGTTCCGCGCTCTATCTCGTTTTGACGGGCGTGATCATCGTGCCAGCCGTGCTGCTCGCCATGCGCGCTGGATTCGATTCGAATCTCGTCCGCATCGCGCCGCTCGATTCGGCCGAAACCACGTCCGTCGCGCACAATGATGCCGAACAGAAAACGTCGAACCCTACGGCACCCGCAACCGACGTGACGCCGAGCGTAAAGCCCAGCGCTGCCGAGGATCGTCCGCTCGCTGCATCGATGACACCGTTCGCGTCGACGTCGCCTGCCGATGTGCCGAAACAGGCCGACGAAGTGGCGGCTCCGGTCGGCCAACATACATTGAAGATCACGCTCGCCGAGCCGAGCTGGGTCGAGGTCACCACAGCTGACGGTCAGAAACTCGATTACGGATTGCTGGCCGCGGGAACGACGCGGAGTTATCACAGTGCGCAGTCGATCGACGCGCGACTCGGCAACGTGACCGGTGCGTCGGTTGAAGTCGACGGCAAGGAGCAAGACCTCACACCGTTCCGGCACGCCAACATTGCGCACTTCAAACTTTCCAGCGGCGATACGACACTCTCGCATAGCGGCGGCTGAACGACACGCAACGTTCGCCGTCCACTCCTGAGGCGGTTCCTGCTAACCTACGCATCCCGCGCGCCGGTCTTCGGCGCATTCCGTGCGGCATTGCCGGCGGTCCCAACTCTTAAACCGATATTTCCACCGGGTGATACGCG